>NZ_JAMYUS010000002.1:0-393800 GCF_040323255.1 Mesorhizobium sp. M0052 | reverse complement strand
CTCCCTACTCCCTACTCCCTACTCCCTACTCCCTACTCCCTACTCCCTACTCCCTAATGCCCCTCAAACCCGATCAACGTCCGCACCGGCACGCCCAGCGCTTCGAGCTTCGCCCGTCCGCCGAGATCCGGCAGGTCGATGACGAAGCACGCGGCAAGAATATCGGCGCCGATCTGCCTCAGCAGCTTGACCGCCGCCTCCGCCGTGCCGCCGGTCGCGATCAGGTCGTCAACCAGGATCACCTTCTCGCCCGGCGCAACGCCGTCCTTGTGCATCTCCATCTCGTCCAGCCCGTATTCCAGGCTGTAGGCGACGCGTACCGTCTCGTAAGGCAGCTTGCCCTTCTTGCGGATCGGCACGAAACCGGCCGAAAGCTGGTGCGCGACCGCACCGCCGAGGATGAAGCCGCGTGCCTCGATGCCGGCGATCTTGTCGATCTTCTGCCCGGCATAGGGATGCACCAGCTCGTCGATGGCCCGGCGGAAGGCGCGCGCATTGCCGAGCAAAGTGGTGATGTCGCGAAACAGGATGCCGGGCTTGGGGTAGTCCGGAATGGTGCGGATCGCGGCGAGCAGCGTGTCTTCGAGCGAGGATTTCATTGGTCGAGATTACCTGAAACGGAGGTTGTTGCGCGACAATTGTTCGATCGAACTGCAGCCCATCAGCTTCATGCCGCGCTCGATCTCGATCCGCATCTGCTCCAGCGCCCGCTCGACGCCCGGCTGTCCGGCCGCCGCCAGGGGGAACAGATAATAGCGGCCGACGCCAACAGCCTTGGCGCCGAGCGACAGCGCCTTCAGCACATGGGTGCCGCGCTGCACGCCGCCATCCATGATGATGTCTATTCTGTCGCCGACGGCATCGACGATCTCGGCCAGCTGGTCGAACGCCGCCCGCGAGCCGTCCAGCTGCCGGCCGCCATGGTTGGACAGCACAATGCCGCTGCAGCCGATCTCGACGGCGCGCTTGGCATCCTCCACCGACATGACGCCCTTGAGGCAGAACGGACCTCCCCACAGTCCGACCATCTCGGCAACATCGTCCCAGGTCATCGACGGATCGAGCATCTCGGTGAAGTAGCGGCTGATCGACATCGTGCCGCCGCCCATGTCGACATGCTCGTCGAGCTGCGGCAGCTTGAACCCCTCATGGGTGAAATAGTTGATCGCCCAGCCCGGCTTCAGCGCGAACTGCAGCATGCCGGCAAGGTTGAGCTTGAAGGGGATGGCAAAGCCGGTGCGCTTGTCGCGCTCGCGGTTGCCTCCGGTGATGCTGTCGACGGTCAGCATCATCACTTCGACTCCAACCGCTTTCGCCCGCTGCATCATCGCCCGGTTGAGGCCGCGATCCCGGTGGAAATAGAACTGGTAGACCTGCGGGCTGCTGCTGATCTTGCGCGCTTCCTCAAGACTGACGGTGCCGAGCGAGGACACGCCAAACATAGTGCCGAATTTGGCCGAAGCCTTGGCCACCGCGCGCTCGCCTTGATGATGGAACAGCCGCTGCAAGGCGGTCGGCGAGCAATAGACGGGCATGGCCAGCTTCTGGCCCATCACCGTCACCGACATGTCGATCTCGCTTACCCCGCGCAGCACGTTGGGAACGAGGTCGCAGCGCTCGAAGCTCTCGGTGTTGCGGCGATAGGTGACCTCGTCGTCGGCCGCGCCATCGATGTAGTTGAAGATTGGCCCCGGCAACCGCTGCTGGGCCATGCGCCGGAAATCGGAAAAGTTGTGACAGTCGCGTAGCCGCATCATCGATCCCAAATGCCCCTTTAGCCGGCGATCCGCCGGGCGCGCGTGCAATACCAATCGCATGGCGCCGTGCCAACGGACTTCTTACTGGACGGCTGCTGCGCCAAGATGCGAACCATGCCCGGTTTGGCAAGCAAAAAGGGCGTCCGAAGACGCCCTTTCCATTTCCGAGGAATAAGATGCGGCTTAGTGCGCCACGCCTTCCCACACCTTGCGCTTGGTCAGATACATCAGCGCGCCGAACAGAAGCAGAAACACCAGAACGCGGAAGCCGGTCTTCTTGCGGTCTTCCATATGCGGCTCGGCCGCCCACATCAGGAACGCCGAGACGTCGCGCGAATACTGGTCGATCGTCTGCGGCGAACCGTCATCGTAGGTGACCTGGCCGTCGGAGAGCGGCTTGGGCATCTTCAGCGACACGCCGGACATGAAGTATGGATTGTAGTGGGTGCCTTCGGGGATCACCATGCCGGCAGGTGGCGTCTCGTCGTAGCCGGTCAGCAGCGAATGGATGTAGTCCGGGCCGCCCTGCGCATATTGCGTGAAGACGTCGAAGACGAAGCGCGGGAAGCCGCGCTCGACGCCGCGCGCCTTGGCCAGCAGCGACATATCCGGTGGGGCAGCGCCGCCGTTGGAAGCGGCAGCCGCCTCCTCATTGGCGAACGGCGCCGGGAAATGGTCGGACGGCTTGCCCGGGCGGTCGAACATGTCGCCGGCATCGTTGGGTCCATCATGGATGGTGTACTCAGCCGACAGCGACTTGATCTGCGCTTCCGAATAGCCGAGGTCCTCTAGCGTGCGGAACGCCACCAAATTCATCGAGTGGCAGGCCGAGCAGACTTCCTTGTAGACCTTCAAGCCACGCTGCAGCTGCGCCTTGTCGTAGGTGCCGAACGGACCGGCAAAAGTCCAGTCCATCTCCTTCGGCTCGTGGATCGGGAAATGCGTCGGTGCCGCCGCGTTGTGCGCCTCTTCAGCGGCGATCGCCACACTGCCGACGGCTCCGATGCCAGCGGCAAACACGCCTAGCAGGGCGAGCGAGGTGAGAATCTTTTTCATGCCAAATCCCCTTAGATTCTCACTCAGCCTTTGGTTTCCGGCGCCGCGGTCGCACCGGCCGGATGTCCCCCTCCGGCACCCTTGTTCTTCTCCAGCACCGCCTCGGTGATCGAATTCGGCAGTCTGCGTGGCGTCTCGATCAGGCCAAGCACCGGCAGGATGACGAGGAAGAAGGCGAAGTAGAACAGTGTCGCCGCTTGAGCGTAGCCAACGTAGTTGCCCGAGACCTCACCTATCAGGAGGGTCAACAGACCGCCACCTTCCGCCGGCTGCGAGCCAAGCCAGCCAAGCAGGACAGCGTCGGCGACGAACAGCCAGAAGAAAAGCTTGTACCAGGGCCGGTAGACCGCCGAGCGCACCTTGGAGGTGTCGAGCCACGGCACCAGGAACAGCATGACGATGGCGCCGAACATGCACAGCACGCCACCGAGCTTGGAGTTGATCGGCCCGATGTTGAAGGTGATCGCGCGCAGGATCGCGTAGAACGGCAGGAAGTACCATTCCGGCACGATGTGGGCCGGCGTCTTCAGCGGGTTGGCGATCGTGTAATTGTCCGGATGGCCGAGAAAGTTCGGCAGGTAGAAGACGAAATAGGCGAAGAAGAACAGGAACACGATCATGCCGAATGCATCCTTGATGGTCGCATAGGGCGTAAAGGCAACGGTGTCGGTTTTCGATTTCACCTCGATGCCGGTCGGGTTCGACTGGCCGACCACATGCAGCGCCCAGACGTGCAGCACGACGACGCCGGCGATCATGAACGGCAGCAAATAGTGCAGCGCAAAGAAGCGGTTGAGCGTCGGGTTGTCGACGGCGAAACCGCCGAGCAGCAGTTCCTGGATCCAGTTTCCGACCAGCGGAATGGCGCTGAAGAAGCCGGTAATGACGGTGGCGCCCCAGAAGCTCATCTGACCCCAGGGCAGCACATAGCCCATGAAGCCGGTCGCCATCATCAGCAGATAGATGATGCAGCCGAGGATCCACAGCAGCTCGCGCGGCGCCTTGTAGGAGCCGTAATAAAGCCCGCGGAAGATGTGGATGTAGACGGCGACGAAGAAGAACGAGGCGCCGTTGGAATGCATGTAGCGCAACAGCCAACCGGAATTGACGTCGCGCATGATCTTCTCGACCGAATTGAAGGCGAGATTGGTGTCGGCGGTATAGTGCATGGCGAGCACGATACCGGTCAGGATCTGCGCCACCAGCATGATCGTGAGGATGCCGCCGAAGGTCCACGCATAGTTGAGGTTGCGCGGCACCGGATAAGCGATGAAGCTGTCATAGATCATGCGCGGCAGCGGCATGCGGGCGTCGAACCAGCGTTCGATACCGGTCTTGGGCGTATAGGTCGAGTGTCCCTCGCTCATCGAATTATCCCCTGCCTCAACCGATAAGGATTTTGGTATCGGAAATGAACTTGAATACCGGCACGGCCATGTTTTCCGGCGCCGGGCCTTTGCGGATGCGGCCGGCGGTATCGTACACCGAACCGTGGCACGGGCAGAACCAGCCGCCGAAATCGCCTTCCTGGCCAAGCGGAATGCACCCCAGATGCGTGCAGACTTGCACCATCACCATCCAGGCTTCCTTGCCGGGCGTGGTGCGGTTGGCATCGGTCGCCGGCGCATCGGCGGGCAGATTGGCGTTGCGGGCAATAGGATCCTTGAGATCGGCAAGGTTCACGGCTTCGCCGTCCTTCATCTCCTGCTCGGTGCGATTGCGCACCACGACCGGCTTGCCGCGCCATTTGACGATCAGCGACATGCCAGGCGTCAGCGAGGCGACATCAACCTCGACCGAGGCCAGCGCCAGCGTCGAGGCATCAGGGCGCATCTGGTCGATGAAGGGCCAGGCAACGGCGCCTGCGCCAACCACTGCGGCCATGCCGGTGGCGACGTAGAGAAAATCACGACGGTTGGGATCCTGGGTGTCGGTTGCGCTCACGGGTGCCTGATCCTTTCGCCTCTTCCGAGCCGGCGGCCGAGCTTTGTCCCCGCTCCATCGCGCCGGCCCGACAGCGCATGGCGAACAAGCTAGCGAATTCCTCCGGCATTTGGATTTCGGTTTATGCGTGAAGCCCGTTTTTGTCCAGCGGGCTGAGGCCACAAGGGCAGATTGTCGCGGGCGTTCCGCACGAAGAGAAATTTGACGAGCTTGGCCGAATGTAGCAATATGTCTACATCTTCCGGATGGAGGTGTTGATATGAATATCTCGACGAAGACGATAACCATCATGTCGAGCCGTGAATTCAACCAGGACACGGCGCATGCCAAACGGGCAGCCAAGAACGGGCCGGTCATCATTACCGACCGCGGCAAGCCCTCCCATGTGCTGATGTCGATGGAGGAATATCAGCGTTTAGAGAAGAAGCCGAGAAGCCTCGCGGACGCGATTGCCGATGATCGCCCCGAAGCAGATTTCGACTGGGAACCACCTCGCCTGGAAGGACCGTTTTTCAAGATTCCCGAACTCGACTGATGTTCATTCTTGACACCAATGTCGTTTCGAATCTGCGTCGTCGGGACAAGGCCGATCGCAACGTTTTGGCCTGGTCAGAGACCCACGACATCGCCAGCTTTTTCATGTCGGTCATTTCGATCCTGGAACTCGAAATCGGAACATTGCTCTTGTCGAGGAAGGATACTCGCCAGGCCACCATGTACCGTGAGTCATTCCACAGTTTGACGACCGGATATTGAGCATAGACAAGGCTGTTGTCGTGCGTTGCGCAAACCTCCACGTTCCCGATCCAAAGCCGGAGCGCGACGCCCTCATAGCCGCTACCGCGCTCGTCAAAAACTTGACAGTCGTGACCCGCAACACCAAGGATTTTGAAGGCACCGGCGTGAAGCTTTTCAACCCCTGGATACCGACGAAGGGTTAGAGGCTATGGCACACATCATCGACCGCGAGACCTGGACCAGGACGCCCGGCCGCTGGCAGGGCGAACTGCAATGCGGCGCCTACGACTCCAACTCCTGCCTGATTTTCAACTATCAGGAAGAGATTGGCGGCGGCCCGCGCCTGCACACGCATCCCTATTGTGAAATCTTCATCATCCGGCAAGGCACCGGCCTGTTCACGATCGGCGACCAGCAGATCGAGGCCACGGCCGGCCAGATCCTGATCGTGCCGCCTGATACGCCGCACAAATTCACCAATCTCGGCCCAGGCCCGCTCGAAACGACCGACATCCACGAAAAC
This sequence comes from Mesorhizobium sp. M0052, assembly GCF_040323255.1. Taxonomy (NCBI): domain Bacteria; kingdom Pseudomonadati; phylum Pseudomonadota; class Alphaproteobacteria; order Hyphomicrobiales; family Phyllobacteriaceae; genus Mesorhizobium; species Mesorhizobium sp. M0052. The sequence continues at coordinate 387,782 of NZ_JAMYUS010000002.1, read as the reverse complement.
GGCAGCTTCATCACCGAATGGCTGGAATGATTGTTGCCGGCTGATGACCTCTAGCTTGCACCGAGCCTGACCAGCACGGCCCTTGGGATATCGTATTCGCGGATGACCGACTCATGCCGGCGCAGGCCGCAGAGTTCACGCTGGATGAAATAGGCGTGCACCGCTGCGGCAGCCTCCTTGAGCAGCCGCAGTCGCTGCTCCTCGTCGTCGTTGTTCTGACGGAGCTTGGCCAGCGTTTCCTCGACCCGTTGGCCGGCACGGCCGAGCGCTGCGGCCTTTTCAGCCAGTATCTCATGGCCGAGGGCGTCGAACGCGGCTTCGGCAGCCGAGGCGCCTAGGGATGGCGGACGCAGTGACATCTCAGCCTCCTTTTCTGTCTTGAGAGAGCATCATGCGGTGCGTGACGAATTCTTCGCCCACCACCGGCTGGAAGCCAAGCCGTTCATAGAACCCAAAGGCTTCTTGTGGCGCGCGGGTGTTCAGCACGGCAAAATGCTGACGTGCCCTGTCAATGACGGTCTCGACCAGCATGCGGCCAATGCCGCTGCGGCGATGACGCGCGCTGACGAACAGGTACCTGACCCGGCCGTGGTCCCTGCCTTCGAAATAAGGATCGATGTTCAACCCGCACACACCAGCGAGTTCTCGGCCATGCCATGCACCAAACAGCGCCTCGCCTCGTTTCAGGAACTTGTTGCGGCCGCCCGCCCAGCCATCCGCCAGCCGCACCAGCATCCAGTAGCCTTCCAGCCGGCTCTCCTCCTTCAGCGCATCGAAGGCCGGCGCGGTTGGCCGCAGCCGCTTGAGGACGTAGCCGATATCAGGCGACGCTGCCATGCCCTACTCCGCCGGCCGTGTCTCTTCCAGCACGCTTTCCTCGTGGTAGAGGAAGCCGCCGGACTGCCGCTTCCACAGCCGCGCATAGAGCCCGTCGAGCGCCACCAGCTCGTCATGCGTGCCCTGTTCGACGATGCGGCCTCCGTCCAGCACCACAAGACGGTCGAGCGCGGCGATGGTCGACAGCCGGTGCGCTATGGCGATGACCGTCTTGTTCTCCATCAGCCTGGCCAGATTCTCCTGGATCGCCGCCTCGATGTCGGAATCGAGCGCCGAGGTCGCCTCGTCGAGGATCAGGATCGGCGCATCCTTGAGGAAGACGCGGGCGATCGCGACGCGCTGGCGCTGGCCGCCCGACAGTTTCACGCCGCGCTCGCCGACAAAAGCCTCGTAGCCGGTACGGTCCCGGTTGTCGCGCAGGCCCAATATGAACTCGTGCGCCTCGGCCTTCTTCGCCGCCGCGATCACCTCGGCCTCGGTCGCGTCCGGCATGCCGAGCTTGATGTTGTCGCGCAGCGAGCGGTGGAACAGCGCCGTGTCCTGGCTGACCACGCCGATATTGGCGCGCAGCGAGTTCTGCGTCACCTCGGCGACGTCTTGCCCGTCGATCAGGATTTTGCCGCTCTCGAGGTCGTAGAGGCGCAAGATGAGGTTGGCGAGCGTCGTCTTGCCCGCACCGGACGGCCCGACCAGCCCGACCTTCTCGCCAGGCTTGACCACAAGGTCGATGCCATTCAGCACGCCAAAACCCTTGCCGTAGTGGAACTCGACATTCTTCACCTCGATGCGGCCGCCGGCGACGACAAGCTCTTTCGCATCCGGCGCATCGACAAGGCCAAGCGGCTGCGAGATCAGCGCCTTGGAGTTTTCCAGGACGCCGAGATTTCGCAATATGCCGTTGAGCTGCATCATCACGCGTCCGAGCAGCATGTTGAGCCGCAAGACCAGCGACAGCGTGAACGCGACGGCGCCGACGGTGATCGACCCTTCGACCCAGAGATAGACGGCAAAGCAGCCAATCGCGGTGATCATGATGCCCGACAGCGTCGTCAGCGCCATGCGCACGCCGGTCAGCCGGCGGGTGAAAGGCCGCAGCGCATCGAGATAGATGTCGAAGCCGTTCCGGATGTAGCGGTCGTCGCCGTCGGCCGAGAACAGCTTCAGCGTCTGCACGTTGGAATAGGAATCGATGATGCGCCCATTGATCATCGAGCCCGCTTCAGCCGTGGCCTCGGCATGCCTGCGGATCGAGGGCAGATAGAGCTTGGCCAACCAGGCGAAAGCGAGAATCCAGATCACCACCAGCACGGCCAGGCGCAGATCCAGCCCGGCGACCAGCGCCAAGGTCGTCACCGTATAGATGAGCATGAACCAGATGACCTCGATGAAGCTCTCCATCAGGTCGCCGGTCGCCTGCCCCGCCTGCCAGACTTTTGTCGCGATACGGCCGGCGAAATCGTTCTGGAAGAAAGTGTAGGACTGCCGCGACACATGCCGGTGCGCCTGCCAGCGCACCAGATTGTAGAAGCCCGGCGTGATCGTCTGTTCGTTGACCAGCGCCGACAGGCCGACGACGACGGTGCGGATGACCAGCACCACTGCGATCATGAAAACAAGCTCAGGCCCGGCGGCGGTCCACAGCGCGTGCCAGCTGCGCTCGCCAGGAAGCTGGTCGAGAATATCGACTAGCCGCCCGACGAAGTAGAACAGCCCGGCCTCGATCAGCGGCGCGATGCCGCCGATGACCAGCATGGCGAAGAAGGCGAACTTCGCCTGGCCGACATAGTGCCAGAGGAAGCCGCCGACGCTTGACGGCGGCCGAAGGTCCGCCGGCTCCCTGAACGGATAGACCCAGTTCTCGAACCAGCGATAGACGGCTGTCATCATGCTGACGTCATCACTCTGCGGCTTCACCCTTCACGCCGATATCGTTGGCAACAGCGTCATTGGCGGCATCGACCGGACCGTCGTCGAGCAGGAACCCGCCCGACTGGCGCTGCCAGAGCTGCGCGTAGAGCCCGCCGCTGGCGACGAGTTCCTCGTGCGACCCCTCCTCGATGACACGGCCCTTGTCGAGGACGACGAGCCTGTCCATTGCCGCGATGGTCGACAGCCGGTGCGCAATGGCGATGACGGTCTTGCCTTGCATGAGCTTGTAGAGATTCTCCTGGATGGCGGCCTCGGCTTCGGAATCCAGCGCCGACGTCGCTTCGTCAAGGATAAGTATCGGTGCGTCCTTCAACATAACGCGAGCAATGGCGATGCGTTGCCGCTGGCCGCCGGACAATTTGACGCCGCGGTCGCCGACATGAGCGTCGAGCCCTTTACGTCCGGTGTGATCCGAAAGCCTGCCGATAAACTCCAGCGCCTCGGCCCGCCCGGCTGCCTCGACAACCATTTCCTCCGTCGCATCGGGCCGCCCGTAAAGGATATTGTCGCGCACAGAACGATGCAGCAGCGAAGTGTCCTGCGTCACCATGCCGATCTGCGCGCGCAGCGAATCCTGCGTCACCGAAGCGATCTCCTGGCCGTCGATCAGGATCCGGCCGTTCTCGAGGTCGTAGAACCGCAACAGGAGATTGACCAGCGTCGACTTGCCCGCGCCCGAGCGCCCGACAATGCCGACTTTCTCGCCGGGCTTCACCGTCAGCGACAGGTTCTCGATGACGCCCTTCTGCTTGCCATAGTGGAAACGAATGTCGTCGAAGCGGATCTCGCCCTTGGTGACGGCAATGTCCTTCGCCCCCGGCCGGTCTTCGACCAGGCGCGGCAGCGAGATCGAGGCGATGCCGTCTTGCACCGTGCCGATGTTCTCGAACAGGCTCGACATTTCCCACATGATCCACTGCGACATGCCCCACATACGGAGCACGAGGCCGATGACCACGGCGACGGCGCCGATCGTCACCGCCTGGCCGAGCCACAGCCACAGCGCCAGCGCAGTCACCGAAAACAGGAGCAGCGCGTTGAGGATATAGAGCAGGCCGTAAAGCATCGTCACCAGCCGCATCGACCGGTAGACCGTGTCAAGGAAGCCTGCCATGCCTTCTCTCGCGAACGTTGCTTCGCGCCGTGCATGGGAAAACAACTTGACCGTCTGGATGTTGGTGTAGCTGTCGACGACGCGGCCGGTCATCGTCGAGCGCGCATTGGCCTGCGCCTCGCCGACCTTGCCCAGCTTCGGGATGATATAGCGCAACAACCCGATATAGCCGAGCAGCCAGACGCCGAGAGGTGCCGCCAGCCGCAAGTCGGCCGAGCCGACGATGAACAGCATGCCGAGGAAGTAGACGATGACGTAATTGAGCACCTCGATCACCTTGATGACGCATTCGCGCACGGCGAGTGCCGTCTGCATCAGCTTGGTGGCGATGCGGCCGGCAAATTCGTCCTGGTAGAAGCTCATCGACTGCTTCAAGAGATAACGATGCACCTGCCATCGGATGCGCATGGGGTAGTTGCCCATCAGCGTCTGCTGGTTGAGCAAAGAATGCAGCCATACTGTACCTGGCAGCGCGAACAGCACGACGAAGGCCATGCCGGCGAGCTTCCAGCTCTCGGTCTGCAGGAAGGTTTCGCGGTTCTGCCCGGACAGCCAGTCGACGATGTGGCCCATGAAGCCGAACATCCACACTTCCGCGATGGCAATCGCCGTCACCAGCACCGCGTCGACGATGATGTATGGCCAGGCGCCGCGCGTATAATGCACGCAGAAGGCAACCAGTGTCTTCGGCGGCTCGACCGGTTCCGCTGCGGGGAACGGATCGAGCCTTCTTTCAAACCAGCTAAACATAGTGATGCTCACAAAACTTTTGTCCGCTCATGCGGCGCGGGAAAAATCCCCGGGGCGCTCCGCGTCCCCAGACCGTACGTCGGCGGGGACCGACGGCCCGGAATCACCCGGGCCATCGGTCCTGCTTCGCGCAATATAGGGACTTGCGGGCTTTTCACCGACAGAAGCCTTCGACTGAGCTGACGGCACGCAGCCGCCAGTCCGGTTTTTCGCGCCCGGCCGGATCAGCCGGATGATCCGGCGCACCAGCGACGGCCGGCTGTGGTCGGGAACCGCACGCGAGAAATCGACATCCGGCAACATGCCGCGATGCGGACGCCGGCGCGTCTCGGCGTGAACCGCCGACGAATAGGTCTCGCCGACCAGCAACGCCCAGGTCGCCGTCTTGCGTTCGTGCAGGCTTCTTGAACCCGGTATCTTATAGGGATCGGACATCGGTCCGTCCTCCGTGTGAGAATAGACATAAAAAGGCGAAGCAATGTCGTGCGCCGGCATTCGGCCGGAGGCACGGATTGCATCCGTCGGGACACGAGGATAGCACTCGGTCGCGACATGCTCAGCTGGGGCTCTAGGCCCCTTTAACCGGTTGAAAAACATCGCAGGATTCCTTCAAGAGCCGAAAATTGGGTTCGGCGGGGATCGGTGCGATCAGATCTAAGAAATCAGGTAAATCGTCGTACCGAAACCGCCGGCAGGCAGGTAAGCCCACGGGAGGGGCGCAGGATGTGCATGGTCATCATGAAATACCCCTCCATCGGTTCGGGTTGACAATGCCTGCGGTATAATCGACTTCGCAGAAAATGGCCACCCGCAGGTCCAGCAATTTCCACAACCAGCCACCCGCTGTGGCCGATCTGCCACTTATTAGAAAGACGCGGAAATGAACCACCGTCTCCGCATCGCCCTCTACCAGCCTGACATCGCCGGCAACACCGGAACAATCCTGCGCTTCGCCGCCTGCCTCGGCCTTGGCGTCGACATTATCGAACCAGCCGGCTTTCCGCTCTCCGACAAAGCGCTCAAGCGCGCCGGGATGGACTACCTCGAAATGGCTGCCCTGACCCGGCATGTCGACTGGAACGCCTTCGAGGATTGGCGCAAGGGCCAAGCCTGCCGGCTGGTGCTGCTCACCACCAAAGCCGCGACCCCCTATACGGGCTTCAGCTTCGCCCAAGGCGACATCCTGCTGTTCGGCCGCGAATCCGCCGGCGTGCCGGATCCTGTCCATCAGGCGGCGGATGCGCGGCTGACGATCCCGATGCAGCCGGGCACGCGCAGCATCAACGTCGCGCTGTCCGTCGCCATGGTCGCCGGTGAAGCCATCCGGCAACTCGGCTAGAACCTTCAACGCGTTGTCGTCATCGCCAACGGCCCTTGCGTCTTGCATCATTCTCACCCAGGCGCACATCGCCTTCTCCTCAATTGCCCTATCGACATTTCCTGGCTACAAGCTCAACTTAAGTTGAGGTCAAGCGGAAAATCGAGATGGCTCCGGTAAAGGAATTGACGGTCGGCCAGTTGGCCATGCGCAGCGGCGTGGCGGTGTCGGCGCTGCATTTCTACGAGGCGCGCGGGCTGATCCGCAGCCACCGCACGTCGGGCAACCAGCGGCGCTATGGCCGCGACGTGCTGCGGCGGGTGGCAATCATCCGGATCGCCCAAGAGGTCGGCATTTCGCTGGCCGAGATCGGCGCCGCACTTGAATCGCTCCCAGAAGGCCGTACCCCGACGCGCGAGGACTGGAACCTGTTGTCGACCGGCTGGCGCGACGACCTCGATCGCAAGATCACTCAGCTAAAGAAGCTGCGCGACGGCCTGACCGACTGCATCGGCTGCGGCTGCATGTCGATCGACAAATGCCCGCTGCGAAACAGGGAAGATCGCTTGAGTGCGCAAGGGCCGGGCGCAAGGCGACTGCTTGCGGAATTCTAATCCGCCGCGGGCAGCCGCCGTATCGTGAATTCGATGACGTCGCCTGGCCGTTCGAACCAGCTTTCGATCTCGGTCCAGTAGGCCTGCTTGGGAAAGCGTTCGAACCATTCCTTGGCTTTGAGCCGCGCATCGGGGCGCGGCAAGACAAAGGTCTCCCGCAAAAACCCGTCACGCGGCATGCGCTCGCGCTCGGCGCGTGAACGATCGAGCCTTTTCTTCAGGCCATGCAGCGGCGGTCTTGCCGGCGTGCGCATGAAAGAACTCCTGGGCCGAACCAGATGACACTTGACCCTTGCCCCTAAGAGATTAGGGATCGCGCCCGGAAAAGGCTAGTGGTCCGATTCCAACATTCGCCTCCCTAATCCCCAGGCGCCGTTGCGAATGTTGGAATCACAAGGACCGCTAGCAAGTTTATGTTTCTAGCAGAGTTTTCGAATTTGACATTTGCGTCGTGCCCTGCGCCACGCTGTGTGCAAATGTCAAATTCACTCCACTAGGTCCTTTGTCGGCTGCGACCGGAGACAGCATTTTGGAACGACCAGAAATACCGGCAGGCCTGCCACCCGACATCGAACAGAAGAAAATGAAGGCCAGGCTCTGGTTCGAGACGCTGCGCGAGCGCATTTGCACAACCTTCGAGCAGATCGAACAGGAACTGCAGGGACCACTGGCCGAATGGTCGCCCGGCAGCTTCGAGAAGACGCCGTGGGAACGCGACAATGGAAAGGGCGGCGGCGGCGCCATGGCGATGATGCGCGGCCGCGTCTTCGAGAAGGTCGGCGTCCATACTTCGACCGTCTATGGCGAATTCTCGCCCGAATTCAGGAAGCAGATGCCCGGCGCCGAGGAAGACCCGAGCTTCTGGGCATCAGGCATTTCGTTGATCGCGCATCCCTGGAACCCCAACGTGCCGGCCGTGCACATGAACACCCGCATGGTCGTGACGTCGCGCCACTGGTTTGGCGGCGGCGCCGATCTGACGCCGGTGCTCGACCGCAACCGCACGGAAGATCACCCCGACACGGTCGCCTTCCATCGAGCCATGCAGTTCGCCTGCGAGAAGAACGCTGCGATCGCCGACCACCCCAAATTCAAGGCCTGGTGCGACGAGTATTTCTATCTGCCGCACCGCCACGAGCCGCGCGGCGTCGGCGGCATCTTTTTCGACTGGCTGCATTCGGGGGAGGAGAAAGGCGGCTGGAATGCCGATTTGAACTTCGTCCAGGATGTCGGGCGTTCTTTCCTTGTCGTCTACGGACACCTGGTTCGCGCCCATTTCAACGAGAACTGGACCGACGACGACCGCGACGAGCAGCTCATTCGCCGCGGCCGTTACGTCGAATTCAACCTTCTTCACGATCGCGGCACCATCTTCGGCCTGAAGACCGGCGGCAATGTCGCTTCGATCCTGTCCAGCCTGCCGCCGGAGGTCAGGTGGCCGTAAAAAATCGGTGAGCGAAACGTGAGCCGCATTGACGTCCCATTCGCCGAATCTGGGCAGCCAATGTGGCATCGCCATTATCTTTTTCGTCTAATAGGCGATTGAAATAAAACGACTATTTGTCGTTTCGGGCCGGGAAGCGCCGGCGGTTCAGTCCCGAACCGCGACACGACGCTACCGGACGGCCCTGAACAAGGCGGAGCATTTTCCAAACGGATGCCCGCATTTCCAGGAGTATTACATGCGAAAGCTCATTGTTTCGGCAGCCGCCGCTGCCCTTCTCGCTTCCGGCTCGATTGCCTTTGCCGCGGTCAAGCACACCACGGGCACGGTCAAGACCTATGATGGCACGGCCATGAGCCTCGTTCTGGACGATGGATCGACCTTTACGCTGCCCAAGACCTTCAAGGATCCTGGCCTGAAGGCAGGCGAAAAGGTCCGCGTTTCCTGGGACATGAGCGGCAAGAACAAGGTTGCCGAGTCCGTCAAGATCGAGAAGTGATCGGGACAAGACCGAACGTTCTCGCCTTGGCTTAGCCTGGCAAGAGGGGGCGGAGCAGCGCTGCTCCGCCTTTTTCGCCCCCACGGCAACCAAACTCGTGGAACCGTGTTATGCTAACTCCCCCGTGCGCGCCCCCGAAACCGACTGCTGTGACAGGGCGCGGAACAGAGATGGCGGAGCTTCGTGTGCCCATGAGAGGCACAGGCTCCAAGGAGGAAAAGGAGAAAATCCCATGAAGGAATTCCATTGCGGCTCGCTGGTTCCCGGCTGTGAGTGGCACACGCGTGCCGGTGAGGAAGCCGAGGTCATGCGCCGCGCCGTCGACCATATGCGCGAGACACATGGCGAAACGGTCATTCGCGAGACGATGATCGAGGCGATCCGCTCGCGCATCGAGAAAGTTCGCGACGCGGCCTGAGCAGTCCTATCTGGCCTTCAAGGCTTCCGCGGCGCGCTCCAGCAGCGCGTCGCGATCGAGCGCAAAGCCGGACCCGATCCATTCCTTTTCCAGGTTTTTCAGGATCGCACCGAGTATTGGCCCCGGCGACGCGCCAAGCGCCGTCAGATCGCCGCCCTTGACTGGGAACACCGGTTTTTCCCATTTCAGCGCAAAAGCGAGCAGGCGCGAAAACCCGCCGGCCTGAACCAGGGCGTCATTGTCCTCAAGAGCCCGCGCTCGCGCCGACGCCAGCGACAGCCGCAGGCGATCGAGAAAACCCTGGCGCTCGCCGGAATAGAGTTTCTTGGCCAGTTCCGCTTCGCTTGTCTTGGGCTCGACGGCAGCCGTCAGCGCCCAGTGGCGCAGGCGCTCCGCCTCAGTGGTCGAAAGTTTCAGCCGCTCGGCCAGTGTCTTCATCCTCTCCGCATCGGGCGGCACGATCGCCTCCAGCCTGAGCAGCGGGTCCGGCGCCCAGCCCAGATCCTTTTCTGTCTTGATCAGCCCATGAATGGCATCGATGCCCCATTTCTCGCTTTCCGGCAGGGCGCTGGTGAGCCCGCCGGCCTGGCGCATCCACAGCAAGGCGCGCGACGGATCTGGGGCCGATAACAACTTCTTCAGCTCGGACCAGATGCGTTCGGCCGAGAGATGGGCGAGACCGTCCTTGAGCCGGGCGCAGGCCTTCAATCCCTCGGCATCGGGCCGACCCTCGCCGTACCAGGCGAAAAAGCGGAAGAAACGCAGGATGCGCAGATAGTCTTCGCGGATCCGCTGCTCGGCATCGCCAATGAAGCGCAGCCTTCGTGCCTCGATATCGCCGACGCCGCCGACCAGGTCGACGACCGTCCCGTCAGCCTCCGCATAGAGCGCGTTGATGGTGAAATCGCGCCGTTCGGCGTCGGCCTTCCAGTCGCGGCCGAACGACACTTTGGCGCGGCGGCCATCGGTCTCGATGTCGGCGCGCAGCGTGGTGACCTCATAGGGCGCGCCGCCGGCAATCACCGTGATCGTGCCGTGCTCGATGCCGGTCGGCACCGCCTTGAAGCCCGCCGCCTCGGCGCGGCGAACGGTTTCCTCGGGCAGGCAAGTGGTAGCAACGTCGATATCGGCGACCGGCTGCCCAATCAGTGCATTGCGCACCGCGCCGCCCGCGATGCGGGCTTCCTCGCCGCCTTGCGCCAGCACGGCAAGCAGCCGCTGCAGATGCTTTTCACCCAGCCAGTCGGCTCTGCCCGCCAGCGATATCGGATCACTCAAGCATAGAGCCTTTCATAGAGCGTGCGGATGATGCCGGCGGTGACGCCCCAGATGCGCTGGCCGCCATAGGGCATATCGTAGAAGAACCATTCCAGGTCGTTCCACATGCGGCTGTCCCTGGTGTGGTTGGCCGGATCCATCAGGAACGAAAGCGGTACTTCGAAGGCGGCGTCGACCTCGTCGGAATTGAGCGACAGCGTAAAACCGGGCTCGACGATCGCCAGCACCGGCGCGATGCGATAGCCGCTGCCGGCGACATAATCGGGCATGCGGCCGATGATCTCGATGCGGTCATGGCCGAGGCCGATCTCCTCGAAGGTCTCGCGCAAGGCCGCTGCTTCCGGGGTCGCATCGGTGGGATCAATGGTGCCGCCAGGAAAAGCCACCTGCCCGGAATGGCTGCGCAGTTTTTCCGCCCGCTTGGTCAAAAGCACGGTCGCATCGCGTCCATGATCGACGACCGGGATCAGCACCGCGGCGTCGCGCAGCGCTTTGAGCTGCGTCAACCGTGGATGGCCGGGGTTGAAGCGATGATCGCCATAATCGTCGCCGGCATGGGCTTCAGCTGGCGCCGCGACCCGCGCGCGAAAATCCGCTGTGGAAAACGGCGGCGGCCTCACCTGATCCATCATGCGCTCAGCCGCTTCAGTTTTTCCGCCGGCATGATCGGATAGATTTCGCCTTTCGAGCGCACGGCAAACATCGTCTTGCCGCCGATATCGATCTCCTCGCCATGCTCGACCAGTTCGTACATCACCGGCCGCGCCACCAGCGCTTCCAGCCGCCCGCGCACCAGCACATAGGGTTTTAGGCCGCCGGTCTCGTTCTCGTCGACGAAGCGCAGCGGATGGCCAGGTCCGGCCTCGACGACATCGCCGACATTGGTGCGGAAAGTGATGGTCTGCTCGGCGCCGGCGCCGGAAACATCCATTTCAACCGCGATGAAAGGCGCGTCCACGACGCGGATGCCGACCCGTTCGACCGGCGTCACCAGATAGGTCCTGCCATCCTCGTCCTTGCGCAGCACGCTGGAAAACAGCTGCACCAGCGGCATGCGGCCGATCGGCGTGCCGAGATAGAACCACGTTCCGTCTTGTTTGATCTCCATGTCTAGATCGCCGCAAAAGTCGGGATTCCAGCGCTCCACCGGCGCCGCGCCCTTGCCGGCGCGAGCCGCACGCGAGATCAACGCTTCGAGACCGCGCGCCTCGGTTGCGGCAGTAAGGCTGTGCTCGCGATGTTCGGAGCGTTCCGTCATGGTCACGAAATAGTCACTGTTGTTCCGCTTGTCAGCCTAAGTCTGTGATTTAAATTCATTCGTAGGCGCCAGGCGAAGCCGAATCGCGGCATTCTAAGGCACTACAGTGCAAGCCGGTACTTCCAGCACAAGGATCGATGCGGCATGAGCGTAATGGTCAAGGAAAGCCCAATCAGCGAAAAGGACATGATCGCCCAGGCCGAGACGGCGCTGGCCGATATTTCCAGGGTGCGCGACGGCGTCGGCCGCGTCATTTTCGGCCAGGAAGTGGTGGTCGAGCGCACGCTGGTGGCGCTGCTTGCCGGCGGCCATGCGCTGCTGGTCGGCGTGCCCGGCCTTGCCAAGACCAAGCTGGTCGAAACGCTCGGTGTCGTGCTCGGCCTCGATTCGCGCCGCATCCAGTTCACACCCGACCTGATGCCGTCGGACATTCTCGGCTCAGAGGTGATGGAACAGGACGAGGCCGGCAAGCGCTCCTTCCGCTTCATCTCCGGCCCGATCTTCGCGCAATTGCTGATGGCCGACGAGATCAACCGCGCCTCGCCGCGCACCCAGTCGGCGCTGCTGCAGGCGATGCAGGAATATCACGTCACCATCGCCGGCATTCGCCACGACCTGCCCGCGCCCTTCCATGTACTGGCGACGCAAAACCCGCTGGAGCAGGAAGGCACCTATCCCCTGCCCGAAGCGCAGCTCGACCGCTTCCTGATGCAGGTCGACATCCTTTATCCCGAAATCGAGGCCGAGCGGCGCATTCTGCTGGAGACCACCGGCATCGAGGACGCCAAGGCGCAAAACGTGCTGCAGCCGGCGCGGCTGAAGGAAATCCAGACGCTGATCCGCCGTATGCCGGTGCCCGAAAGCGTCGTCGACGCCATCCTCAAACTGGTGCGTTCGGCGCGTCCCGGCCAGGGCAATGCCGAGACCGACAAGCATGTCGCCTGGGGTCCCGGCCCGCGCGCCAGCCAGGCGCTGACGCTGTGCGCCCGTGCGCGCGCGCTTTATGACGGGCGGCTGGCGCCGTCGGTGGACGACATCCGCGCGCTGGCCGAACCGGTGCTGCAGCACCGCATGGCGCTGACCTTTGCCGCCCGCGCCGAGGGCACGACCGTGCGCGACGTGGTAGCGAAACTGGCCAAAGGAATCTGATGGCGCGTATCGGCGAAGTCCAGGCACCGGCAGCGACGCGCGACGCGCTCGCCAGGGGACGGTTGCGGGCTTCGCTGGTGCCGGACCTGCTGGTCGAGGCACGCCGTATCGTCAATACGGTAATTGCCGGCTGGCATGGCCGCCGCAAGCGCGGCATCGGCGAGAATTTCTGGCAGTTCCGCCCCTATGTCGAAGGCGATTCCTCGCGCATCGACTGGCGCCGTTCGGCCCGGGACGACCACACCTATGTGCGCGACCGCGAATGGGAAGCAGCCCACACGGTGTGGCTTTGGGCCGACCCATCGCCCTCCATGCTCTACAAATCGACTGGCGCCAGCGTTTCCAAGGAATCGCGCGCGCTGGTGCTGGCACTGGCCATGGCCGAATTGCTATCTCGCAGCGGCGAGCGCATCGCCTGGCCCGGCCTGACCGATCCGTTCACCGCCCGCAACGGCGCCGAGCGCATCGCGGCGCAATTGATGCACGCCGCCGACCCGCCGGCAAAGCCTGACCTGTCCGCCATCCGCCGCTTCTGCGACATCGTCGTCGTCAGCGATTTCCTCGACCCGGTCGAGGAGACCATGGAATGGCTCGATGTGCTGGCGCGGCATGGCGTGCGTGCGCATCTGATCGAGGTTGCCGATCCGGCGGAGGAGACCTTTCCCTATGCCGGCCGCACCGAATTCACCGATCCCGAGACCGGCGACAAGCTGACCGCCGGCCGCGCCGAAATGCTCGGCGACGAATATCGCCTGCTCTACACCGCCCGCCGCCAGGAGCTGGCCAGCTGGTGCAAGCGCCTCGGCTGGAGCTATACCGTCAATCACACCGACCGCCTCGCTTCCGAGGCGCTGGTGCGCATCCACATGGCGATGACCGCCGATGGCGCATTCGTGGGAAGGGCCGGCGCATGAGCTGGCTGCCGCTCTCCTTTGGCGCTCCCATGGTGTTGTGGGGCCTGCTGGCGCTGCCGGTGATCTGGTGGCTGCTCAGGCTCACACCGCCCAAGCCGCAGTCCGAAATGTTTCCGCCGCTGAAGATCCTCGCTCGCGTGCTGAAGCGCGAGGAAACGCCGCAGCAGAGCCCGTGGTGGCTGACGCTGCTGCGGCTGTTGATGGCAGCCCTTGTCGTCGCGGCATTAGCCGAACCCGTTTTCAATCCGCGCGAAAAATTGCCGGCCGAGGGCGCCGCCCTGGCGCTCGTCATCGACAATGACTGGGCGAGTGCCGCCGACTGGGGCAAGCGCGTCGCCACCGCCCAGCGGCTGATCGCCGATGCCGGTTCGAACGGCGTACCGGTCGTCATCGCCTTCACCGCCGAAAAGCCGAACGCCGAGATCGGCCCCTTCGATGCGGCGGCTGCTCTCGACCGGCTGCGCGCCGCCAAGCCGAGGCCGATCCCGACCGACCGACCCGCTGTCTATGCCCGCGTCGCCGGCGTGCTGGAAACCTTGCCCGGCGCCAGCGTTGCCGTTCTCGCCGACGGCCTTGCGGCAAAGGGCGACGAGGCCGCCTTCAACACACTGCTGTCGAAAAACGCCGCCCGTGTCGTCTGGGCCGATTCCGGCCGGCTGGCGCTGACTGGGCTCACTGGCGCCGAAAATCAGGTCGACGGCTTCGCCCTGACCGCCATCCGCGCGCCCGGCGATCCGGCCCCGGCACAAGTCACCGCCGGCGCCTTCGACGATAAGGGCCGCCGCATCGCCGACGCGACGCTGACCTTCGCGCCGGGTGAGACTACCGCCACCGGCACGATGGCGGTGCCGTTCGAACTGCGCAACGACTTCGCCTCGATCGCGCTCGACGGTGAACGCCAGGCAGGTGCGGTGCGCGTGCTCGACGAAAGCTCCAAGCGCCGCCGCGTCGGACTTTTATCGCAGGCCGAGGCCGACCAGGCGCAGCCGCTCCTGTCGCCGCTCTATTACATCAGGCGCGCGCTGCAGCCTTTCGCCGATCTGGTCGAACCGTCGAGCGTCGATCTCGCCGACGCCATCCCGCAGCTTCTCGACCAGAAGCCGGCGATGATCGTCATGGCCGATATCGGTACCATTCCCCCGCAGGTCCATCAGCGGCTGGTCGACTGGGTCGACAATGGCGGCACGCTGGTGCGCTTTGCCGGTTCGCGGCTGGCCGCCGCCGGCAATGACGATGATCTGTTGCCGGTCAGGCTGCGCACCGGCGAGCGCTCGCTTGGCGGCGCGCTGTCATGGACGACGCCGCAAGCGGTGACCGAATTCCCGAAGAACGGCCCGTTCGCCGACCTCGCACCGCCGGCCGAGGTCACGGTGAGCCGGCAGGTGTTGGCCGAACCGACGCCGGACATCGTCGAACGCACCTGGGCAACCCTTGCCGATGGCACCCCGCTGGTGACCGGGTTGAAGAAGGGCAAGGGCACGCTGGTTCTGTTCCACATCACCCCGGAAGCGACATGGTCGACGCTGCCGATCTCCGGCAGCTTCGTCGAGATGCTGCGGCGCATTGTGCAGCTGTCGCGCAACCAGGGTGCGGCGGTCGCCAACGCTGAAGCCGCTGCTACGTCGCTGGCGCCTTATCGCATGATAGCCGCCGACGGCACTTTGGTGCCGCCGACGCCGGACGCACGACCGCTGGTCCCCGGCGCCGGCTCGCTGCCGGTGACGTTCGAGAACCCGCCCGGCCTCTATGGCTCGGAAACCGGCGTTTTCGCCCACAATCTGCTCGACCCGGCCACCGCCTTCGCGCCGCTGGTGCGCCCGCAATTCACAGTGCCGGTGACCAATATCCAGTACGCTTTCGATGAATCGCGCGACCTCAAGGGATCGCTGGTCACAGCGGCACTTGTGCTTATGCTGCTCGACACGCTGGCGGTGTTCTGGATGGGCGGGCTGATCTCGCGCCGGCCGCGCCGCGCCCGCTCGGCCGCGGCAACGACGGCTGCGCTGCTGCTTGGCCTCGGCATGCTGTTTGGCCATGCCGACCTCGCCCGCGCCGACGATGCCAAGCCCGGCGATGCCGCGGCTATCGAGGATATTGCCAAGACCCGCATCGCCTATGTGCTGACCGGTGTGCCCGGTGACGATTCGATCAGCCGCGCCGGGCTCGAAGGCCTGACCCGCTTCCTGATCGAGAAGACGGCGCTCGAGCCGGGCGCGCCGGCGGGCGTCGATATCTCGAAGGACGAGCTTTCCTTCTATCCGCTGATCTACTGGCCGATCGCTCCTTCCGCGCCGATGCCGAGCCAAGCCGCGATCGCCCGCATCGACGCCTATATGCAGCAGGGCGGCACGGTGCTGTTCGACACGCGCGACCAGTTCGCCAACGGCATCGGTGCGGATTCGGCGAGCCCGGCGACGGAACGGTTGCGCGACATTCTCGGCAATCTCAACGTGCCGCCGCTGGAGCCGGTGCCCGCCGACCATGTGCTGACCAAATCCTTCTTCATCCTGCCCGAATTTCCCGGCCGTTTCTCCGGCAGCCCGCTCTGGGTGGAAGCCTCGCTCGAGGCCAGCAATGCCGAGAATCGGCCGGTGCGCGTCGGCGACGGCGTCTCGCCGATCCTGATCACCGCCAATGATTTTGCCGGCGCCTGGGCCGTCGACGAGAATGGTGACCCGCTTTTGCCGACCGTGCCGTCGGATCCGATGCAGCGCATCTATGCGCTGCGCGCCGGCGTCAACATCATGATGTACATGCTGACCGGCAACTACAAATCCGACCAGGTGCACGTGCCGATCCTGCTCGAACGGCTGGGGCAGTAGGATGGCGGTATTGGCTAATTTTCGTCTCGATCCTGTCTGGCGCCGGCAGCGCAGCCTCACCCTCCCCCTTTTGGGGAGGGTCGGCTCGCTGCCGCAGCGAAGTGAAGACAGTGAGCCGGGGTGGGGGTGCAGCGCCAGCGCTCTGTCGCCTACCCCCACCCCGCTCCGCTACGCGGATCGACCCTCCCCACAAGGGGGAGGGTAAACGATGAACTGGTCGATTTCCTTCGAACCGCTGCTGTCCTGGCCCTTGCTGGCTTTGGTGCTCGCACCGCTGCTGGTGCTGGCGGCTGTCGGCTTGTGGTTTCGCCAGCGCGGCGCGATCTTCCGCTTCGCGGCGCTGATTGCGCTGGGCGCAGCACTCCTCAATCCGGTCTTCCTCGATGAGGAGCGCGAGGCGCTGAAGAGCGTCGTTGCCGTCATCGTCGACCGCAGCCAGAGCCAGGATATCGGCGACCGGACCAAACAGACCGACGAAGCGCTTGCCGGTTTGCAGCAGCGCCTTGGCCGCTTCAAGCAGTTCGACGTCCGCGTCGTCGAGGCCGGCAAGTCGGAAGCCGCCGACGAGCGCACCGAGACCAAGCTTTTTGCAGCGCTTGAAGGCGCCTTCCGCGACGTGCCGCCCTCGCGCATCGGTGGCGCCATCATGATCACCGATGGCGAGGTGCATGACGCACCGGCCGCCCCCGACTTCAATGCGCCGCTGCACGCGCTGATCACCGGCAACGAGCACGAGAAGGACCGCCGCATCCGCTTCGAGAACGCGCCGCGCTTCGGCCTCGTCGGCAAGCCGCTCGACATGACCTACCGCGTCATCGCCACCGACGGCGAAACCGGCCCGGTCGATGTCCGCGTCTCGGTCAATGGCGAGCAGGTCGCGGTCGAAGAGGCGACCATCGGCCAGGCGATGCCGCTGCAGGTGACCATCCCTGGCGCCGGCCGCAACATCGTCGAACTCTCCATTGACCGCGAGCCGGGCGAACTGACCGACGCCAACAACCGCGCCATCGCGCTGATCGACGGCATCCGCGAGAACTTGCGCGTGCTTTTGGTTTCCGGCGAACCGCATGCCGGCGAGCGCACCTGGCGCAATCTGCTGAAATCCGACGCCTCGGTCGATCTCGTCCATTTCACCATTCTGCGGCCGCCGGAAAAGCAGGACGGCACGCCGATCAACGAACTGTCGCTGATCGCCTTCCCGACCCGCGAGTTGTTCGTCGAGAAGATCAAGGATTTCGATCTCATCATATTCGACCGCTACCAGCACCGCGACGTGCTGCCGATCCTCTATTACGACTACATCTCCGAATACGTCGAAAAGGGCGGCGCGCTGCTGATCGCCGCCGGGCCAGAATATGCCGGCGACGCCTCGATTGCCCGCACCCCGCTAATGTCGTCGCTGCCGGCAATGCCGACCGGCGAAGTCATCGACAAGGCCTTCTATCCGCGCCTCACCGATCTCGGCCAGCGCCATCCGGTGACGCGCGGCCTCGACGGCTCGGCGACCGAGCCGCCGCGCTGGAGCCGCTGGTTCCGCACCATCGGCGTGCAGAACCCCGAAGGCGAAGTAGTGATGAAGGGCGCCGACAACCGCCCGCTGCTTCTGCTCGACCACAAGGGCGAAGGCCGCGTCGGCATGCTTCTGTCCGATCAGGGCTGGCTATGGGCGCGCGGCTTCGAGGGTGGCGGGCCGCATGTCCAGCTTTACCGCCGCATCGCCCACTGGCTGATGAAGGAACCTGAACTCGAGGAAGAGCGGCTGACCGCCGACGGCCGCGGCATGATGCTGGAAATCCGCCGCCAGACGATGAGCGACGATCCCGGCCCGGCGCAGGTGATCACCCCTTCGGGCAAGGCGCTGATCGTCAAGCTGGAGAAGTCCGAACCCGGCGTTTTCCTGGGCAGCATCGAGACCAAGGAGATCGGCCTCTACCAGATCGGCAATGGTGACCTGACCGCACTCGCCCATGTCGGCCCGGTCAACGCTCCGGAATTCTCCGACGTCGTCTCTACCGAGGACCGCTTGAAGGCTCCGACTGAGGCCACCGGCGGCAGCGTGCGCCGGCTGGCGGCCTCCTCCACCCTTGGCCAGCTCACCGGCAGCGTCGCCCTGCCCTCCATCGTCCCGGTCCGTGCCTCCGGTGCGGCCTCGGGCGCAGACTGGATCGGCCTGCGCAGCACCGACGACAGCGTGCTCAAAGCCGTCTCGCGCGTACCCCTGTTCGGCGGCTTCCTCGGCCTTTGCCTGCTGCTGCTGGCCATGGGCGCGATGTGGTACAGAGAGGGAAGGTAAGGATCCCTTCTCCGTCACTATACGGGGAGAAAGACGCTCAACCTACTCCTCCGGCTCCGTCGTAAACAGCAGCGGGTACCCCTTGGCCTTGGCCGCGTCGACGGCCCGTGTCGCCTTGGTCTCGGCGACATCCCTGGTGAAGACGGCAACGACGCAAACGCCGAGCCGGTGCGCGGTGATCATCACCCGGTTAGCCTGGTCTTCGCTGAGCTTGAACTCGCCCTTCAGCACCGTCACCACGAATTCGCGCGGCGTAAAATCGTCATTGATGAGGATGACCTTGTAGAGCTTCGGCCGCTCGGTCCGCGGCTTCGTCTTGGTGCGGGGTTTGGAACTGATTTCAGGCATCGGGAACCGGTATCGCGCGAGGGGTCGCTCTCACTTTGTCATGGGGGAAAGCCGTCGTCCATTTTGATCGGCGCGCCAAACCGGCTTCCCGGAAGTGCTGCCGTTCACAAATTTAGGAACTGTACGCTGCGGTTCAACGGCTCTGGCGATCGGCGACGCGACGAGCCTGGAATTGCCGTGCGCTGGATGCCGCATCCGGCCTTGATCCGGCCGCCTTGTATTCGACCCAGGCGACCGCGAGCCAGCCGAAGAAGCAGGCCAGCGCCGCGCCGGTGATCACGGTAAGCAGCAGGCTTTGCCATGGTGTGATGTATTGCCAGCTGCTGGAGATTGCCGGTGCAAACAGCGACGGCTCCGTGCGCCCGCTCACCGGATCGGGCACCGGGCTGGCGGTGAACTGGATCAGCACCCTGACCATTGCCGAGGCCACAAGGCCGCCGATGGCCATCGAGCGCAGAATGGATGAAAGCCGCTTCTTCATGCGGGCTATCCTACCGGACCGGCATTGCAAACGGGTTAAAGTCCTGGGTGGCCGGCACCCATCAACGGGTAATCATGCACTCACACGACAAGGCCGCTCCAGCCGGGGGGGGGTGCTGGAGCGGCCTTGTTACAGACAAGCCTGTTGGCTGTCTGGATCAGGCCTTCGGGGCGTCCGTCTTGACGACCTTCTTCGCCTTCTTGTGCTTCTTGACGGGCTTCTTGGCGACGACCTTCTTCACCGGGGGCTTGGCGGTCGTGGTCGCCGGAGCGGTGGTCGTGGAAGCAGCCGGAGCAGCGGTCGTGGTGGCAGCGGCATTGCCCAGAGCCGGCATTGCGAAAGCGAGAGCGACGGCGAGACCGGTGGCGGAGAGGATGGACTTTTTCATGGCTTCATTTCCTTCTTTGTGCGGGTCGAGTTTCGAGTGTCACTGAACCGGGTCGATCGGTGTCACTCCAAGCAGCTTCAAAGCGTTCGCGAGCATCCGGATACCCTGTGCCTGTTTCTTGTTGGCGCAGAACCGGTTTCCCTTTCTTTGCAGTGCTTTCGCCGCGGTGACCTGCGTTGCCGCGGCATGGGTTTCAAGGGCTTCGTCTACCTGGCGATTGAGATCGATGCAGCGCTCGCTCCTTGTGATCGGCGTCACCTTTGCGGTTGTGGCTCCGACCGCGGCTGTGACGAGCGGAATGCTGAGCAGCGCACCCATCAAGCTGATCGTGAACCTGTGCATTGGTGATGTCCGTTACTCCGGAGACTTCGCGTCGCAGCCGATGTCCTGACCGCCACGGCACCCTTTATGCCCTTGATTTTTTTCGGGAGTTTTTCCGGACTATAGAATTTTGTTTCTGAATTGTTTCTGGCAAATCGGCTTTGCGGGCGATCATCGCCGCTGGCCAACATGTGGCCAGAATTCTATCGTGTGGGTGACGCCACAGAAGCAGACTCAGAAGGCAGCCGCCGACCGGCCGCCAGCAATGACAGGATCGCCGTGAAATCCGATGCGCACATACTGATCGTCGACGACGACAAGGGCATTCGCGACCTGCTTCAGGAATTCTTCCAGAAGCGCGGCCTGCGCACCACGGTTGCCGCCGACGGCGTCGAGATGGAAGACATACTGCGCCGCACGCAGGTAGACCTGATCGTGCTTGATGTGATGCTGCCAGGAAAGAGCGGGCTGGAGCTCTGCCGCGACCTGCGCGCCAGCTACTCGACGCCGATCATCATGCTGACGGCGGTGACCGAGACCACCGACCGCGTCGTCGGCCTGGAGATGGGCGCCGACGACTATGTGCCCAAACCCTTCGATCCGCGCGAGCTGCTGGCCCGCATCCGCGCCGTTTTGAGGCGCAATGGTGCTGCTGAGCCGAAGCGCGCCACCACCAAGCAAATCTACCATTTCGCCGGCTGGACGATGGACTGCTCGCGCCGGCGGCTGATGGCGCCGGGCGATGTCAGGGTCGAGCTGACGATGGCGGAGTTCAACCTGTTGCAGACCTTCGTCAAAAGCGCGCAGCGCGTGCTCACCCGCGACCAGCTCATCGAGCTTTCCGGCGGTGACAGCGACTATTCCTTCGATCGCAGTATCGACATCCTGGTCAGCCGTCTCAGGCGCAAGATGGAAGACGACCCCAAGACGCCGAAACTGATCCTGACTGTGCGCAGCGGCGGCTACCAGTTCCTGCCCGAGACCACCTCCGAATGAGACGTTTCCTGCCGCAAACCCTGCCGGTCTGGGTTTTGCTCATCGTCATTGCCGGCCTGCTGATCAGCCAGGTCGCCACGCTCTACATCGTCTCGCGCGATCGTGCCGTCGCCAATGACGAGGTCGATCTCTACCGGCTTAACGACCGCGCCTATTCGCTGGTGCAGCTGATGCATGACGCCACGCCGGAGCAGCGCAAGCTGACGGCCTCCGGTCTGTTCAACGCCACCTATGCGCTCACCGTTTCGGACACGCCCGCGGTCACCTCGTCGATCGCCGGCGACGACGAACTGGCCGAGCTCGAGGACATTCTGGTCGGGCGGCTGTCGAAATTCGGCATCACCGACGCCCGCGTCCGGCGCGATCCGGCAACCCAGGCAGCCAACGCGCCTGGCGGTGTGGCCGTGACCAAGGATGTTGGCGCGGTGGAGCGCGACCTGTTATCGCTGGCGGCCAGCTTCGCCCAAAGCGACAAGCTGACGGCCTCTGTCCGCTTCGCCGACGGCCAATGGCTGAATTTCACCGAGCCCAACACGCCGGTCGGACCGATATTGAGCTTCGACAGCCTGCCGCTCTATTCGCTGATCGCGGCCCTGGTGGTGATCATGTCGATCTGGTCGCTGCGCCGGCTGACGGCGCCCTATCGGATGATGGAAACCGCGGTCAACCGGATCGGCACGGATCTGAAGAGCCCGCCGATCGCCGAGACCGGCAGCCGCGAAATCCGCGCCGCGGCCAAAGCCGTCAACGCCATGCAGGTCCGGCTGCGCGACTATGTCGAGGACCGCGAACATCTGGCCGCCGCGCTCGCCCACGATCTGCGCACGCCGCTGACCCGCATGCGGCTGCGCCTCGAACTGTTGCGCAGATCGACCGCGCGCGAGGCGCTGGCCCACGACCTCGCCGACATCGAGAGCATCGCCAGCTCCGTCATCGACTTCGCCACCTTCGAAGTCACCGAGGAGAAGAGCGAGCGGATCGATTTCTGGTCGCTGGTGGAATCGATCGCCGACAGTTTCGAGGACGTCACGTTCGACCATGACGGCGCCAGGCCGCGTGGCATGATCTGCATCGCGCGACCGGTGGCGCTGAAGCGCTGCGTCAACAATCTGGTCCAGAATGCCGTGACCTACGGCAAGAAAGCCCATGTCAGCCTGCGGCAGTCGGACGGCACGGTCACGCTGGTCATCCGCGACGAGGGGCCGGGCATACCGCAGGCGCAGCTCGACCAGGTGTTCGGTTCCTTCGTGCGGCTGGAGCAATCGCGCAACCGCCAGACCGGCGGTCTCGGCCTCGGCCTGACCATTGCCCGCAACATTGCGCGTGCCGCCGGCGGCGATGTCAACCTGTCCAACCGTCCCTGCGGCGGCCTGCTGACGGAGCTCAGCCTGCCGCTGGCGGCATGAGGCAGCAGACTAGCGTCTCGATGGGCACCGGGGGTGGATCAGCCAACCCAACCTTGCAATAGTGCAGCCGCTCGAACAGGAGGAGATCGCCGCATGTTTTACGCCATCCTGGCCTATCACGTCGAACAGACCATCCAGTCCCTGACGCCGCAGCAGGATGCGGCGCTGATGCACGACCTGCTCGAAGTCAACGCCAGGCTGACCCGCGAAGGCAAGCTCGGGCCGGCGGCAAGACTGGGCGCGACCGCCGACGCCGTGACGCTGCGCGGTCCGGGCGAAGGCATCGTCATCGACGGGCCGTTTGCCGAGACCAAGGAACAATTGCTGGGTCTTTATGTCCTCGACTGCGCCACGCAGGAGGCGGCGATTGCAGCCGCGCGCGACTTGCGCCGCGTGAATCCCTCGGCAGTCTACGAAATCCGGCCGATCACATTTTACCTTCCCGGCCTGGCGTTCCCCGTGACGAAGGGCGATTTCCAGGAGGCCGCCAGCGGCTGAGAGCCGCTTGCTCTACCCCATGGCCGGTCAGGCAGAAGCGATCTCGTTGCCCAGGCGGACCGTTTCGGCGACGAGAAGGTCGAGATCCTCGCGCCGGGTCCGGTGGTTGTTGATCGCCACCCTGAGGCAATGCCGGCCTTGCACCGTGGTATCGGAAATGGCGGCGGTTCCGTCTTCCTGAAGCCTCAGCATGATCTCGGTGTTGAGCGCTTTCGCGCGCTCGCCATCGAGACCATCCGCGCGATAGCGGAAGCAGACGATGTTGATGCTGGTCGGCGCCGTCAGTTCGAGCGCTGGTTCGGCCGCGATCAGCCCTGAGAGATACTGCCCCTGCGCAATGTTCTGGTCGATCAGGCGGCCGAATTTTTCGACGCCGTGTTCTCGCAATGCCATCCACACTTTGAGTGCCTTGAAGCCGCGTGACGTCTGCAGGCCGTAATCGTGCAGCCATTGGCCGGAGGCGAGGCCGCGCGGTGTCGACTCCAGATATTCCGGCGTCACCGCGAAGGTCTTGCGATGCGCCGAGGCATCCCGCACCAGCGCGCAGCCTGCCTCGAAAGGCGCATGCAGCCATTTGTGCGGATCGAGCGCGATGGAATCGGCCCATTCGATGCCGGCGACGCGATGTGCATTCTCAGGCGCGATCGCGATCAGCGCGCCGATGCAGCCGTCGACATGGAACCAGAGGTCCTCCTCATGCGCCAGCTTGGCCAGCGCCTGCAGATCGTCGATGGCGCCGGTGTTGACAGTGCCGGCGTTGCCGATGATGCAGGCCGGCTTGAACCCGGCCGCGCGATCTTCCGATATCGCAGTCCTCAAACCTTCAATGTCGATGCGCAGGCCGGCGTCGCTGGCAATGCGGCGCAGCGCCTTGTTGCCGAGACCGAGCGCTTCCATCCCCTTGCGGTGACAGGAATGGACCTGGTCCGAGCCATAGAAACGCAAAGGCTTTTCGATTGCTCCAACGCCGTGCTCGCGCACGCCGATGCCGGCCTTGGTGTTGCGCGCCACGGTGAGCCCGATGATGTTGGCCATCGAGCCGCCGCTGACCAGCGTGCCGCTGGCCGAAGCCGGCATGCCCATCATCTGCTTGCACCAGTCGACCACCTGGCCGTCCATCAGGGCGGCGGCATGGTTGCCGCCGCCGAGATTGGAGCCCTGGATTGCCGCCAGGAAATCGCCGATCGCGCCGGTAAAATTGCTCGACCCCATATACCAGGACCAGAAGCGCGGATGGATGTTGCCCATCGGATAGGGCATCACCTTGTCCACGACATCGCCATAGATGTCGGCAAGCGCGGTCGGCGATTGCGGCAGCGAGGCGGTGAAGAAATCCCTCACATCTCCAGGCATCTCCTGCCACACCGGCCGTTGCCTGACATCGCGCAGGTAAGCGACGGCATCGTCAACGATCCGATGCGACAGGCTTTGCACATCGGCCCAGTCCGAGGGGTCAAGCGTTTCCTCGGTACTGGTAGCCGAGTGTCCAGGCATCGCGTCCATGCAATTTGCTCCCGCGTCATCATGCCGGGAACTGGCAACCGGGCGTCGAGCGCGAGAGAGCAAGCTCTTCCGCATTCATCTCGGCCTCGATGCCGTCGAACAAAGGCGTGGTCATGTAGCGTTCACCGGTATCGGGAAGCATGCACAGGATCACCGATCCGGCCGGCGCTGTGCCGGCGATCTGGCGCGCCACGGCAAAAGCCGAACCGCCGGAAATGCCGGTGAAGATGCCTTCCTGCTGCGCCAGCGCCTTGGCCCATTTCATGCCCTCCGGCCCGGCGATCGGCATCACCTCGTCATAGAAGTTGCCATCGATGGCCTCCTGCAGGACGTGCGGGATGAAATCCGGCGTCCAGCCCTGGATCGGGTGCGGTTCGAAAGCCGGATGGCTGGCGGCCGGCGCTCCGCCGGCGCCACGCATCTGCCGCTTGCCGCTGCCGACAAGCTGCGCGTTGGCCGGTTCGGTGAGCACGATCCGGGTCTCAGGCCGCTCGCGGCGCAGCACCCGCGCCACGCCGACGACGGTGCCGCCGGTGCCGTAGCCGGTGACGAAATAGTCGAGCCGCGAGCCGGCGAAATCGTTGACGATCTCGCGTCCCGTGGTAGCTTCATGAATGTCGGCGTTGGCCTTGGTCTCGAACTGGCGGGCCAGGAACCAGCCATTCGCTTCGGCCAGTTCCACCGCCTTCTTGTACATGCCGAAGCCTTTCTCGGCGCGCGGCGTCAGCACCACCTTGGCGCCCAGCATCCGCATCAGCTTGCGGCGCTCGACCGAGAAACTGTCGGCCATCGTCACCACCAGCTTGTAGCCCTTCTGCGCACAGACCATGGCAAGACCGATGCCGGTGTTGCCGCTGGTCGCCTCGACAATGGTTTGTCCAGGCTTGAGCGCGCCGGTGCGTTCACCTTCCTCGATGATGTTGAGCGCCAGCCGGTCCTTCACCGACGCCGCCGGATTGAAGAACTCGGCCTTGACGTAGATGGTGGCGTGCGCCGGTCCGAGATTATTGACGCGGATGACCGGCGTGTCGCCGATGGTGTCGAGAATGCTGTCGAACAGGCGGCCGCGGCCGGCCGTGGTTCTGATTTTCTGCTGATGCAACATGGTAGACTCCTGGTTCTTGCTCACGGGCCGGTTACACACCGGCGGTTTGGGCGGCGAGATTTCGACACCTTGCCGCACTACAGGTCCTTGACGTGCGGCACTGTGGTAAACACCACATTCGGCGCACAAATTTTGCGAGCCGGGTGCACTTTGTCGTGCTCGGTGGTAAAGCAGGGGCCGGCAGGTCAGCGTGGGAGCAGGCGTGGTATCTGGCGTGGAATCGAGCCTGGCGAGCAGCCATCAAGGTGTTGTCGTGCGCCTGTTTGGGCCGCCGACGATTGCGCGCGACGGCGTCCCGGTGGTCTTGCCGGCATCGCGCAAGCTGCGCGCGCTGCTGGCCTATCTGGCGCTGGCGCCCCATCCGGTCGGACGTGGCAGGCTCTGCGAGTTGCTGTGGGATGTTCCAAATGATCCCAGGGGTGAGCTGCGCTGGTGCCTGAGCAAGCTGCGGGCCGCGCTCGACGAACCGGGCCGCTGCAGAATCGAAACATCGGGCGATACGATCGCGCTCGATCTCGACGGCATCTCAGTCGACGTGCTGGATGTCGCGGCGGCGGCTGCCGCAGGCATCGAAACGCTCGAGCCGATGCGACTGCAGTCGCTCTCCGGCCTGTTCGTCGGCGACTTCCTCGAAGGGCTGGAGATCGACCGCAGCCCTCTCTTCAACAGCTGGCTGACCGCGCAGCGCCGCCGTCTCGGTTCCTGCCACGCGGCTATACTGGAACATTTGGTCAAGACGCTGCCGGCCGATTCCGAAGCCGTCTCCGCCCATCTCGAAAAATGGCTGGAACTGACCCCGTTCGACAGCAGCGCCCATGTCGCACTCCTGGTGAGGCTGGCGCGGCGCGGCCAGTTCGGCGCCTGCGAAGACCATCTTGCCGCTGCGGCGCAGTTGTTCCAGTCGGAAGAGCTGGATTTCGGCCCGGTGCGCGAGGCATGGCTGTCCATCCGCAGCGAACGGCCCTGCGCGATTTTGCCGGCACAACCGGCAGCTCCGCCCGGGCCGAACCAGGCGTCAGTCATGCTTGCCGGTTTAGAAGCCGCGACGCCGCACAAGGCTTCGCTGGCCGTGATGCCATTTGCCGAAGACGCCGGTAGCGGCGCTCGTGGCGGGCTGGCCGATGGCTTGACCCACGACATCATTACCCGCCTCGCCAAGCTCAGGGACTTCTTTGTCATCGCCCGGGGCTCGGTCTTTGCCCTGGCGGAAAGGAACATCGCGCCGGAAGATGCCGGCCGAAGGCTGAATGTCGACTATGTCGCCACCGGCACGGTGCGCAGCGCGACGGGTCGCCTGATCGTCACTGTCGAGCTTGTCGAGGTTCGCACGGCCAGGATCGTCTGGGCCGAGACCTTCGAGCGCAAGGCCGAGGACATCTTCATTGTCCTCGACGATATCGGCAACAGCATCGTGGCCTCTATCTCATCCGAGATAGAGATGGTCGAGCGCAACCGCGCCATGCTGAAGGCGCCCAATTCGCTCAATGCCTGGGAGGCCTACCATCGAGGACTCTGGCATATGTATCGCTTCACCCGCAGCGAAAACGAGCAGGCCAGGCATTTCTTCGGCATCGCACTGCAGCAGGATCCGACCTTTACCCGCGCCTATGCCGGCCTGTCCTTCACCCATTGGCAGAGCGCCTTCCAGCGCTGGGGCGACCGCGACCAGGACAGCGCGCTTGCCTTTGAGGCGGCCGGCCAGAGCGTTTTGGTCGACGATCATAATCCCGCCGCGCACTGGGCGATGGGCCGGGCGCTGTGGCTGCGCGGCGAGGGTGATGCGTCCGTGCTAGAACTGCAAAGAGCCGTCGACCTCAGCCCGAACTTCGCGCTTGGCCACTATGCGCTGTCGTTC
This sequence comes from Mesorhizobium sp. M0052, assembly GCF_040323255.1. Lineage (NCBI taxonomy): Bacteria > Pseudomonadati > Pseudomonadota > Alphaproteobacteria > Hyphomicrobiales > Phyllobacteriaceae > Mesorhizobium > Mesorhizobium sp. M0052. The sequence continues at coordinate 360,244 of NZ_JAMYUS010000002.1, read as the reverse complement.
GTGCATTCGCAGTCGGGCGACCCGCAAGCGGCGATCGGGTCGTCGGATCATTCGCGCCATCTGTCGCCGTTCGACCCGATGCTGTTCGGCATGCTGGGCGCACGCGCCATGGCGCATGTCCGCCTCGGCCAGTTCGACGAAGCAGCCGATTGGGCACTGAAGGCGGCCGCCCGCCCCAACGCACATGTCATCATCCTGTCGATCGCCGCCCACTGCCTGGCGTTGGCTGGGCGGCTGGACGAGGCGAAAAACTTCGCCGCCGCCATCCGCAAGACGCTTCCGGATTACCGAGCCGACGACTTCATCGACACCTTCCGCTTCGACCGGGATGCCACAGCCCTGTTCAAGCTCGGGGCCACGCGCATCGGTCTGGCTTAGAGCATGATCCCAAAAAGTGGGTACCGGTTTTTGGAAAAGATCATGCTCCAACAAAGGGTTAGATCATGATGAGATTTCAACCAAATCTCATCATGATCTAGCGCCGCAACACCGCGCTCAGCACATCGCGTATCCCGATCGCGCCGACAAAGCGGGACTGGTCGTCGAACAGCGCCACCGGTGCCGTCTGCGAGCGGTGCATGGCCAGCATCACCGTCTTCAGCGACGTGCCGGGGTTGGCCCAGAACACTTGCGCCGTCTCCTCCGGCTGCGCCTCGACATCGGCGCATGAAACCCATACCGCCGGTTTGCCGTCGCGTTCCGCCGCCGCCACCAGCCCGTGCTCGTCGATCTTAAAGCGCGTCGTCTTGCGCCGGTCGAGCCACACCCAGCCATTATCGCCGTGCTCGAGGTCGCGGCTGTCGCGCATGACGTTCCAGGCGGTCAGCACCGACAACGGATTCACATTGGCGATGAAGTCGCGGACATAGTCATTGGCGGGCTTGAGCACGATGTCTTCCGGCGCCCCGGTCTGCACGATGCGACCGCCCTCCATGATGGTGATGTGGGTGCCGATCTTCAGCGCCTCTTCCAGATCATGGCTGACGAAGATGATGGTCTTCTTCAGCTCCGCCTGCAGCTGCAGCAATTCGTCCTGCAGCTTGGTGCGGATCAGCGGATCGAGCGCAGAGAACGGCTCGTCCATCAGCAGGATCGGCGCCTCGGTGGCGAAGGCACGGGCCAGGCCGACGCGCTGCTGCATGCCGCCGGACAGCTCATGCGCGTATTTCTTCGACCACTGGTCGAGATTGACCAGTTTCAGCTGGCGTTGCACGCGCTCCTTGCGCTCTTGCTCCGGCACGCCGGCGAGTTCGAGGCCGAGGCCGACATTCTCCTCCACCGTACGCCAAGGCAGCAGGCCGAACTGCTGGAACACCATCGCCACCTGCTTCTGGCGCAGCCGCCGCAGCGTCGCCTGATCGCAGGTCACGACATCGACGATATTGTCGCCGTCCTTGACCAGCACCTGGCCGCGCGACACCACGTTGAGCCGGTTGACCGCCCGCAGCAGCGTCGACTTGCCCGAGCCGGACAGGCCCATCAGCACCGAGATTTCGCCCTCATGCACGGTCAGGCTGGCGCCGGCGCAACCCAGCACATTGCCGGTCTTTTCGAGGATTTCGGCGCGCGTGGCGCCGCCGTCGATCAGCGCCAGCGAACCGGCCTGGTCGGACCCGAAGACGATATCGACATTTTTGAAATCGACGGCGACGGTCATTTCTTGCCTCCAACGCCGATACGCGTCATCCGGTCGAGCACGATGGCGAGTACGACAATCGCCAGGCCCGCCTCGAGCCCGAGATCGATGCGGCGCGAGCCGAGCGCGCGGTTGATTTCAGTGCCGAGGCCGCCGGCGCCGATCAGTGCTGCAAACACCACCATCGACAGCGACAGCATGATCGATTGCGTCAGCCCGGCCATGATGGTCGGCAAGGCCGAGGGCAGCTCGACCTTCCACAGCAGCTGCTGCTTGGTGGCGCCGAACGCCTCGCCGGCCTCGATGATCGACTTCGGCACCGAGACGACGCCGAGATGGGTGAGCCGGACCGCGGTCGGGATGACAAAGATGATGGTGACGATGAGGCCGGGCGCGTTGCCGAGACCGAACAGGGTCAGAACCGGGATCAGGTAGACGAAGGTCGGCAGCGTTTGCATCAGGTCGAGCACCGGCAGCATGATGCGGTAGACCTTCGGCTTGTGCGCGGCCCAGATGCCGAGCGGCACGCCGATGGCCATCGCCATGGCGGCGGCGGCCACGACCAGCACCAGCGTCTGCACCGTCTGCTTCCAGAGGTTCTGGTTGATGATGAAGATCAGGCCGAGAAAGACGCCTATGGCCAGCGGGCGCGAGCGCTGCAGCAGCCAGGCGATGATGGCGATGATCAGCGCCAGCAGCACCGGCGGCACCATCAAAAGGATGCCAACCAGCCCGTCGAGCAGGAAATTGAGGCCATTCGAGAAGGTCCTGAACACGGTGTCGAAATTGTCGGTGAGGAAACCGAAGAACGCCTTTCCCCAGGCGCCGATCGGTATCTTGTGATCGACCATGAATTTCGAAATCGGATCCATATCGCCCCTCTCATGCGAGAGACCGCCTGCTTCCGGCCTCCGCTCTCATTAGGTCATCTTCTCACAGGATATGAAAAAGGGCAGCCTTTTCTAGATTGGCTGCCCTTCCTGGTTCGGCTTGGCCGAATTAGTCGGCTCAGCTTCCGAGCGCGGTCTTGACCGCCGCTGCCGCATCGCCGCCATCGAAGGTGGTGACGCCGGCAATCCACGGCGCAACCGCGTCAGGGTGCTTCTTCAGCCAGTCGGCTGCGACCGTGTTGGCGTCGCCGCCCTTCAGGATCGCGTCCATCATCTCGCCTTCCATGTCCAGGTTGAACTTCAGGTTGGCGATGAACTTGCCGGCATTCGGGCATTCGGTGGTGTAGCCCTTGCGCACATTGGTGTAGACGGTGGCGGCGCCGAAGCCGCTGTCGCCCATGCCGTCGAGATAGGTGAGCTTCATGGCGCCCATCACCGGATGCGGCGTCCAGCCGAGGAACGCGATCCACTCATTGTTCTTGATCGACTGCTCGGCCTGCGTCAGCATGCCGGCTTCCGAGGACTCGACCAGCTCGAAGCCTTCGAGATTGTCCTTCGGGTTCTTGATCATGTCGAGGATGATGCGGTTGCCGTCATTGCCCGCCTCGATGCCGTAAATCTTGCCGTTGAACTTGTCCTTGAACTTGCCGATGTCGGTCAGCGACTTGACGCCGGCCTCCGCGACATAGGTCGGTACGACGATGCCGTAGCCGGCGCCGGTCAGGTTGGTGCCGATCGTCTCGACCGAACCATCGGCGGTGTAGTCCTTGATGTCGTTGGTCATCGACGGCATCCAGTTGCCGAGGAAGACGTCGAGATCCTTGTTTTTCAGCGACGCCATGGTCACCGGTACCGATAGCTGGATCGTCTGCGGCTCGTAGCCGAGCGCGGTGAGCAGCACCGAAGCGACGCCGGTGGTTGCCTGGATGTCGGTCCAGCCGACATCGGAAAGGCGCACCGCCTTGCAGCTCTCCGGATCGCCGGCAAGTGCAGCGCTCGTGGACAGAAAAGTCGCCAGGCCGAGGCCGGCGACGAAGGTGTTCATACGCGACATTGGCAGTCTCCCATTGTGATTCTTTGGCGAAGCGTAGTTACGGTTTCTCTGCCCGCCTTGTTTCGTCAGCCAAACACCATTCTGGTGTGGTTTCAAGCGCTAAGACAATCACGATCAACGGCGCGGACTGGCCAAACAGCGACACGCCCGCCGCTTTTTCGATTGCAGACGGCTTTTCCCATGAAATGCAGCGGTGCCCTCTCCCCGCGCCGCGCCAACTCGGCTTAAAAGGACGGCATGGCCAAGCTCTACTTCCACTATGCGACGATGAATGCCGGCAAAACGACAATGCTGCTGCAGGCGTCCTACAATTATCGCGAACGCGGTATGACGACGATGCTGTTCGTCGCCGGCCACTACAGAAAGGGCGACACCGGGCTGATCTCGTCGCGCATCGGCCTGGAGACCGAGGCCGAGATGTTCCGCGACGGCGACGATCTCTACGCTCGCGTCGCCGAGCATCACGAACATACGACGGTGCATTGCATCTTTGTCGACGAGGCGCAATTTCTCGAGGAAGAGCAGGTCTGGCAGCTCGCCCGTATCGCCGACCGGCTGAACATCCCGGTGATGTGCTACGGCCTGCGCACCGATTTCCAGGGCAATCTGTTTTCCGGTTCGCGAGCGCTTCTGGCCATCGCAGACGATCTGCGCGAAGTGCGCACCATCTGCCGCTGCGGCCGCAAGGCGACGATGGTCGTGCGTCTCGGCGCTGACGGCAAGGTGGCCAGACAAGGCGAACAGGTGGCGATCGGCAAGGACGTCTATGTCTCGCTCTGCCGCCGCCACTGGGAAGAGGAAATGGGCCGCGCCGCGCCCGACGATTTCATTGGCTTCACCAGAGGCTGAACGCCGGGCAACATGAAAATTCTGCAGTTCACAGTCGATTGCCCGTTTCCGCCGATCTCCGGCGGCGAGATCCGGAACGCCGTCAATGCACGCGCTTTGGCAACGATGGGCGAAGTCCTGACGGTAAGCCTGACTGGCGCCCCGGCACCCTCCACACCGCCGAACATCCGTCACCGGATCATCGAGGCAGCGCGCGGCAGGGCGCCTTGGGGCAGGCGCAGCCCGCACCCGACCGTGCATATGATGCCGGACGACGAGCTGGCCGAAGCCGACGCCATCTGGAGGGAATTCGCGCCCGATCTCGTGGTGATCGAGGAAATTGTGCTTTCGCAGCTGCTGACGCTGGCGCCGAAGCATCGCGCGCGCACCGTCCTTGACCAGCACAACATCGATTCCCGGACGGTGTCCGACCGGATCGCCGGCCTGACGCTGTGGCAGCAAATTCGAGACTGGCGCCAAAACAGGCGAAGGAAGGCAGAGGCGCGCGAAGCCGACAGGTGTGCGGCTGCCCTGGCCGACCAGGTCTGGGTTTGTTCGCGGGCCGACGAAGCGCTTCTGTCCGCTCTCGGCCCCGTCAACGACGTCAGGTTCGTCGCCAACCCCATTCCAGACGAGAGCGTGCTTTCCCTGCCGATTGCTGCCGAGCGCTTCAGTGAGCTCAGCCTGTGCTTCATCGGGCATCTCGGCTACTTCCCAAACATCGACGCCGTCAAGCAGATCGGCCGCGCGATGGCGCCGCGCCTCGCCGCCTCCGGCCGGCCCTGGTCGATCACCGTCGCCGGCAGAAACCCGCGCGATGTCGTGCGCGGTCTATGCACCAGGCATGGTCTGCGGTTGATCGAGAACCCACCGCATCTGCCGGAATTGCTTGGGCGTGCCGGCTATGCGCCGATCCCGCTGCGCTTCGGCGGCGGAACCCGCATCAAGGTGCTGGAGGCGATGGCGGCGGGCCTTGTCGTCGCCGCCACCGAAAAGGCCGTCGAAGGGCTTGGCCTGCAGGCGGGCAGGCATTTCCTGTCCAGCGACGATGCCGGCAAGTTGGCATTGAAAATCATCGATCTCGCGACACGCCCGCAAGCGGCCGCCGAGATGGCGGAGATCGGCCGCGCTTTCGTGCGCGACAATCATTCGTCGGCGGCGATTGAAAAGCAGGTCAAGCAGGCGGTCGCGGCGATCCCGCGCACGGATTGAGCCCGGCTGCTATCCACCGGCATACGGCGTTTGTTAAGGCCTGCAGCCTATTTTGCCCTCAGCCAGAGCCAGCCGGGAACCGCCATGCTTCGAGCCATTTCATCAGGCCTTGTCATTTACTTGGCCGGTATCCTCGCCGCGCTGGCCGATGGCGATGCAGCACTTGGCAAGAAAGTGTTCTACCGCTGCATGGCCTGTCACGAGGCGGCAAGCGACCGCGACAAGGTCGGCCCGCATCTCCTCGGTATCGTCGGCCGCACCGCCGGCACCGCCCAGAACTTCAACTATTCGCAGGCCATGAAGGACGCCGGCGCGGCCGGCCTCGTTTGGGACGAAGCCAACCTCAAAGCCTATCTCGGCGCTCCTAAGCTGAAAGTACCCGGCAACAGGATGGGCTTCTCCGGCCTGAGCAGCGACGAGGACATCGCCAACGTCATCGCCTATCTGAAGGCCGATCCGAAGCCTTGAACAGCGCGATGCGTAGCGTGATGGCGACGGCTTCCGCCAGCTGTCTCGCACTTGCAACTCATTGAGCCCTCTGTCGAATTCAGCACACCCACACTGTCCGAGATCGACTTCTTCGCAGCCGTCAAAGTTCAATGACAATTGAACAATACTTGGCCGGCTGGTTAATCACGCCATGACCCCGCCTTCATTGCCTTTCAAGACGACCAGGCATTTTTTTGTTTTCGGGGCGGGTCTTGTCTTGCGTCTTTCAATCCCCTGATACCCCACATATATTCGCCGCTGTTCGCAGCCAGCGACCGGAAGCCGAAGCGGGAGGCCCCTATGGCGACATTGCAGAATTTCGATGCCGAAATTGCCAAGACCAGGCAGGTCGTGCAGGACATGCGCTCCAAGATCGAGCAGTCGGGCACGGTGCTTGATACGCTGGCCACCGCCGACAAGAAGATCGGCGACGCCAATTTCGACATCGAGAATGCCCGCATTGAGGACGTGCTGAAGCAGCAGAAGGTGATGGAAGGCAACATTGCCGACCTGATCATCGGGCTGGAAGACGCCACCAACGTCTTCGGCACTGAATTCGAGAGCATGAAGAACTACACCGGCTGGGAAAGCTTCGTCGGTGTCTTCTCGGCGCAACGCAAGCAGCGCATGCGCACCGACCGCGTCCGCAACATGTCGCTGGCCGGCAATCTGCAGGAGCTTCTGGTCAAGTCCGACACCATCGTCGGCATCCTGAAAGCGCAGAAAGAGGTCCTCGACCAGCGCTACAAGACCTCGGAAAACAGCCTGTCGCAGGTGATCGAGCGCCGCAAGGTCACCATGACCAACCTCGAGGCGGTGCAGAAGCGCATCGAGGAGGTCAATCCGCTGCTGCTCGACATCGAAAACAAGATCGCCGCTTCTACCAGTCAGAAGGAGCGCACGCAGCTTGAGGGCGAGCGCTCGAAACTGGCGACCGAATACAATGAAAAGCAAGCCAAGGAGCAGGAGCTTCTGGCCGAGAGCCAGACGCTGGAACGCTACACCTCGATGTTCCAGACCTTCGTCGATTCGCTCAACAATCAGATCGCAGCGCAGTCGACGCTTATCAACAAGCTGACCATCGATACCGAGCAGCGCATCGTGCTCTACAAGGCACTGGAAGATTCCTTGAAGACCGCCGCCCAGCAGGATGTCGCCCACAAGATCAACACGCTGGGCAGCCAGGTCGACAACACCGCCGAAGAGACCATGGCCGGCATTGGCGCCGCCTCGCAAAAGCACATCGGCGATCTTCTCGAAATGCACGAGAAGAACATGGTCGCCAGCTCCGACATCCAGCGCCGCAAGAAGCTCGCCGACGACGCCTTCGCCCGCCGTTTCGACGACGTGATGAAGAAGCACAATTCGGCCAACTACGTGCAGTCGTAAGGAGCGGCTGCACGCGGGCACACCGGCATGACTCCCGAAAACGAAGCGGCGGCGCGCTATTTTTCCGCCATCACGGCGGCACTCAGCGGCCTCGAAGTGTTCATGCGCGACGACCGCTCGCCGCTTTACCGGCACGGCATCGTCGCCAAGATTGTCGCCGAATACATTGCCCGGCTGGACAAATCGTTTTCCTGCTGGCGCAACCGGCTCGGCTTCATGGACACGTTCCGCATTTCGCGCGCCGACAGCGGCTATCCCGTCTTCCAGAACCTGCTCGAACTGGAAAACGACCGCCGCCAGGCCGAGGCGCGGCTGGCCAACATTCCGCTGGCCGGCGAATTGCGCGAGGAAATGGCCGACTTCATCCTGCGCCACAAGGAATTCCCCGAAGCGCTGCAGAAGTCGATGGCCGAGCGGCTCTATCTCGAGGACGTCAAGAGCGAACAGACTTTTGGCCCGTTCTCGCTGGCGCAGACGGCCAAGGTCTCGGTCAATCCAAAGACCGGGCGCCCCTATTACCTCGTGCACTGGGCGAGCTTCGACGGCAGCGCCAACCTGCCGCTGGTCTACATGGTGACGGTGGAGGATTCCTCCGAAAGCATGATCCGGCAGCTCGTTGACAGCAGCGGCAAGCTCAATGAACGGGTCGACATCCCGCTGCCGGTGGACGGCCTGCTCAACCCCGAACTCGCCCATCGCTTCGACGATTTCACCGAGAAGAATTCCGCCTACACGCTTTCGCCCGCAACGATTGCGGTCAATCTCGACAAGGATTTCGAGCCGCTGCACCCTAAGCAGCTGCGCCGCGTCGTGCTCGGCCCCTTTTATTCCGCAGGCATTACGGACAACAATTCGACCGTGACCGAGGTGCTGGCCAAGGTGCGCAAACCGGAAAATGCCTGGCTGCTCACCTGGACCATCCAGGAGGTCTACTCCAAGGGCGAGAAACCCGGCCGCAAGGGCCTGTTTTCGAGCGAGAAGACCACGCAGGAATTCTTTATCAACACCGACGATCTCGAAGCCGCGCGCCAGGGTGTGTCGAGCTACGAGAACCACGCCCTGATCCCGCACGAAGCCTATCAAGCACTCTACGCCGCCGGCGAAGCTCAAAAGATCTTTTCCGGCTACAAGGTTCACATCCTGTCAAATGGGCAGGTGATTTCAGATGTCTGACCGTCACATCGCGGAGCATCCTTCATGGACACCGGCCTGACCACCATTCCGGAAGCGGCTATCGAAAAGCACCGCGCAACCGCGCAAAGCTTCATCACTCGCGTCGTCGTGCTGGAGGATCCTTCACGCGAATCCGGCACCGCGCTTGCCGGCACCAACCGCCGCTTCGTCTCCACCGTCTCGGTCGGCTCGGTGCGCCGCACACGCGAGGTCGAGCTTACCAAGACCGTCGCCGCGATCCATCCCGACGACCAGTTGATGAGCATCCCGCAGCACACGCTTTTGTTTCGCGCCCGCCGCGGCCTGGCGATTGCGCTCGCCATTTCCGATGTCTTCGCCGAAGGCTCCGACCTTGAAAGCCTGCAGGCCAAGAACACCCGCGCACCGCTCGAAGGCGATGAAGCCGCGACCTTCAAGAAGCTTCTGTCAGCCTCTGCTTACGTTTCGGCCTTCAGCCTTGCCTCCTATCTGTTCCAGCTGATCGACAGCGATGGCGAGGCGCCCAACGATATCCCCGAACCCGACTTCCTGCTCGACACGCCGCAGGACGCGGTGAAGTCGATCGTGGCTGGGTTGGACAGGGCGATCACCGGGTCGAAGGACGATGGCGACCTGACGACCCGGGCGCGTGCTTTCGCCCGTGTTGCCATTGATGGGCTGCTGGCCCGCAAGGGCCGCTTCGACGGCATCGGCCCGTTCGAGAACGCCCATATCCGCATCGACGCCGACGATTTCACCCTCGACGGCTTCGACGTCGCGCCCGGCAAGCGCTCCAAGCCGCTGGTGATGACCTTCAAGAAGCCCGAAGAGGTCGTCGGCAACCACATCGCCAAATACCAGTCGGTCAAGCTCGCCAAGATGCTGATGGCCTATGATTTCGAGCGCGAGCTGAACCCGTTCGTCGAGCTCGGCGGCTTCCTCTTCACCTTCATCGGCGATGGCGCGCCGGGCACCGGCAAGACGACGCTGATCCAGATGATCGCCGGCCTCGTCAACAATTATTGCCAGGTTGCCGGCTATCCCTTCGCCTATGAGAATTTCGGCGTCGACCAGATCTCGTCCTACCAGGGCAAATCCGGCCAGAACTGCCGCCAGTTCATCAACAATGTCTTGAACCCACGCGTCATCGGCTTCGGCACCGTCGACGACATCGACCAGGTGGCGGCCCGCCGCTCCGACGACCGCGCCTCGGCCGGCCAACAGGAAATCACCGGCGTCTTGATGGACGCCTTTGCCGGCGCCGGCACGGTGGTGCGCGGCAATTGCTCGTTCGGCATGTTTTCCAACTATCCCGAAAATGTCGACGATGCGCTGCGCCAGCGCGCCGGCGCCCGCTGGCTGGTCGACGGCCCACAGAGCCGCGACGACTATATCGACATCTTCGTCCTGCTTGCCGGCAAGAACCACAAGATCCCACTCGGCGACCACAAGCTCTACGCCGCGCAGGAGATCCAGCGCGCGGTGACCGAAGCCTATGAGGAGCACGAGAAGCCTCAGGAAGACGGGCTGATGAAGGTCTATGAGCGCTACATGAAGGAGAATGGCGCGCCGAAATCGATGGCCGACATCGGCACTTATCTGCACCTGATCAAGGATGCCGAGCCGCGCTTCACCGGCCGAGCCATCAAGAACGTCACCGACGCCATCAAGATGCGCGCCATGGACATCGAGCTGCCCGACGACTGGTTCGAGAAGCCGGAAGCCTTCATGCACAAGGGTTACAACGAAAAGAAAGCCATGATCGAGGAACTGCGTGGGCCGTTCTCGATGGACATGGTCATGCAGGAGATCAACCGCTACGCCGACTCGGAGTTCCGCTATTCCGACAAATCCGACGACGCCGCGGTGGAGAAGCTGCTGCGCGACGCACGCCTGCGCGAACGGGCGGGACGCGAGATGGAGGAGATGAAGAAGAAGGGGCTCTGGAATGCGTGAGCTTCCTTCGCTGCCCGCGGGTGCTGAAAGGCTTGGCGCTAACGCTGACGCCCCCCTCTCCCCGTCCTTCACGGGGAGAGGGTAAGGGTGAGGGGCGGCGCATGCGTGGACCAGAGATCGCTACGACCATACTGGCAGCTATCGAACAGCGCCTCGATCGGCACATCCGGACCAATGATCTTCGATTTATTGACGCCAAAGGCCATGGGGAGACATGTCCTTGAATGCTAGCGCTGCCCCTCACCCTTACCCTCTCCCCGTGAAGAACGGGGAGAGGGAGGCGTCAGCGTTGGCGCTTCGCCACAACAGGCAACGCCACTCGGAACGTTCTGCATGAGCCACGCCAAAAAGCCCGACCTTCTCCGCGACAATGAGCTGATCTACGGTCGCTTGCTCACCGTCGACGAGTCGCACCTCATCCAGCGCTACAACAAGGCGCTTGTTGCCTTCGGCCTCAAGCCCACCAAGCTGAAGAGCTTCCAGATCGACCGCACCGGCTTCTCGCCCGAAGTGGCCGAGGAATGCGGCGATTACGATTATCTCGACCCCAATGAGGTCAACCGCCGCTTCATCATCCTGACGCCGTCGCAGATCGATCTGCCGGTGGTGCACACCGCCTTTTCCAACACCTCGCAGCTGATGTTCGAGTTCATGTCCAAGAACCAGCGCGCCATCGATGCGCTGACCATCAAGGATGTCATCTACGGCGAGATCGAGGATTCCGTTCCCCTGGTCAACGACATCGAGGATCTGCTGTCGATCAGCCAGGTCGAGTTCAGGGTGCTTTCGGCCGAGGACGTGCTGGGCAAGGCCGCCGAACTCGGCAAGCTGGTCGACCGGCTGAAGCAGGAGCCCGATGCCTGGCGCGACAACACCATGCTGAGCCGTATGGTGGAGCTGGCGAAGGTCTGCGGCGATATCCGTGAGAATGCGCTGGTGCCCGACCAGGTGATCTTCCGCCACAACGCCTACTGGACCAGCCATTTCGGCGGCGTCTACGTCTTCGTCGATCCTGATATGACTACCGTCATCGGCGACCCGGCCGCCCCCGGCTTTCGCCGTTCGCGGCCTTGGCAGGTCAGCTATCTCTCGATCAACGATGCCGACAAGGTGTTCAAGTTCCTGGCCAGCACCGGCCGCATCGAATTGCCGCGCGCGTCATGGGTCGAAAGCTCGGGCTATCTCGAGCATCGCGCCGAGATGGTGGTGCGCTCTCTCATCCGCGACACAGAGCCGAACCGCAATTTGACCGAGGTCGACAAGGTCTGGCTGCAGACCTGGATCCATGGCCATGCCGATCTGATCACCAAGGACGGCAATTTCCCCTTTCTCAACGCCGCCAAGCGTGAGATCGCCCAGCTCGGCCATCTCAAGATCGAGGATGTGTTTCCGCAACAGCGCTTCCTGGTCGTGCGTGGCAAGCCCGACCATCCCGACGCCTGGCTGACCAACCAGCTGATCTCGGATTTCGTGCCGCAGGACTTTGTCTCGCGTTACGTCTTCAACAAGCCGGGCTTCTACAAGGACTATGACGGCTACAGCGACGCCTGGCGGTCGCATGTTGTGGACGTTCTGAAAACCACATATTTGAAAGACAAAGTGGCGTTTCGCACGCGCCTTTACGGCCTGACTGACTGAGGGGTGAACGAGAGCCATGCTTGATCCGATCGTGAATTTCTTCACCCGCATCTTCCAATGGATAGGCCGCGGCATCGGCCTCGTCATTGGCGCGATCCTGTGGCCGTTCCTCTGGGCTGGGCGCTGGTATACGCAGCGCGGCTGGATCCTGAAGGCTGTGGTCGGCCTCGCGCTTCTGGTGTTGATCGGTCTCTACGCCAATTTCTTCTACGCCACCCAGTGGTGGAACAAGTTCGATCCCAACTACGTCGACAAATACACCTTCGAGAACCGCAACATTTCCGCCGGCGAACAGGTCGCGGCCGGCGCCGGCACCGACACCGCCAAGACCTGCGGCAATTCGGGCATCGCCCAGGTGGCGGCCGACCTGACGGACTTCAACGTCAACCAGAATGCCTGGATCTCGTCGATGATCCTCTACAAAATCGGCCTGTTCGGCATCGACTGGGACAACACGCCGTTCATGGACAACAAGGCCTCGTTCCAGCGCGGCATCAACCAGGCGGTGCGGCGCACCGCCACCGAGCTTGCCGACAATCTCGGGCGTGTTCGCACCACATCGCAGATCGACGGCGACCTGCAGGATGCGCGCGGCAATCTGCAGTTCGACGAGGAGACCTGGTATTTCGGCCTCAACCCGTTCGGCCCCAAGACGCCGACGCCGAGCTATTATCGCGATGCCGTCACCAAGCTGCGCTCCTTCAACGCCCGCCTCGGCAGCTGCCAGGCGACGTTCGATGCCCGCGCCGACAATCTGAAGCAGTATATCGACCGCATCTCCTCCGACATCGGTTCCACCTCCGCGATCCTCAAGGAGCGCGCCGAAAACCATAACAATGGCTGGTTCGACTTCCGCGCCGACGACCGCTTCTGGTTCGCCTATGGCCAGCTCTATGCCTATTACGGCCTGATGAAAGGCGCCCAGGCCGACTTCGAGGACGTCATCAAGGAAAAGCATCTCGGCAATCTGTGGGACACGATGGATGCGCAATTCGTCTCGGCGCTGCGCATCCAGCCCTTCATCATCGCCAATGGCCGCGAGGATGGCTGGATCATGCCGACGCACCTGACGACGATGGGTTTCTACGTGCTTCGCGTGCGCTCCAACATGGTCGAGATCAGCAACGTCCTGACTCAGTAGCGTTCACAGCTTTCCCGGCGAGCGATGGCGAATTTGCGCCGTCGCCTCTGTCGCATTCCGTGCATTGGGCGGCTGTTTTGAGACGGCGGAACGTCGCGTCCTCTGGCTTCTATACGGCGCGGCAACGGAGCCAGGAAGAACCGGCGACAGGTCGGCCGGCCGCGGAGACACTTTCTTCATAGGAAACATAGTTGCATGCAAGTTGACGCCTCGGGAGCGACAGGGTTAGAACATGCCCGCGCCCGGGTTCAACATGCCTGCGAGTGAGATCAAACCCGTCCCCTCCACCGTCCAATCCGAAGGAAAGCCGTCATGGCCGAAGTGAAGTCCGACATCGAGATCGCGCGCGGCGCCAAGAAAAAGCAGATCCAGGAGATCGGCGCCAAGATCGGCATCCCGACCGAGCACCTTTTGCCCTACGGCCACGACAAGGCGAAGATTTCGGCCGAATTCATCAAATCGGTGAAGGCCAACAAGGACGGCAAGCTGATCCTCGTCACCGCCATCAACCCGACGCCGGCCGGCGAAGGCAAGACGACCACCACCGTCGGCCTTGGTGACGGTCTGAACCGCATCGGCAAGAAGGCGATCGTCTGCATCCGCGAGGCTTCGCTCGGCCCGAATTTCGGCGTCAAGGGCGGTGCTGCCGGCGGCGGCTACGCGCAGGTCGTGCCGATGGAGGACATGAACCTCCACTTCACCGGCGACTTCCACGCCATCACCACGGCGCACAACCTTCTGTCAGCGCTGATCGACAACCACATCTACTGGGGCAATGAGCTCGGCATCGACACCCGCCGCGTCGCCTGGCGCCGCGTCATGGACATGAACGACCGGGCGCTGCGCGAAATCATCTGCTCGCTCGGCGGCGTCGCCAACGGCTATCCGCGCGAGGCCGGCTTCGACATCACCGTCGCCTCGGAAGTCATGGCTATCCTGTGCCTTTCCACCGACCTCAAGGATCTGGAAAAGCGCCTTGGCGACATCATCGTCGCCTACCGCCGCGACAAGACGCCGGTCTATGCCCGCGACCTCAAGGCCGACGGCGCCATGGCGGTGCTGCTGAAGGACGCCATGCAGCCAAACCTGGTGCAGACGCTGGAAAACAACCCGGCCTTCGTCCATGGCGGTCCGTTCGCCAACATCGCCCATGGCTGCAACTCGGTCGTCGCCACCACGACGGCGCTGAAGCTCGCCGACTACGTCGTCACCGAAGCCGGCTTCGGCGCCGACCTCGGTGCTGAAAAATTCTTCGACATCAAGTGCCGCAAGGCGGGTTTGAAGCCGGCGGCTGCCGTCATCGTCGCCACGGTGCGCGCCATGAAGATGAATGGCGGCGTCAAGAAGGAAGACCTCGGCAAGGAAAACATCGAGGCAGTCAAGAAGGGCTGCCTCAATCTGGGCCGCCACATCGAGAATGTGAAACAGTTCGGCGTGCCTGCGATCGTGGCGATCAATCATTTCACCACCGATACCGAGGTGGAAATCCAGGCGATGAAGGATTTCGTCGCCTCGCTCGGCGCCGAGGCGATCCTGTGCAAGCATTGGGCCAATGGCTCTGCCGGCATTGAGGAGTTGGCGCGCAAGGTCGTCGAGATCGCCGAATCCGGCGCCTCGCAGTTCGCGCCGCTCTATCCCGACGCAATGCCGCTGTTCGAGAAGATCAACACCATCGTCCAGCGCATCTATCGCGGCGACGAGGCGATCGCCGACAAGTCGGTGCGCGACCAGCTGCATGCCTGGGAGCAGGCCGGCTACGGGCACCTGCCGGTCTGCATGGCCAAGACCCAATATTCCTTCTCGACCGACCCGAACCTGCGCGGCGCGCCGACCGGGCACACCGTGCCGGTACGCGAGGTCAGGCTTTCGGCGGGCGCCGGCTTCGTCGTCGTCATCTGCGGTGAGGTCATGACCATGCCCGGCCTGCCCAAGGCGCCGTCCTCGGAAAAAATCTTCCTCAACGAGATCGGCCAGATCGAAGGCCTGTTCTGAAAATTTCGAGATCGTTGCGAGATCCAAGAAGGGCGGCCACTGGCCGCCCTTTTGCTTTTCGGGGACAGATTTGCCTATGCAGCGTTGCGCGCCAGCGCGCGCTGGTTGGACGCATAGGGCGTGTCGCGTTCGGGCAAAGCACCGGTCTTCAGGCAATCGATCCATTCGGCGGTCTCGAGCACGGCCGCAAAGCGCGACTGCAGGATGATGGACACCACGCGGTGGATCTCCTCGGCCGAGGCGTAGCCGGCGCCGTTGGCGTAAGGCAGCGAACCGGTGGCGTCGGACAGGAACTCGACCGCAAAGCCGACATGCGCGGCGTGGATGATGCTCGACAGGTCGCAATTATGCGTCATGTAGCCGATCACCGTTATCGTATCGATGGTATTGGCGCGCAGCCACGCCTCGAGGTCGGTGCCGGCAAAGGCGCTAGGCAGTGACTTCTCGACATAGTGGTCGCGGCTTCGCCGGGCGATCTCGGGATGCAGTTCGCCGCCATGGCTGCCCTTGGCGAAGACTGGCGAGGTCTCGGGCGCCATCTGCTTGACGACCACCACCTTCACGCCGGCCGCAGCGGCGGCATCCATAGCGCGCGCGACATTGACGACGCTGTCGCGGAACGGTGGATACTGGATGGCGAGGTTGCCGCCATCATAATCATTCTGGACATCGATAACGATGAGTGCGCGGCGCGGCGTGATATTGGCGGACATGGTGTTCTCCTTCGGGCTTGAATGGGACAGGTCGAAAATAGACGGATCGCCCGACTGCCAAAAGTGGCCCGATTGACATCATTCGAAAGAATTGGGACAATTCGCTTTTCGCTTGCTGGAAACACGCATGGCCGACCCGATCATTGCCGTTCTCGCCTTTGACGGCATCAGCCCGTTCCACCTCTCCGTGCCGTGCGTGGTGTTCGGCACCGACCGCACCAAGCTTGGCTTGCCGCGTTTCGACTTTCGCGTCTGCGCGCTCGACGATGGAGCGATCCACACCGATGCCGGGCTGACCATCGCGGTGCCGTATGGCCTTTCCGCATTCGACGATGCCGACATCGTCATCATTCCGAGCTGGAAGGATCTCGAGGCCCCACTTCCGCCGCCGCTCCTGGCAGCGCTCACCCACGCGCACCGGCGCGGTGCGGTGATCGTCGGCCTCTGTCTCGGCACCTTCGCCATTGCCGCCGCCGGGCTGCTTGCGGGCCGGCGTGCGACGACACATTGGGCCTCCACCGACCGGCTGCAAACATTATACCCGGACATCGAAGTCGACGCCGACGTGCTCTATGTCGACGACGGCGACATCGTCACCTCGGCCGGCGTCGCCGCCGGGCTCGATTGCTGCCTGCACATTGTGCGCGCCCGCTATGGCGCAGAGGTAGCGCTGCGGCTGGCCAGGCACATCGTGCTGTCGCCGCACCGGCAGGGTGGGCAAGCGCAGTTCATCGAGCGCCCGCTGGCGAAAACCCCGGCCACCGACCGCTTCACCCTGGCGCTCGACACGGTGCGGGCAACGCTCGGACAAACGCACAACCTCGACCGCGTCGCGGAGGCCGCGGGCCTGACCCGGCGCACTTTCACCCGCCGTTTCCAGAAATCGATCGGCACCAGCTTTGGCGAATGGTTGGCCGGCCAACGCATCGAACTGGCGCAACGGCTGCTGGAGGCGACGGAAAAATCGATGGACATGGTGGCCTTCGAAGCCGGCTTCGGCAGCGCCACCTCGCTGCGCCAGCATTTCGCCGCACGGCTCAAGACGTCACCGGCCCAATACCGGCGTGAATTCTCGCGGCGAGCCGGTCCGGACGAGCGCATGGCACGCATGGCTTCATACTGACCGCCCACGACGAGTTCAGCCCCGCTTGACCGCCCGCGCCGGATTGCCGACCACCGTGGTGTTGTCAGGCACGTCGCGCGTCACCACCGCGCCGGCGCCGACTATGGCGCCATCGCCGATGCTGATGCCGCCGAGGATGATGGCGCTGCCGCCGATCCAGGCGTCATTGCCAATGGTGACCGGCCGGGCAATCTCCAGTCCCGCCTGACGGCCCGCGGCCTCCTTGTGGTGCTCGGCGCAGTAGATCTGCACATTGGGCCGAGAAGCGTCCGCCTGCCGATACGCACCGGCGCGGTGTCGAGGATGGTGCAGCCGGCATTGAGGAAGGCGCCGTCGCCGAGATGGATGTTGAAACCGTAGGCGCAGTGGAACGGCGCCTCGATGCGGCCGCCCTCGCCCGTGCTGCCGAGCAGCACCGACAGCGCTGGACCGATATTGCCGCGTTGCTGGGGCGGTAGCGTATTATGCTCGAACACCGCATCGCGCGCGATCACCCGCAGCGCCTCCAGTTCGTCGTCGATGCAGGTGCACCATTCGCCTGCAATCATCCTTGTGCGTTCGCTATCGGCCATCACAGCGACTCCGTCCCTTCGTCGTGTTCGACTGTTTACCAAAGTACAATGCTCACTGATGGAAGAAGCACCATCGCCTACTCTCGTCAAACGCAGGACCTATGCTAGCTTGCCCTCGTGGCCCAGTCCCGGGCCTGCTTTCGAGGGGATCGACATGCTCTATTTGCTTGCACTTCTGATCGGCGTCATTGCCGGTCTTCGCGCCATGACCGCGCCGGCCGCGATCGCCTGGGGCACTTATCTCGGCTGGCTGCCGGTGGCCGACACCTGGGCAAGTTTCATGGGCCATTGGGCCGCCGTCGGTATCTTCACCATCCTCGCCATCGTCGAACTGGTCACCGACCAGCTGCCCTCGACGCCGAGCCGCAAGGTGCCGCAGCAATTCGGCGCCCGCATCCTGCTTGGCGCCTTCAGCGGCGCGGTGATCGGCGCCACTGCCGGTTCCACCATTGGCGGCCTGATTGCCGGCGCCATCGGCGCCGTCATCGGCACCTATGGCGGCGCCGAAGCGCGCGGCCGGTTGGCCGCCGCCTTCGGCAAGGATTTGCCTGCCGCCCTCATCGAGGACGCGGTGGCGATCATCGGCGGCCTGCTGATCGTGGCGGCGGTGGTATGACTGCCCAAGCCTCAGACGCCAAGACATACGACGCCATCATCATCGGCGCCGGACAGGCCGGCCCTCCTCTCGCCGGCCGGCTGACGTCAGCCGGCATGAGCGTGGCGCTGATCGAGCGCAAGCTGGTCGGCGGCACCTGCGTCAACACCGGCTGCATGCCGACCAAGACCATGGTCGCCAGCGCCTATGCCGCGCATCTGGCGCGGCGTGCCGCGGACTACGGCGTGACGTTCTCAGGCCCTGTCGGCGTGAACTACAAGAGGATCAAGGCGCGCAAGGACAAGGTCACAAACGACTCCCGCAGCAATCTGGAGACGTGGATCGCCGGCATGAAGGGCTGCACGCTTTATCGCGGCCATGCCCGCTTCGAATCCGCCAACACCGTGCGTGTCGGCGACGACCTTCTGACCGCCGAAAAGATCTTCCTCAACACGGGCGGCCGCGCCTCAGTGCCCGACCTGCCCGGCGTCAACGACGTCGACTACCTCACCAACTCCTCGATGATGGACCTCGACGTTTTGCCGCGCCATCTCATCGTCGTCGGCGGCAGCTACATCTCTCTTGAATTCGCGCAGATGTTTCGCCGCTTCGGCTCTGAAGTCACCGTCATCGAGAAGAGTTCGCGCCTGACCGGCCGCGAGGACGAGGACGTGTCGGCGGCCATCCTATCGATCCTCCAAAACGAAGCCATAGAAGTCCATGTCGGCGCCGACGACATCCGCTTTGCCAGACAGGGCAAGGACATCGCCGTGACCTTCTCGTCCGGCAAGCCGCCGGCGGTCGGCTCGCATGTGCTTCTGGCACTCGGCCGCACCCCCAACACCGACGATCTCGGTCTCGACAAGACCGGCATCGCGGTCGATCTGCGCGGCTTCGTCACCGTCGACGACCAGTTGCGCACCAGCGTGCCCGGCATCTGGGCGATGGGCGACTGCAACGGCAAGGGCGCCTTCACCCACACCTCCTACAACGACTATGAGATCGTCGCCGCCAATCTGCTCGACGACGATCCGCGCAAGGTCAGCGACCGCATCGAGGCCTATGCGCTTTACATCGATCCGCCGCTCGGCCGCTGCGGCATGACCGAGGCGGCGGTGAAGAAATCCGGGCGCAAGGCGCTGGTCGGCCAGCGACCAATGACCCGCGTCGGCCGCGCCATCGAAAAGGGCGAGACGCAAGGTTTCATGAAGATCCTGGTCGATGCCGACACCAGGGAAATCCTCGGCTGCTCCGTGCTCGGCCCCGGCGGCGACGAGGCAGTGCACTGCGTGCTCGACCTGATGTACGCCAAGGCGTCGGTCGATACGCTGGCGCGCGCCGTGCATATCCACCCCAACGTCTCGGAGCTGTTGCCAACCATCGCCCAGGAGCTGAAGCCGCTCGCCTGACATAGCCCCGCGTCAAGCTCAGCGCTTTCTGCATTGGTGCGTTGCAGCAATGTGCATTGCGCGCGGCAAGGCTTCTCGTTCAGTCTGAATTGAACCGATTCAGTCTGGATTTTCCATGCCTTTGCCGATCCTTGCGCTTGCCATTGCGTCCTTCTGCATCGGCACCACCGAATTCGTCATCATGGGCCTGTTGCCGGAGGTTGCGGCCGATCTCGGCGTGTCGATCCCCTCGGCCGGCCTGCTGGTCACCGGCTATGCGCTGGGCGTCGTCTTCGGCGCACCCATCGTCGCCATGGCCACCGCGCATCTGCCGCGCAAGCCAGTGTTGGTCGCGCTGACGGCGATGTTCGTCGTCGGCAATCTGCTCTGCGCCATTGCGCCCAATTACTGGCTTCTGATGGCCGCGCGCGTCTTCACCGCGTTCGGTCATGGCGCCTTTTTCGGCATTGGTTCCGTCGTTGCCGCCAGCCTGGTGCCGCGCAACAAGCGCGCCAGCGCCATGGCGATGATGTTCGCGGGATTGACGCTCTCCAACATTCTCGGCGTTCCTGCCGGCACCGCGCTTGGCGAAGCCTTCGGCTGGCGCTCCACCTTCTTCGCCGTCGTCGGCATCGGCCTGATCTCTGTTGCGGCCATCGCCTGGCTGGTGCCATCCAATGTCGCCGAACCGAGCGGCGGCGGCCTGCGCAGCGAACTGCGCGTGCTGGGCAAGCTGCAAGTCTGGCTCGCCATGCTGATCGCCTCGCTGGCCTCGGCCAGCCTGTTTGCCGTCTTCACCTACATCAAGCCCTACCTTACCGATGTCTCCGGCCTGTCGACCTCCGCGGTCACCTGGGTCCTGCTGCTGTTCGGCGCCGGCATGACCATAGGCAACATCATCGGCGGCCGGCTGGCCGACTGGAAATTGATGCCGACGGTCATCGGCACGCTGCTTTTGATGGCAGTTCTGTTTGTCGGCTTCACGCAGTTCGGCGCTATCGCCAGCGTCGCCATCGGCGTCGTCTTCTTGTGGGGACTGCTGATCTTCGTCGTCGTGCCGCCGCTGCAGATCCGCGTCGTCGAAGCGGCTTCGGAAGGGCCGAACCTCGCCGCCACGCTCAACCAGGGCGCATTCAATATCGGCAATGCCAGCGGCGCCTGGATCGGCGGCGTGGCTCTGTCGGCCGGCGTTTCCTATGCTCATTTGCCGCTGGTCGGCGCGGTGCTGGCCCTGCTGGCGGTCAGCGTAGCCGTTGTCTCGCAGGCGCTCGAAGGATCGGCGCCGATAACGACGGTTCCGGCCGCCGCCGAATAATTCCATTGCGCCCATGGCGGCGCGAACTGGACCAATCGACAGCCCTTCGGCAAAAGTGCATGTGTTCTGCCTCTTATCCTGGAGGCATCCCATGCAGAAATCGATCGAACGCATCGCCGGCGATACCGAAGGCGTTTCCTACGAATTCCCGGTGTTCCGCTTCGCCGGCGCCGACAAGGCAGCACCTTCGGCCTATCTCCAGGCAGCACTCCACGCCGGTGAACTGCCTGGTTCGTCGCCATCGACGCGCTGATGCCGGCGCTGAACAAGGCCGAAGCCGAAGGCCGCATCAAGGGCAGCATCACGGTCGTGCCCTGGGCCAATCCGATCGGCCGCGCCCAATATCATTTCGGCGAGCACCAGGGCCGCTTTCATCTCGGCACCCGCAACAATTTCAACCGCGGCTTTCCGTTGCTCGCAGCACCGGACGCCAAGCTTTTGCCCGACACCACGCTTGGCACCCCCGACCAGCGATTGAAGACCCGTCTGGTGCAGCTGTCGCTCGGCCACGACATCGTGCTCGACCTGCATTGCGACGACGAGGGCCTTGCCTATCTCTACGTCCACGCCAGCCTGTGGCCGGCGATGGCCGATTGCGCCGCCGCCATGGGTATCGACGCCGTGGTGTTGTGGAGCGAGGACACCGACGGCACCTTCGAGGGCGCCACGATCATGCCCTACCAGAACGTCCCCGCCAACGTGGCGAAGCTCGACCGCCGCGTTGCCACCACGGTAGAATACCGTGGCATGCTGGATGTCGACGGCGCGCTGGCAAGTTCCGATGCCGAAGGCCTCTACCGGCTGCTGGCGGCGCGCGGCGTCATCGCCGATACCGCCCTTCCCGCACCCGGCGCGTTCAAGGGCCTCGTCGCGCCGCTGGAGAACATCGACATGATGCCGGCGCCCCGGGCCGGCGCCATCCTCTACGACGTCAAGCCCGGCGACCGCGTCGCCGAGGGCGCGCGCCTCGCCACCATCGTCCACACACCGGGCGAGGCCGGTGGCCGCACCGAAGTGCTGGCGCCGCAGGACGGCGTCATCCTGACCCGCCGCTCACGCCGCATCATCCGCGCCGGCGAGGATCTCTTGAAGCTGGTCGGCAACAAGAAGAGCGCCGACGCGAGGTCAGGCACGCTGGAGGACTGAGCTAACCCGAAATCGCCAGCCGCGCCTTGGCCTCCAGCCATTCGGCCATTTGCCGGTACGGCACCGGGCCGTGGCTGACACGGGCGACACCAAGCTCGGCCAGGCGCTGGCGCGGCGGCACATGCGCCAGCGCGATGATGTTGACCGGCAGCACGGTGGCCTTGCACAGCGCCTCGATCAGAGCCTCGTCGCCGAGCCCCGGCGCAAAGAAGCCGCTCGCTCCTGCCTTTTCATAAGCGTGCGCCCGCTCGATGGCCTGGTCGAGCAGCACGCTGTCATGCACATCCGGCTTGGCCTTGAGGAAAATGTCGGTACGGGCGTTGATGTAGGCGGGAATGCCGGAAGCCTTCACCGCCGCCGCTGCCGCCTCGATCCGCTTCACCTGTATGGCGATGTCGTGCAGGCCGGCGCCGCCGACGATCTGGTCCTCGAAATTGAAACCGATGGCGCCGGCCTGCAGGGCACGTGTCACCGTCTGGGCGACAGTCTCCGGCTCGACGCCGTAGCCGCCTTCGAGGTCCATGGTCACCGGCAGGTCGACTGCCGCGACGATGCGCCTGATGTTGTCCAGCGCCAGCTCCAGCGGGATTTTCTCGCCATCGGCATAACCAAAAGCAGCCGCGACCGGCCAGCTGCCGGTGGCGATCGCCTTGGCGCCCGCCCTCTCGACGATCTTGGCCGAGCCCGGATCCCAGGCATTGTAGAGAACGATCGGGTTGCCCCTGACGTGGAGCGCATGGAACCTGCGTGCGCGCTCGATCTGCTCGGTCATTGCTGTCTTCCCGTCTTTCCGATGTTGGACGAACAGTCTAGGCAGGACCCCAAGCCTTGGCGATGTGCCATGGGCTGCAGAAGCGGCGGCCACAAACAGGCCTTTCAAACCTGTTGCGCATCCGGCTATTCGCCGCTATGGATTTCGCCCATGAACATGCGCTCGATCAAGACCATTTGGTGGTGGGCTCGCTGACAGCGGCCTGTTCGAACGCGTGCGCGTGAAAATAGAGGGTGGCCGCAACGGAATGTCCGGGCGGCCATTTGTTTTTTCAAAGCCATTCCCGGGTCCGTTGCCCCAACAAGCCATATGGAGACGGCAATGACGATGAAGGCTCTGGAAAACGGCGCGGAAAGCTTCGTGACCGCAGGTGGTGTCACCATCACCCGCGAACGCCACGACAAGCCTTACGCCGGTGCGATCGACGCTTATGTCGATGGCTTGAACTCGCGCCGTGGTGCGGTGTTTTCTTCGAATTACGAATATCCGGGCCGCTACACACGCTGGGATACGGCCATCATCGATCCGCCGCTGGTGATTTCCGCGCGTGGCCGCGCCATGCGCATCGAGGCGCTGAACGGCCGTGGCGAAGTGCTGCTGCCGGTGATCGGCAAGACGCTGGCCGGCATTACCGAGGTGACGATTGCTGAAACCTCGAAAAAGCTGATCCGCCTCGATGTCGCCAAGCCCGGCCGCGTCTTCACCGAGGAAGAGCGCAGCCGCGTCCCCTCTGTGTTTACTGTGCTGCGCGCCATCACCGCTTTGTTCAAGACCGATGAAGACGCCAATCTCGGCCTTTACGGCGCCTTCGGTTACGACCTCGCCTTCCAGTTCGATCCAGTCGACTACAAGCTCGAGCGCAAACAGAGCCAGCGCGATCTCGTGCTGTTCCTGCCTGACGAGATCCTGGTCGTCGACCATTATTCGACCAAGGCCTGGACCGACCGCTACGACTATTCCGGCGACGGTTTTTCAACCGAGGGGCTGCCGCGGGACGAAATTGCCGAACCGTTCAAGACCGCCGACCGCATCCCGCCGCGCGGCGACCATGAGCCGGGCGAATATGCCAATCTGGTGCGCAAGGCGATGGACAGTTTCAAGCGCGGCGACCTGTTCGAGGTCGTGCCCGGGCAGATGTTCTACGAACGCTGCGAGACGCAGCCTTCCGAAATCTCGCGCAAGCTGAAGTCGATCAACCCGTCGCCCTATTCCTTCTTCATCAATCTCGGCGAAAACGAGTATCTGATCGGCGCCTCGCCCGAAATGTTCGTGCGCGTCAACGGCCGCCGCGTAGAGACCTGCCCGATCTCCGGCACCATCAAGCGCGGCGACGACGCCATTTCCGACAGCGAGCAGATCCTGAAGCTGCTCAATTCCAAGAAGGATGAATCCGAGCTGACCATGTGCTCGGACGTCGACCGCAACGACAAGTCCAGGGTCTGCGATCCGGGCTCGGTGCGCGTCATCGGCCGCCGCCAGATCGAGATGTATTCACGCCTGATCCACACCGTCGATCACATCGAAGGGCGCCTGCGCGAAGGCATGGATGCCTTCGACGCCTTCCTGTCGCATGCCTGGGCGGTCACCGTCACCGGTGCGCCGAAACTGTGGGCGATGCGCTTCATCGAGCAGAACGAAAAGAGCCCGCGTGCCTGGTATGGCGGCGCCATCGGCATGGTCAATTTCAACGGCGACATGAACACCGGCCTGACGCTCCGCACCATCCGCATCAAGGACGGCATTGCCGAGGTGCGAGCCGGCGCCACATTGCTCTTCGACAGCATCCCCGAGGAAGAAGAAGCCGAAACCGAACTGAAGGCATCCGCCATGCTCTCCGCCATTCGCGACGCCAAATTGGGCAATGCCGCAGGCGCCGAACGCACCACCGCGCGCGTCGGCGACGGCGTCAACATCCTGCTCGTCGACCACGAAGACTCCTTTGTCCACACACTGGCCAACTATTTCCGCCAGACCGGTGCCAATGTCTCGACCGTGCGTTCGCCGGTGCCGGAAGAAGTCTTCGAACGGCTGAAGCCCGATCTCGTCGTGCTGTCGCCCGGACCGGGCACGCCGAAGGATTTCGACTGCGCCGCGACCATCAAGAACGCCCGCGCCCGCGACCTGCCGATCTTCGGTGTCTGCCTTGGCCTGCAGGCGCTGGCCGAGGCCTATGGCGGCGAACTCAGGCAGTTGCACGTGCCGATGCACGGCAAGCCGTCGCGCATCCGCGTCTCCAAGCCCGGAATCATCTTCTCCGGCCTGCCCAAGGAAGTGACCGTCGGCCGCTACCACTCGATCTTTGCCGATCCGGTGCGGCTGCCCGACGATTTCATCGTCACCGCCGAGACCGAGGATGGCATCATCATGGCCTTCGAACACCGCAAGGAGCCGATCGCCGCCGTCCAGTTCCATCCGGAATCGATCATGACGCTCGGCCACAATGCCGGCATGCGCATCATCGAAAACATCGTTGCGCATCTGCCGCGCAAAGCCAAGGAAAAGGCCGCTTAGAAACGATGGCGGCGACGGACAACATGGCGGCGATCGCAGCGAAGGCAGCGGCCAGGCAAAGGATCGCCAGCCTTGCCTTCTGGTCGATTGTCATCGCCTGCGTGGTGCTCGCGCTCAAGCTTGCCGCATGGTACGTCACCGGCTCCGTTGCGCTCTATTCGGATGCGCTGGAGTCGATCGTCAACGTCATAGCCTCGGCCGCCGCCTATTGGGCGGTCCTGGTCAGCTACAAGCCGGCCGACCAGGACCATCCGTTCGGCCACCACAAGGCCGAGTATTTTTCGGCGGTGCTGGAAGGCGTGCTGATCGTGCTCGCCGCGCTTTTGATCCTCAACGAGGTCTGGCGCTCCTGGCAGACGCCGACCCCGCTCGAACAACCCTGGGAGGGCTTGGTGATCAACGGCGTCGCCACCGTCATCAACGCCTTCTGGGCCTGGACGCTGATCCGCGCCGGGCGCAGCGCAAAATCACCGGCGCTGGTCGCCGACGGCCGGCACATCATGACCGATGTCGTGACCTCGGTCGGCGTCTTCGGCGGCCTCGTCGGCGCTATCCTGACCGGTTGGCAGATCCTTGATCCGGCGCTTGCCGTCATCGTCGCGCTCAACATCCTGTGGCAGGGCTGGCACGTCATCGGCTCGTCGATGAACGGGCTGATGGACCGCGCAGTGGACACGACCGAACACATGCACATTCGCGACATCATCTCGGCCAATTGCAAGGGCGCGCTGGAGGTTCATGACCTCAAGACCCGCATCGCCGGCCGCGCCACCTTCATCGAGTTCCATTTGGTCGTCGACGCCGACATGACGGTCGGCGCCAGCCACGTCATTTGCGACCGCATCGAGGACGCGCTGAAGGCCGAAATCCCCTCGGTGCGCGTCACCATCCATGTCGAGCCCGACGACGAGGCGAAGCTGCCGAAAGGCACCACTGCTGTGCCGTTTGCTTGAGGAAAAACTCAGGGCATCATCCTCGGGCGAGGATCTGCCGACCTCGCCGGATCGATTGCGCCATTACCGCCATGTGGGGTAGCCCGCCAATGGCTACATCCAGGCGTTGATTGCCTCCAAATCGGGCAGCGCCTGCTGCTCAAGCGCGCGCCGGCTCGGCCTCGGCAAAAGCGTAGTCAGGCGAACCGTCTAAGTTCGTCAAATCCAAACTCGGCAAGCGAAGTCCGATCCAAGGTAGCACCCGCTTGCGATCGGCTCATCATGTGTCGGTCGAGATGTCATCCCATTCCTGCCCCATATACCCAATCAGCCAATTGAGCGCGTAATGACGTTCGACAACCACGTCTCGTTCCAATCCTGCCGGCGCGGCTTTCCCATTCACCCGCGCATCCATCACAGCCCAATTGTACCGATAGATCAGATCGGCAGCATCGAGAAGCTCGCTTTGCGGGCGCAAATTGGCCCGCTTGAGCAGCCCTTCCGTGTCGAGGTCACGCAACACCGAAACCATACGCGACACATCGCAAGGCTTGTCTGGACGCCCAAGGTTTTTGAAGACTTGCAACGCCCACAACATTACGAAAGCCCCTTCATAGCGCCAGCTAAAATTTGCGCGATCTTGCTCGGTTGCAACGGGGTTACCGACAAACGCTTGCTCTTTGGGCGTAAAAAACCCTTCGGCTCCAAACTGGCTGATCAAGTTGCCTAAAAGATTTCGATCATTGGTCTCCGCTGTGACGGCCACGATCACCAGTGCGATGGCGCGTTTAACCACCTCGTCCTTCGTTCGTCGCCGACTTTCGGCTTCGGTTTCGATCGTCGGCAAATGGTCGATGAACGGCACGCCCTCCTTCTTCAACTGTGCCTGTTGAGGCCGCCTTGCGAGCCTCAGCCTCGCCTTCAGCGTTGGCGGAACCGATGAAAGCCAAGGAAGTCAGAAAACCAAGAAAGCTGCGACGCATCATATTCATTTCCAAATGGCTGCTAAAGTGGCTAACGCGCACACGCCGACTGCGGCATGGCCTCCAACCGGTAAACCTTGTCGTCCGACTTCGTCTTGCCATCCGCCGTCTTCGAGCACAAATCGACGATCGCCAGGCTGCTGTTGGGATTGGCGAGCATCATGGTGCCGTTGGCGCCGCGCTTGAGGAAGATTTCCTTTTGCGCGATATCGCAGGAAAAGTTGCTCATCTTCGAACTGGCCGCGCAGCGCCATTGATCCGCTTCACCCTGGCAGGAATAGGTCTGCGTGACCTTCGTCCCGTTCTTCCTGGTGGTCACCGAAACGGCGACATCGGAGCCGTCGGGCCAGTTGGCGACATCGCCTGAGGCGAAGGAGGCGAGTTCGACCGGCCCGCGGAACACGCGAATCGACTGCGTCACCTGGTCGGGATGCGAGGAGAGATGCGCGGCATCGTAGTCTCGCCCGAAGCAGAAGGGTTGGTCCGGTTTCAGTCGCTCGCGCAAGGGAGCCCCAAGCGCCGGATCGATCGGGTCGATCTTGGCGAATTCAGCCTGGCAGGTTGCAGCCGGCATCGGGTCGAGACGGAAATTATCGTCCTCCGAGCCCAGCGCCTGCCGGTCATATTCGGCTTCGCCCAGTTCGTCCTCCGATCCGGCGTCGAGATAGAGATCGGACGAGACGTCGGTGAGGATCAGGCGGCCTTTGTCATCGAGCTTCAGCGACGCCATGGTGCGGTCGCAGTCCATGCCGCAGCGGATCGGACCTGACTTGCCGTCCTCGGACTGGTGATTGCACCAGCCGCCGGCCCATTGCGGCGCCTTGTCGCCGCGCACCGTGGTGGTGAGAAAACCGTTGTAGGAGGTGTCGGCGTTTGCCATCGGCTCTTCGTTCGGATGGCTCACCGGATCATGGCCATAGAGGAAGAAGATCCGCGCCACCTTCTGCTTTGGATGCGCCTTGAGGTGCGCCGCATCATAGACGCGGCCGAAACAGGCATCGGCGCCATTCGGGCTGAGTTCGGGTAATTTAAGCGCATCGTCGGCAAAGGCGGAACCCGCAAGCGCGCCGAGCAGCACGGCGCCAAATCCAGCGCTGGCAACAACCTTCCACTTCCTGAACGCCATGTGACCCCCTCCTCGCATCGACAGGACGTAACGTGAATTTATGCTAGTATCATGGCCGCAGCCACGCAATCTGCGGGGAGCGCCAAGCCGAGAGGATGCCATGCGTCGACGCGACATGTTCCGGGCCAGCCTTGCCGGTGCCGCCGGCCTGTTCGGGCTGAGCCGGGCCGCCGCCGCCGAAGACAGACCGAAGGTCGCCTATCACCTCAGCGACCTCGATAAGGTCAACTTCGTGCTCGGCAACATCAAGAACCACTATGAAGGCACCGGCGGCAATGTCGACATCGTGTTGGTCGTGCATGGTCCGGCCCTCGCCGGCTTCAAGTCGAAAGGCATATCGGCGGCGATCTCGGGACGCTTTGCCGGCCTTGTCCAGCAGGGCCTTGAGCCGCATGCCTGCGGCAACACCATGCAAGGCATTGAGATCACGCTTGCCGACCTGCTCGAGGGCTTCCACGCCGCCGACAAGGGCGGCGTCGTCAAGCTCGCCGAACTGCAGCGCCAGGGCTACGCCTATCTCCGGCCCTGAGCCGCCACGGGCTTGAACGCGAAGGCCATGAGAGCCTACGAAGGGTGGCAAACAGCCCGAAGGAAAGTGCTCATGACTGCGACCACCCTCGTCATCCCCGATCTTGCCGGCAAGGTGGTGCTGGTCACCGGCGCTTCGACCGGCATCGGTGCCGCCCTTGCACTGGCCTACGCCGCCCAGAAATGCCGGGTCGCCCTGCACTACAATTCGAGCCGGGAGGCCGCAGAAACGCTGGCCAAAAACATCCGCGACAGCGGCGGTGAGGTGTTCCTGACACAGGGCGACTTCTCACAGGCAGCCGATGTCGAGCGGGTAGTCGAGGAGAGCGCCGAAACATTCGGGCGGCTCGACGGGCTGATCAACAATGCCGGCGGCATGCTCGGCCGCGTGCCCTATGCGGAGCAGACCGAGGCGCACTACGACGCGGTGATGGACCTCAACGCCCGCTCGGTGCTGACGGCCTCGCGCAAGGCGATGCCATGGCTGAAGAAGCAGGGCGGCTTCATCGTCAACACCTCGTCGATCGCGGCGCGCAATGGCGCTGGCGGCGGCGCCGGGCTGTACGGTTCGGCCAAGGCCTTTGTCTCCAATGTGACGCGCGGCATGGCCAAGGAACTGATCGGCTTCGGCATCCGCGTCAACGCGGTGGCGCCGGGCACCATCGCGACACCCTTCCATGAGCGCTATTCCACCGACGAGCAGATGAAGGGCATGGTCGCCACCATTCCTCAAGGGCGTGCCGGCACGGCCGAAGACTGCGTCGGCGCCTATCTGTTCTTGTCCTCCGATCTTTTGAGCGGCTACATCACCGGTCAGGTCATCGAGGTGAACGGTGGCCAGTTGATGCCGTGAGCCGGCAATTGCATACTGCGTCTCGCAACCATGCATGTCGTGCGCACGTTTGCTGAGGTTGGAAGAAAGGGGAGAGGCAATGTACGGATTGATCGGAAAGATGCGGGCGGCGCGCGGCCAGCGCGACGCGATCATGGATGTGCTGCTCGCCTCGACCGGCGCCATGCCGGGTTGCCTGAGTTATGTCATCGCCCGCGACCCGGCCGATGCCGACGCGATCTGGGTGACCGAAGTGTGGACCGACGCCGCAAGCCACAAGGCTTCGCTGCAGCTGCCGGAAGTCCAGGCAGCGATCGCCAAGGCCCGGCCGATCATCGCCGGCTTCGAATTCCAGGTCGAGACCCATCCGGCCGGCGGTTTCGGCCTGCCCGCCATCAAAAACGAGTGACATCCCAACGCGGGGTCGGGGTCGTGAATTTCTTCCGAGACAGCGTTCGCATTTTTCTCTTCCAGGTCTAAGACCCAAACATGGACTCTTCGCCAGACCAACCGGCCGTCGAACGCATGGCGGGCATGCGTCCGGTCCGACAATGGCTGGTGCTGCTGATCGTCTCGCTGCTGTTCGCCGGCGCGCTGGAATACGCCGCACTGCCGGCGGCCCTGCTGATCGGCCCGATGCTGGCGGCGATCCTTGCCGGCACCAATGGCGCCACGGTGCGCGTGCCGCGGCCGCTGTTCGCCGCCGCCCAGGCCTTGGTCGGCTGTCTGGTCGCGGCGTCGATCTCGGTCGACATTTTTTCGGTGTTCTACAAGGAATGGCCGCTGGTCCTTGTCGTGGTGCTGGCGACCCTTGCGGCGTCCAGCCTGCTTGGCTGGTTGATCAGCCGCTGGCGCATCCTGCCCGGCACCACCGCGGTCTGGGGCTCGTCGCCGGGTGCTGCCACTGCCATGGTGCTGATGGCCGGTGCCTTCGGCGCCGATCAGCGCCTCGTCGCCTTCATGCAGTATCTGCGCGTCATCTTCGTCTCGATGACGGCAGCACTCGTCGCCAAGATGTGGGTCGACACTTCGGGCATCGAGGTACCAGCCATCGTCTGGTTCCCGCCGATCGAACCGGCAGCCTTTGCCGCCACGCTCGGCGTGGCGCTGGTCGGCGGCCTGCTCGGCCGGTTGTGCCGGCTGCCGTCACCCTTCTTCCTCGGCACCTTCATCATCGGCACCATCGTCCATCTCGGCTTCGGCGTGGCGATGCAATTGCCGCCATGGCTGCTGGCGCTCTCCTATGCGATGGTCGGCTGGTCGATAGGGCTGAATTTTACCCGGGCGATCCTGCGTCATGCGACACGGGCGCTGCCGCAGATCGTCGGCTCTATCGTCGTGCTGATCGCCTTTTGCGGCGGGCTAGCCTGGCTGATCAGCCACGTCCTTGGTATCGATCCGCTGACCGCCTATCTCGCGACCAGCCCCGGCGGCATGGACAGCGTCGCCATCATTGCCGCCGCCGCCCAGAACGTCGACATATCCTTCGTCATGGCCTTGCAGTCGGCCCGCTTCCTGGTCGTGCTCATCGCCGGGCCGAGCATAGCGCGGCTGGTGGCGAGAGCCGTCAGGGACTGAGATTCAAATATGCAGGGAAGAGGAAAAGTGCACATGAACCGTCGTGTGAATGCCGTCGATCTCTCAGGCCGGGTCGCCGTGGTGACCGGCGGCGCGCAAGGCATCGGCCTTGCCGTCGCCCGGCGACTGCTGTCATCGGGTGCCAGCGTCGCCATCTGGGATGTGGACGAGACCGCCATGGCGAAGGCCGTTTCCGAACTCGCCCCGCTCGGCCGGGTCGAGGGTTTGCTGTGCGATCAATCGCTGATCGAGGCCGTCGACAGCGCCGCGACCGAAACCGAGCGCTCGCTTGGTCCGGTCGATCTGCTGGTAAACAATGCCGGCATCGCCGGACCGGCAGCGACGGTGGCGGATTATGATCCTGCCGCCTGGCGCCAGATAATCGACATCGACCTCAACGGCGTCTTCTACTGCTGCAAGCGCCTGGTGCCCGGCATGATCGCGCGCAGCTACGGCCGCATCGTCAACATCGCCTCGGTCGCAGGCAAGGAAGGCAATCCGAATGCCGCCGCCTATTCCGCCGCCAAGGCCGGCGTGCTCGCGCTGACAAAATCGCTCGGCAAGGAGCTGGCCGGCCACGACATCGCCGTCAATGCGCTGACCCCATCGCCCGCCCGCACCCGCATCCTCGAACAGCTCACCGAGGCCCAGGTCGCCTACATGCTGGGCAAGGTGCCGCGCGGCCGCTTTGTCGAAGTCGAAGAGGCTGCCGCGATGATCGCCTTCATGCTGTCGGACGAAAATTCCTTCACCACCGGAGCGACCTTCGACCTGTCCGGCGGCCGCGCCACCTACTGAGAAGCGCCGCTTTTCCTTGCTGTCGCCGTCGCTCTCGGCGCCGCGAAGGACTAGATCATGATGAGATTTCGTTGAAATCTGATCATGATCTAACCCTTTGTTGGAGCATGATCTTTTCCAAAAACCGGTACCCACTTTTTGGGATCATCCTCTAAGAGCCGCTCAGCGTCGCGGCAAGCCGGTCGGGAAGAAAATCGACGAAGGCGCGAACCTTCGGCGACAAATGACGATTGGACGGCCACAGCAACCGGAACTGGCCGCGGCCGTCGACATGGTCGTCCAGCACCGTGCGCAGCAGGCCGTCACGCAGCGCCTCGCGGACCAGGAAATCGGGCATGGAGCTAATCCCGAGCCCGGCCATCGTGGCGCCCTTCAGCGCCTCCGTGTTGTTGCAGGTCAGCATCGAGCGAACCTGCGGCTCGGCGCTGCCGCCGATGAACGGCCAGCCCTGCAGCTTGCCGCTGTTGGGAAAGCGGAAGCGTATGCCGTAATGGTTCACGAGATCGTCCGGCCCGCTCGGGTCGCCGTGCTGCTCGATATAGGAAGGTGCCGCACACAACAGCAGCCGGAAGGGCGCAAGCGGCCGCGCCACCAGGCGCGAATCC
Source organism: Mesorhizobium sp. M0052 (assembly GCF_040323255.1). Taxonomy (NCBI): domain Bacteria; kingdom Pseudomonadati; phylum Pseudomonadota; class Alphaproteobacteria; order Hyphomicrobiales; family Phyllobacteriaceae; genus Mesorhizobium; species Mesorhizobium sp. M0052. The sequence continues at coordinate 327,350 of NZ_JAMYUS010000002.1, read as the reverse complement.
GGCAGGTCGCCGCTGCGGATCGCGATGTCGACGCCTTCGTCGATGAGGTCGACGATGCGGTCATTGAAGTCGATGTCGAGTTCGATTTCGGGATAGCGCGCCATGAACTCCGACAGCACCGGAAACAGCAGGTGATAGGTCACGATCGGCGTCGAAACGCGCAGCCGCCCATGCGGTGTTTCGCGGCTCCGCGACAGCATCGCCTCGGCATCGTCGATGTCGTCGAGGATGCGCCGCACCCGCTCGTTGAACAGCTTGCCCTCTTCGGTCAGGCCGATGCGGCGCGTGCTGCGCTGAAGCAACCTTACGCCGAGATCCTGCTCGAGCCTGGCGACGCTCTTGCCGACGGCCGATGCCGAGATGCCGAGCGTGCGGCCCGCAGCGATGAAGCTGCCGAACTCAGCCGTGCGGGCAAAGGCCAGGAGCCCATTGAGGCGTTCCATCGCATCTCTCCATTCGAGCGTTTCAGTCCGGTATATCTGGAGATTTAACACTATTTTTCTCAAAGTGTCGCGAGCCTATCTTCCCGTTACGACCGGCGCAGCAAGCTTGCGGCAGGCCGGCGGATCCTGGTTCAGATAGGAAATCCATGACCTCGAAGACCACAAACGGCGCGGTCGCGCCATGGCTTGTCCTGTTGTCGGAATGCCTTGCCGCCATGGCAATGCCCTTGACCTTCACCGGCCCGGCCGTCGCGCTTTCCCGCATTGCGGCCGACCTCGGCGGCAGCCCGATCGCGCTCAACTGGGTGACCAACGCCTTCATGCTGACCTTCGCCGCCACCTTGATGGCATCAGGCGCGCTGGCCGACAATCATGGCCGCAAGCGGCTCTTCCTTGTTGGCCTCGCCACCTATGTGCTGGCATCGCTGGGATCGATGTTTGCCCCTGATATCGTCTGGTTCGATGTGCTCAGGGCTGCGCAAGGGCTCGGCAGTGCCGCCGCCTTTGCCGGCGGCGCCTCCGCTCTTGCCCAGGAATTCGATGGGCCATTGCGGCTGCGCGCCTTCTCCTTCCTCGGCACCAGTTTCGGCATCGGCCTCGCTTTTGGGCCGATAGCGTCGGGCCTGCTCATAGATGCTTTCGGCTGGCGATCGATCTTCGTCTTGGTGGCAGTGCTCGCGATTGCAGCCGCTTTGCTCGGCCTGCGCACCATCAGGGAATCGCGCGATCCGGATGCGACCGGCCTCGACTGGGCGGGAGCCGGCACCTTTACGATCGCGCTGGCATCGCTGACCTACGGCGTGCTGCAAGCGCCGCAGAGCGGCTGGACCGATCCCCTGGTGATCGCGCTTCTCGTGGCGGCCGCCCTTTGCTTTGCCGCTTTCGTCGTCGTCGAGCGGCGCGTGCGCCGGCCGATGCTCGATCTCTCGCTGTTCCGCTTTCCCCGGTTCGTCGGCGTCCAGTTCCTGGCGGCCGCTCCCGCCTATGGCTTCGTCGTCCTGCTGGTGCTGTTGCCGATCCGCTTCATCGGCATCGAGGGGATGAGCGAGATCAAGGCGGGGCAGTTGATGATCTGCCTGTCGGGACCGCTGTTGATCCTGCCACTGCTCGCCGGCCAGGTAGCGCGCTGGATCGCTCCGGCGACGATCTGCGGTGTCGGCCTGCTTGTGGCCGCCGGCGGCCTTGTCTGGCTGAGCCTGACACCGCCTGTCGTCGCAGCGCTGGTGGCGCCGCTGATCCTCATAGGCCTCGGCATCGCCTTGCCCTGGGGGCTGATGGACGGACTTGCCGTCGGCGTCGTGCCGAAAGAGCGTGCCGGCATGGCGGTCGGCATCTTCAACACCACCCGCGTCGCTTGCGAAGGCGTGGCGCTGGCGATCGTCATGGCAGTCCTGTCGGGTTTCACGGCAGCCCAACTGGCGGCTCAGGGGACGGCATCTTCCCTGGATGCAACCGCCGCCGCGCAGCTGCTGGTGACCGGCAACATCGGCGAAGCGGCAGCCCACTTGCCGGGTGCCGGAGCCACGGTCCTGGTCCAGGCCTATGAGATCGCGTTCGACAGGCTGCTGATCGTGCTGGCGGCAATCACCATCGTCACCGCCCTTGTCGTCTTCCTCGGCTTGCGCCGTGGCTCGGCGGTGGAACACGAGCCCATTGCTCTGCCGGCTTGCCAGGAAGGATAGCTGAGCCGTGTCAGGAGATGGCGAGGCTCGCTATGCGGTGGCCGTCCAGCACGAAGGTCATGTCACCCTCGCCGTTGAAGCCATTGCCTTTCACGGCGATGCGGACGCGATAGCTGCCCTCGACCTCGGCGATGCGGACAATGCGAAGATTGGACTTCACGCCGATATTGTCCGACTGGTTCCAGCGCGCGATCTGCTGGCGGCCTTGGAAGGACCGCCCCCAGTCGGTCAGGGACGCGTCGGCTGTGAACGTGTCGAGAACGGCTTCGCTATCACCCGCATTGGTGGCCTCGATAAAGCGGCGGATAGGTTCGGGTGTGGCCATCAATCGAGCCGGTGCATCAGATCGTCATCCAGCCAGCGGCCGAAGAAATAGACCAGCTGCTTGTGCCACCATGGCCAGTCATGACTGACATCGCCGCCCCAATAGTCGACCCAGGCGGGAATGGATTTGTCGCGCAGGATCTGTTCCAGCCTGCGGGTCTCGACCAGCATCCGCTCTTCCCAGGCGCCCTGCCCGCAGCAGAAGATCATCCTCAGCGACTTCAGCCGGGCAAGCAGTTTTGGGTCTACGATGCCGGGCAGATAGTCGAGCGGCGAATTGTAGAAGATATCCCCTTCCAGCGCCTTGCCGAAGAAGTCGCCCGCCGAATAGACGCCCGACAGCGCGATGACGCCGCTGGCGAGTTCGGGAAAGCGAAAGACGAAGTTCGTGGAATGATAACCGCCCATCGAACAGCCGGTGAACAGCGGCTTTAATTTGCGCCCGCCATTGGCTTGCTCAGCGGTCGCCAGAAACTCCGGCAGCGCCTCCTCGCGCACATATCGGAAATAAGCCTCGTGGCGACCGATACGGTGGGCGGCGCCGGCATGCTTGTTGAAGAACGATTCCGAATCGACGCCGTCGACCGCAAACAGCTGGATGCGGCCGGTGTCGATGAATTCGGCCAGCGCTCCAACCCCTCCGGAATCCTCGAACTGGTAGAACCGCCCCTGCGAGGTCGGGAACACCACCACCGGCCGGCCGGCATGGCCGTAGCGCTTGTATTCCATGTCGCGGCCGAGATTGCCGGAGAAAGCCTTGTGATAAGAGATGTCCATCGCGTCTAAGCCTTTTCCGCGTGGATGTAGGCGACGGCCGCGCGCAGCTCTCTCTCGTCCTTCGAGCGCATCTGGTAGGCGTAATTTCCCATAGCGCGGCTGAAAACCTTTTCTATCGGCTGATGATGGACGATCTTGTCGCGATGCGCGGCTAGCACGTCCTCATGGCTGTGCAAATAGTGGAGGTGCTGCTTGCGGCTGGCATAAGCGGTGAAATACTTGCCCTCATAAGGACCACCGGCGGCATCCTTCACCACCATGTCGGCCCAGGCCGCGTAGACGTCGATGTCGAACGTGTAGTTGATCGCATCGGTCATCCAGGCGCCGGGCGGCCGCATGTTGACCTCAAGCGCGATGACGCGGTCGTCCTTGGTTTCGAACAGCTCGATGTGGAAGAAGCGCTCGCGCACGTCGAACGCTTTGAGGATCTTGCGGCCGGCTTCTTCGATCGCCGGTCGGACCTTGGGAAAGCAGGTGTAGCTCATGTGGCGGTCCTTGTTGACCACTTCCATGATGCTCTGGTCGTAGCGGTGGCTGGCCGCCAGCACCACCTCGCCGTCACGGTTGACCAGCCCATCGAAGGTCACCACCAGCCCCTCGATGAACTGCTCCATGACGAAGGTCACGTCCTCGGGCTTGTCTCTGAAGAACTGGTCAAGTTCCCTGGCGTTGGAAATCTTGAAGGTGTTCGAGGCGCCGGAACCGGAATCGGGCTTCACCACCACGGGATAGCCGACGCGGCGGATGAAGGTCATGGCACCGGCCCGGTCGGAGCATTTGCGCTGGGCGATGGTGTCGACGCCGCTCGTGCGAAAGAATGCACGCATGCGGCTCTTGCGCTTCAAATTCTTCACGAAATCGAGCTTGGTTCCGTAGATGTTGAAGTCGGTGCGGATGTTGGCTTCCAGCTCCAGCCAATGCTCGTTGAGGGACTCGAAGCGCTCGATGCGGCCCCATTTGTGGATGAAATGACCCATCGCCCGGAACACCGGATCGTAGTCCTCCATGTCGGCGATGCGGTAATATTCCGACAGGGCCACCTTCAGCTTGCCGTCCAGCGCCTCATAAGGCGCATCGCCAATGCCCAGCACCGTGGCGCCGGCCTTCTTCAGCCGGTCGCAGAAATCGGCGCCGTTGGCGGGAAAATGCGGCGAGAAGAAAACGAAATTCATGAATGACCCCTCCCGACGGCGAAGCATTGCGACCTCGGCCTCATGCAAGTTTGGCGCATTTGCCACGCATGGGGAAGAGTGCTCGGGAAGGCTGGAAATGGGTAGTGGGTCAGTTTGAAATTCAGTCCGCGTCGAGCAACTGGGCTTCTAGCAACTCGGCTAGATAAGCCTCCATCGGCGCAAGCTCTAGATTCCCGGCTGCCCAAATCCGATCAACCTCGCGAAGAGCCGCGACATATGGACCGCGACTCTCGCGTATCCGCTCCGGCACAATCTTGCGACCGCGAAGTAGGTTCCCGGTGCGGACACAAAGCAGATAGTAGCACACGGCTCGCGCGGTTCTGCCGTTCCCTTCTATGAATGGATGAATCCAGTTCAGGCGCCAAAGCCCATACCCCGCCAGTTGGGCAGGCGTCAGATTGTGCCAGTTCTCATGAATGAAAGAAATGAACCTGTCCATGAGTTCTGGAACGTCGTTGAAGTGAGGAGGAATATGATTCCCGACATAGATTGGTTCCTCGCGAAAGCGGCCTCCAAACTGCGAAATGCCCGCTACAGCCACGTGGTTCAACGCCCATAGCATGTACTTGTCGATGGATTGCGGACCTTGTTGGATGCCAATTTCGATAAAATTGGTCAGCAGATCGTACTGCCGCAAAAGGTTCTTCTCCAAGAGAGCTCGGTAAAGCTCAGGATTTTGATTGTCAGTAACGAGCATGGCAAAAAAGAAGCCCGTCAAAACGGGCTTCTCCTCCTGGAGTGCGTGTTTGGATTAAGCGTGCAGCAACCTTACAGTTTGGGACGCAGTGCGCGCCGATTCTTTTGTGATATTTGAATCTTGAGGCGCATTGCCATAGGCAAAGCTTGCGCGCTGTTCGATAAGTTGTTCATCGGTTACGCCCTCCCGGCGAGCTTCCTCAAGCAACCTGTCAAGTTCAGGTCGCGCCGGCGCGGCGGTCATGAGTGTTTTGCGAGCGGCCATTGTGATTCTCCCAAGCGGTTGGTCCGGCATTTTGGACACAAATAGTTTACGAACGCCAACTCCCAACACCATCGGGCTTCGCGCGTCGTCATTGAGCGATTCAATGATTTGGGCCGGCGCGACCCCGAACGGGTACGTTCGCCTATTGAACACTAACTGCTTCGCAGTGGTTCTGCTAGCCACATATAATGCAGACTCGGCTCTTTTCGAGAGCTACGCACGCTTTTTGTACGGGCCGCGCACGACCGGCTGCTCAGCTTCCTTTGCTTCGATCAGCGCAACGATATCGCCAATCTCCCAAAGCTTGCCCGTCACACCAGCGGCCATCGCCGGGGTAACGCGAAGCGCCTTATGGATGCGCACGAAGTTGTAATACATAAAGTGCAGAGCGACCGCGTTGGCGTGGGCTTCCACCTTCTTTGAGAAGCCGTTGGTCAAGCGAGTGAAGCGGCGCATGTGCATCCGCATGGTTAGGTTCTGGCGCTCGGCAAATGACGTGCTGACATGCTTGACGTCTGGATTGCCTTCGATCCGTTCTTTCCGCGCACCGGTGCATTCGGCAGGGCTGTAGCGGCCCTTGGCGCTGTCAGGTGAAGCGCCATAGAGCTTGATCAGCATGGCGTAGTCGATGTCGCCACCGAATGCGCCTTCAACAGCCTCCAGATAAGCCCTGTGGCCATCGCTGGTAAGCTGGACGCGATTGGCAAGGCGGCGGGACAGATCGTCCATGAAGCTCATTGCGTATTCGCTGTCGCGCCCGCCGACCAGCCACGACATGACAAGCTTGGTGTCGGCATCGATAGCCGTCCAAGTCCATGTGTCGCCAGCCCCTTCCGGGGCGGCCTTGGCCAGCTTGACGTTCTTCTGCTTCGCGTAGGTAAACGACCAGATTTCGTCGACCTGAATGCGCTTGCTGGTCAGGTTGCGAAGGGCTTGGTCCTGATACTCGGCACACACCGCACCCGCATCCGACAGGAGCTTGGCAATCGTGTTTTTGCTCATGCCCATGACGCGCGTGATGGCGCGGATCGATTGGCCCTCGACAAGTAGGTGAAGGATTTTGGAGCGGGTCGCGGTGTCGAGCTTGTTCATGAGCCCACACTACGCTTTCCTACAGGACAGTCAAGCATAAAGGTCAGTTTGCGATTTTGCGCGGGTTGGCCTATAAGACGGAATCAGAGTGCGGGGGCACAGGGGCGAAGCATGGAATACAGGACACCGGGCCAATTGATTGAAGCGCTTTTGAATGAAAGGGGATGGTCGCAACGATCGCTTGCCGTCATTTTGGACAAGGGCGAAACGAGCATCAACAAACTGATTTCCGGTCAAAGCCGGGTCAGCGCGGAAATGGCCCTCGCATTAGAGGAGGTTTTTGGGGTCGAGGCTGAGCGCTTCCTAGAACTTCAGCACCACTACGATCTTGCGAAAGCCAGGATTGAAGCCCGTCCCGATCCAGGTCGAGCAAACCGGGCCAAAATATATGGCGACCTCCCTGTGGCGAAAATGATTGAGCGCGGCTGGATTCAAGCTGAAGGCATCCGCGACACCGAAAATGTTGAGCGAGAGCTACGCCGATTTTTCGGGGTAAACCGCTTGGAGGACGCCGAGATTATGCCGCACGCTGCGCGGAAAACTCAAACCAGCATTGAGGCGACGCCAGCACAAATGGCTTGGCTCTACAGGGTAAAGTCCATTGCCGAGGGAATGCTGGTCGGGTCTTACTCGCCAAAAGCTGTCGAATTCGCCATCGCGAACATAAAGCCTCTTTTGGGCCATCCTGAGCATATGCGGCGCGTTCCGCGCATCCTCGCCGAAGCCGGCATTAGGTTTGTAGTGGTTGAAGGACTGCCCGGTGGCAAAATTGACGGTGTATGTCTTTGGCTCAATGAACGATCTCCGGTTGTCGGAATGACGCTCAGATTTGACCGCATCGACAACTTTATTTTCGTCCTGCGGCATGAGCTAGAGCACGTGAAGAATCGTGACGGCATGAACGGTGGAGCAATGCTGGACGTTGATCTTGGCGGCGATGTCCATGTGGAACTGGAAACAACCGTAGCTCAGCAGGAAGCAATCGCGAATGCGGCTGCCAGCGAGTTCTGCATTCCATCGAAGATGATGGATGCCTACATAAAGCGGAAAGCACCGTATTTTTCTGAGCGTGACCTCATTGGCTTCGCTCGAACAATGAAAGTTCATCCCGGCATTGTCGCTGGACAGCTGCAACGAAGAACGGAACAGTATCATAAATTCCGCCAGCATCTCGTAAGTGTTCGTGAGTACATTATCCCAACAGCCGAAACGGATGGTTGGGGCGATATTCATCCAATCGAACAATAGGAACCAATCAACGATGGCCGGCCCAAAGACACTTCAAAAATTGATTGCTCTCTACCGGATAAAGACCGGAGAGACGGAAATGGACCCTGCTAAGATTGCAGACTTTGCAATAGCAAACGGGGTAGCTCTTCCTGCACCTGCGGACCCAAAGAAATTGCTTGTGCAACAGATCAGCCAGGCAGCCCGCGAAGAAATGCGCGTTGATAGAACGACAGGACGTCCATATCGCGCGTATCACTCGCTGCCCGTGCCGCAGGGCGGAGAGACTTTATTCTTCTGGATTGATATTGAAGACGCTTCGCGGGCTCAGATGGTTCGCTCCACCAATCGTCGCCGCGAGCATGTGGTTGGCGAGTTGGTACAGCTCAGCTTTGACCTCGATCATTGGGCCGCTTCCAACCCTAGCGAAGAGCCCATCGAAGCAGAACTTGATTTCAGTCTGGACGTTGAGTGGCGGAAGGCTTCCGACGAAGAGGATGGGGCGGCTTAATCGCCCCTTTTCCAGCGAGCTTGCGCGGCAACAGTCGCAATTTCTGACCTTTGTTCTGGCGTCAGTGTCTTAGCGCGAGCCTTGCCACCTTTGAGCCCGCCCTTGCGAGCGCTGGCGAGCGGCTTCTTATCTTCGGCCTCGCCGGTGGCGAGCGCGACAATCGACTTCGCCAACTGGTTCGGGTCGCGCGGGCGCTTGGGGGCTTTAGGTCCGGCTGGCATTAGCTTATCCCGAAAAAAACTGGATCCACTTTCCTACCCTGTGCATCTTCGATGGTAATGGGAACGTGGCCACGGGCGGTCTGATCCTTGAAATTCTCGACCACCTGCCAGCGCTCATCGCATAAGATCGGATTCACAGAGCCGTCAGGATTCGTGGATTTGACATACCAGGGCACACGCTTCTCCTCATGCTTTCTGGTCAGCATATAGGAGGCCGGCCTGATATGTGAAATGCATATTGTATCCCGTCAAATTTCAAACTGACCCACTACCTGGAAATGGCCCCACTTGCCTGTCCATGGTCGCTCCTGTATGAAACCGGCCATGAACACCCGCGTCTCCTCCGTCGCTTCCCGTCCGACCGGCTTTGCCGGCGAGACCGTGCGCGCGCTGGCATCGACCCTGCTTCTTCTCGGCCTTATCGGCGATCGCCGGGTTCGCTGAAGGAGCGCCCGGCGGTCGAACCGCCGCTTACGCGCACGCTCCTTGGCCAGTTCAATTGGCACTTCACATCAAGCGAACGAAAATCTGGTAAGGCGCTGCTCGCCACCAATCCGTCTGAAGACCGATCCGCGAGCCGCCGGGAGAACAAGACGATGAACGCACGAGAAGAGATCCGATCCGGCGAAGCCGAAAGCGTAAAACACGCGGCCGGCCACATGCCGGACGCAGCCCGCAAGTACCAGCCCTATCCGACCGTCGGCCTCACCGACCGCACCTGGCCCAACAAGGTCATCGACAAGGCGCCGATCTGGTGTTCGGTCGATTTGCGTGACGGCAACCAGGCGCTGATCGATCCGATGGGCCATGAGCGCAAGGCGCGCATGTTCGCCCTGTTGCTCGACATGGGCTTCAAGGAGATCGAGATCGGTTTCCCCTCGGCCTCGCAGACCGATTTCGATTTCGCCCGCTGGTGCATCGAGGAAGGCAATGTGCCAGCTGATATTTCGCTGCAGGTGCTGGTGCAGTGCCGTCCCGAACTCATCACCCGCACCTTCGAATCTCTGAAGGGCGCCGCCAACCCGATCGTGCATTTCTACAATTCGACCAGCGAGTTGCAGCGTCGCGTCGTCTTCGAGAAGGATGTCGGCGGTATCAAGCGCATCGCCACCGACGCGGCCAAGACGATCACCGACATGGCGGCCAAGGCCGGCGGCGGTTATCGCTTCGAATATTCGCCCGAAAGCTTTACCGGCACCGAGCTCGAAGTTGCGCTGGAGATATGCAACGCCGTCACCGAGATCGTGAAGCCGACAGCCGACAACAAGCTGATCATCAACCTGCCGTCGACGGTCGAGATGTCGACGCCCAACATCTATGCCGACCGGATCGAATGGATGTGCCGCAACCTGGACGACCGCGAGAACCTGCTGATCTCGCTGCACCCCCACAACGATCGCGGCACCGGCATCGCCACCACCGAGCTCGGCCTGATGGCGGGTGCGGACCGCGTCGAAGGCACGCTGTTCGGCAATGGCGAGCGCACCGGCAATGTCGACATCGTGACGCTGGCGCTCAACATGTACACGCAAGGGGTTGATCCCCATCTGGATTGCTCCGACATAAACCGGATGAAGGATGTCTACGAATATTCCAACCAGCTGAAGATCTCAGAGCGCCATCCCTATGTCGGCGAACTCGTCTACACCGCCTTTTCCGGCTCGCACCAGGACGCCATCAACAAGGGCATGAAGGCCTTGAAGAAGGCCAACACGCCGGTCTGGGAAGTGCCCTATCTGCCGATCGATCCGGCCGATGTCGGGCGCAGCTACGAGGCGATCATCCGCATCAACTCGCAGTCGGGCAAAGGCGGCATCGCCTATGTGCTGCAGGCCGACTACGGCCTCAATCTGCCGCGCAACCTGCAGATCGAGTTCAGCCAGGAGATCCAGGCGATCACCGACGCCGAAGGCAAGGAAGTGCCGGCAAAACGCATCCATGACCGCTTTATCGAAACCTATGTCGACCAGCCCGGCGCACGACTGAAGTTCCTCGACCATCACACCTATCCCGACACCGAGAAAAAGGGCCGGCGCGTGGTCGAGGCGGTGATCCTCGACAACGGCAAGGAGACGACCATCGCCGGCTCCGGCACCGGCCCGATCGACGGCTTCGTCGATGCGCTGTCGCGTCATGTTGGCGTCGACATGTCGGTGCTTGATTATTCCGAACATTCGCTCCAGCGCGGCTCGAATGCCTCGGCGATTTCCTATGTCGAGATGGAATATCCCGGCGGCAAGCTGTTCGGCGCCGGCATCAACACCAACATCGTCGCCGCCTCGCTGGAAGCCGTTGTTTCGGCCGTCAACCGGATAATCGGCCGCAAGTCCGGCTGATATTTTCCCGGGCGCCGTATCTCCGCCCGGAAATCCCCCATTTGCCGGGAGAAATTCCGGTCTTTTGTGTCAACCACCGGCAACTATCCGGTGTGTTACGCGATCGCATAACATAAGCATGCTTGTATGGAAATGCAGGCTCTATATGATTGCGCCTCAACCTGTGCCGACTTCGAGAGGATCGACACTTGCAGCATGCCACGCCTGCCGCCCCCGCAGTGCGCGAGACACTGGAGCGACTGCTCGCCAGCGAAACGTTCGGCCGTTCCGAGCGCGCGCGCAAGTTGCTGCGTTATCTTGTTGAGCGCGAGCAGGCCGGCGAAGCCGACAGGCTCAAGGGTTTCTCCATCGCCATGGACGTCTTCGGCAAGGACGGCGATTTCGATTCATCGACCGACGCCGTTGTCCGGGTGCAGGCAGGCCGGCTGCGCGAACTTCTCCAGCATTATTTCGCCAATGAAGGCATAGCCGAACCGGTTCGCATTGCCATTCCGCGCGGCGGCTACGTGCCGTCCTATGAGCTCAACGCCATACGCCTGCCGGTTGGGCAGGAGCCGCTTGCGGCGGCGGTAGCCGCCTTGCCCGGATCGCCCGACCAGGCGGCTCTTGACGCCGTTCCCGCTGCCGCGACAGCTTCGGGGGTTACAGAACCTGGGCCTTCGCTGGCGCGCCATCTCCAGTTCTTCTGGGTCGCCATGACGCTGGTCATTCTCATGCTGGGCGTGCTCATCCTGCGCCAGGGCAGCGGCGCATTGCTTGCCAGCAGCGATCCTACCGCGGTGGTCGAGACCGCGGGCGTAACGAGCAGCATCGCATCGCCGTCGATGGAGGCCCTGCCCCTCGTCTACATCGCGGTGAAGGCCACCGGCCCCGAGGCCGGCCGCGTCGCCGCTTCGCTGCGCGCCGGCCTTGCCGGTTTCGACACGATCGACTTCATCGGCCGCGACGCCGACAGCAAGCGCGATCCGAGCACCGACCCGACCAGCTTCGTTTTCGATGTCCTGCCGGGACCAATGGCAGGTGACGTGACGCTCGAACTGCAGAGCGTGGCGACCGGCCGCGTGCTTTTGTCCCGCAGTCTGACGGCCGCCGACAGCGCACCTGGCACCGTCGAGGATCGTATCGCCGCCATCCTCAGCTCGACCATTCCCGCCTCCGGCCCGCTCTACAGCTACATCGAACAGAACGGCATTCAGACCGGGCTGACGAGCTGCCTGATCCTCAACGACAGATACTATCTCGACCAGAGCACCAGGACGCACGAGGCCGCCTATCGCTGCCTGGACAACCTCGCCGGCCAGGGTGCGAAATCGTCGTTGGTCTATTCGGAACTGGCCTCCCTGACCCTTGAGGCCGCCACCGATCATTACGCCTATCCGCCTGGCGCGACGGTCGAACAGGCAATGTCTTTCGCCCATCGCGCCATCCAGATGGGACCGACCAGCCCCTATGCGCACCGCGCCTATGGCTACCTCAATTCGCGCCTCGGCAACACCGAGGAATCGATCCGCTGGATGCGCAAGGCCTATGAGCTCAACCCCTACGACCTCGGCATGGCTGCCGCTTACGGCTATGGCCTGATCTTTGCCGGCAAATATGCCGAGGGAACACCCATCCTGACCCATGCCGTCGAGACGTTCAGCGGCCATCCGACATGGTGGGATTTTGGGCTTTTCGCCGGGCAATTCATGCTGGGCGACATGAACAAGGCCGCGATAGCCAGCGAGTCGCTGCGCACGACGGCGATGAAATCGCATTATCTGGCGGCGCGGCTGATCGGCGCCAAGGCTGCCGGCCGCGAACAGCTGGCAGCCAAGCTTCTGGATGAGCTGACCACCAAATTCCCGAAATTCGCCGCCGATCCGCGCGCGGCCTTCGCCGAGCGCAAATATCCCGCCGATCTGACCGACCGGCTGGTTGAGGCGCTGCGCGCCGCGGGCCTCGGCAACGCCAGCTAGTCTTTCCGGATCGCGAAAACTTTACTGGCCATCGGTCTGGACTGGGAGCAATCCAGCCTCGATTCGAATTTTCTCTCCAGTCTTGCAATAATCGCACATCTTCATGGTCTCATCCCTCTATGTTGCCGAGCGGGGCGCCGGGCCGAAGACGGTCGTCCTGCTGCATGGCTTCGGTGGTTGCCATGATATCTGGCGCGAGGTGACCGCGTCGCTAGGGCCCGATGTCAGGACCTTGGCCTACGATCTTCCGGGACACGGACTGTCTCTCGAATTTCCTGGCAGCGGCCCGGCCAAAACAGCGGCGCGAGCGGTTCTCGCCGATATCGCCGCACGCGGGATAGCAAGGGTGCATGTCGCCGGTCATTCGATGGGCGGCGCGGTCGCCTCCCTGATGGCGCTTGCCGAGCCTGAAAGGATAGGCTCGCTGACGCTTCTGGCGCCGGGCGGTGTTGGCCCCGAGATCAACGGACCGCTGTTGCGCCGCTACGCCGCGGCCGCCGACAGACGGGAAATCCGCGCCTGCCTTGCCGCCATGTCGGGACCGCGAAGCCCGCCGCCCGAACGCATCGTTGGCGTCCTGGCGGACCTACGCCGTCGCCCCGGCCAGTTGCGCAAGCTGATTGAGATATCGGCCGTCATGACCAGGAACGAGCGGCAGGGGGTCATACCCCGCGAACAGCTGGACACCCTCGACATGCCGGTGATGGTGGTTTGGGGAACGGACGATCCGGTGCTGCCCTTTACCCAGGCTGATTGTCTGCCGGCGCATTTTCATATTCATCACGTGCTCGATGCCGGCCATATGCTGGTCGAGGAAGTACCTGATGTGGTCGCCCAGGCCGTGCGCCGAAACATGGCACGCCGCGGCAGGCGCCTGCGTCCGACATTCGAGGCCGCGGCGAGCTAACTTACTTGCGCCCCGCATCTCGCCAGTGCATTTTGCCGCCGCCTGTGTTAACTCGCAATTAACCATATCAGCGAGGCGACGCCGATGAAGGACACTGGCGAAAACATCACCCCCATCGACACCTCCCGCAAACTGTCCGACGCCGTTCGCGATGTGAAAAATGCCTTCGCCGATCGCGACGATGTCGTGGTCGACATGCGCGAGGCGCACCGGATGCGGCTTGATCTGCTCGCCGCTGAGCTCGCCCCGGTCTTTGCCGACGTGCCCGCCGACATGGACAATTTCGACTTCGTCATCTCCTCCGGCCTGCAGCCCCGCCTGTGGATCGACGCCGTCAGCCATGTCGCCATGGGGCGCGACCGCCGCACCTACCGCTTTCTCAGGGATACCCGCATCGGCCGCGTCGTGCTCGCCGAATCGACCGATATGAAACCGGTCGCCGATCAGGTCACGCGCTATGTGGCGGAGCGTATCGTCGAGCGCCAGCGCATGATGGAGGGCGGTGTCGAGCCGGCCGTCGCCGACCTGAAACGCGCCGCCGTGCCGGAAGCTGAGCCGCCCTTGCAAGCAGCCGTGCCCCGCAGGGGCTGGTCGACGTTCCTTTCCGGTCTCGGCTTGGTCGCCGCCGGCGCGCTTGTTGGCCTGGCGGTGGCGGCCGCGCTGTTTTGGGATCGCCTGATGGCGATGAAGATCAGCTTCTGATCAACGATCTGGAGGCCTCGGTGTCTGCGCGCCGAGTTCAATGACCTGCAGGTCCGATGGCGGCAAGGCCGGCCCGGTCAGGCCGCGCCGCGTCAGGCGAATCAGCCAATTGCCCTTCTCCCCGTCAATATCGAGCAGATTGTACTGTGCCGCCGGGTTCTTGCTGCCTGGCGACTGCCCGGCGGCGGCGACGCCGACGACCGGAATCCTGGCGCCGCGCCCGCCGATGAAGAACAGCGACGGCAGATGCGAATGGCCGTGCAGCACGAGTTCGGCGCCATGCCTATGAACGGTCTTGTGGAAGCGGGAGATGCCGAACAGGCGCTTTTGCTGGGCGACGGCGCCGCGCACCGGCGGATGATGGATCATGATCACCCGCAACAGGCCGCGTTTGTTCGTTGCGTCGAGCACTGTCGCCAGCCTTTGCGCCTGACCTTCGAGGAAGAAGCCATTGGCCATGAACGGCGCCGTAGCGCGCGCCGTCGAAACGCCGATCAGCGCGACATTGCCGCGTACGCGCAGATAGGGAAAAGCGTTGCGGTCGATCGGCGCAGTCACGCCGTCGCCGCTCATCCACGCCGCCCAGGAGCGGCAGACCTTGTCGAAGGCGCCCGGCACATAGGCGTCGTGGTTGCCCGGCACCACCGAGACATCCTCCGGCGAACCCAGCGTCTCAAGCCAGTGCTTGGCCATCTCGATCTCGCCGTCGAGCGCCAGATTGACCAGATCGCCGGTAACGGTGAGGTGGTCGGGTGTGCTCGCCTTCATGTCGGCGACGATGGTGTCGATGACGGCATCGTGCATATGGCGGCGGCGGTTGCGCTGCCAGTTGACGTAGCCGACGACGCGCTTGGACGCGAGTTCGCGATAGGTTACACCGGGAAGCGGCCCCAGATGGACATCGGAAATATGCGCGAGCCTGAACATCCTTCCTTCATAGGCGACGCGCTCCCCGCTTTCCACTCACTGTTTCCTGCCCATCCACGGTTTCGCTAGTCATGGCTATATCGGACCCGGAGCAGGCGTTTCGCCAGACCGGCTGGGCAGGCCTCAGGGCAAGGCTGTTCCATCTCTATTTCCTGCTGCGGCGGCCGATGACGCTGGGCGTGCGCGGCCTGATCCACGATCGCGCCTCGAACACTGTCTTCCTCATCCGCCACACCTACGTTCCCGGCTGGCAATTGCCGGGCGGGGGCGTCGAAGTCGGCGAGACGCTCGGTGAGGCGCTGGTGCGCGAACTGGCCGAGGAAGGCAACATCGCGCTGACAGCCCAGCCGGTGCTGAAATCGATGCATTTCAACCGCCGCTCCAGCCGCCGCGACCATGTCGGCCTCTATCTCATCGAAACCTTCAACCAGACCGCGCCGAAACTGCCGGACCACGAGATCGCCGAAGCAGGCTTCTTTCCGCTCGACCGCTTGCCGCATGGCACGACGCCGGCGACGCTGCGGCGGCTTGCCGAGGTTTTTGAAGGCGAGCCGGTATCGCCGTACTGGTAGGCTGTCAATCCGATGCTCACGCCGCCTGCCTGAACCGCGCCCGGTCGTGCGGCGCGCCATAGTCGAGCCCAGGCCCGACCGGCACGATGCGCGTCGGGTTGATGCTCTCGTGGCTGCCGTAATAGTGCATTTTGATGTGGTGCAGGTTCACCGTGCCGGCGATACCGGGCACCTGGTAGAGGTCGCGCAGATAGTTCGAAAGGTTCGGATAGTCGGCGATGCGGCGCAGATTGCATTTGAAATGGCCGACATAGACCGGGTCGAAACGCACCAGCGTGGTGAACAGCCGCCAATCGGCCTCGGTGACACGCTCGCCAGTGAGATAGCGCCGTTTTGACAGTCGGCCCTCCAGCGTGTCGAGCGCCGCGAACAGCTCGCCGAACGCCTCTTCATAGGCCGCTTGCGTGGTGGCAAAGCCGGCGCGGTAGACGCCGTTGTTGACGGCTGGAAAGACCAGCGCATTGACCTTGTCGATCTCGCCGCGCAGGCCTGGCGGATAGAAATCGAGAGCGGCATCGCCCCACTCGTCGAAGGCCGAATTGAGCATGCGGATGATTTCGGCGGATTCGTTGGAGACGATGGTCTCTTCCTTCTTGTCCCACAGCACCGGCACCGAAACCCGGCCCGAATAGGCTGGATCGGCCTTGGTGTAGATTTGGTGCAGGAAGTCGAGGCCGTAGAGCGTGTCGCCGGTGGCGCCATCCTCGGCCAAAAACGTCCAGCCCTCAGCACCGAGGAAATGATGCACGACTGAAACCGGGATGATGTCTTCTAGCTTCTTCAGCGCGCGAAAGATCAGCGTGCGGTGCGCCCACGGACAGGCGAGCGAGACATAAAGATGGTAGCGTCCGGGCTCGGCCTTGAAGCCGCGCGTACGACCTTGCGCCGGCGCGCCGTCGCGCGTGATCCAGTCACGCCACTGCGTCTCGGCGCGGATGAACCTGCCGCTGCTATCGACATTGGCCGGACGGTCCTGCCATGCCTTCGACCAGCAATCCCATACGAAAACTCCTTGCGTGCCTTGGCCAATGTAGTCGCAAGGCGGCAATGCCGAAGCCGTCATCTGCTGAACAGAGCGTCACTCGTATGAAACGCCGGATGAAAACAGCCGATTGCAGCCGCCGGAAATTGATGCTAGCGGACACTCCGCATGTTCGATCTTGGCTTGATCCGGTTTGACCGACGACGAAAGGGCGCCCGCGCTTAGAAAGCGCTGACTGGCGAACGCTGCCGCTTGCAGCAACCTTTCCTCTTTATCGGACCGCGAAGACCATGAGCCTTGCCGACGTGAAATACCTGCCGGAAACTCCGGCGCATGATCCCGAAATCGAAGCCATCAACGACGAAGCCTTTGGCCCCGGCCGTTTCGTGCTGGCCGCCTACAAGATTCGCGAGACCGGCGGCCACGAGCGCTCGCTATCCTTTGTCGCCATGAATGGCGACATCGTCGTTGCTTCGGTGCGCATGACCCGCATCGCCGCCGGCGCCGGACGCGCGCTGATGCTCGGGCCGCTCGCCGTGCGGCCCGCCTTCAAGAATCTCGGTATCGGCCGCCGGCTCGTGGCGATCGCGCTGGAGGCGGCCGCCAAGGCCGGCGCGCCGGCGGTGATCCTTGTCGGCGACGAGCCTTATTACGGCCCGCTCGGCTTCAGAAAGATCCCCCGCGGCCAGATCTCCATGCCGCGCCCGGTCGACCTCGACCGGCTGCTGTCGCACGAGATCGTGCCCGGTGCCGTGGCGCGGCTCTCCGGCGAGGTCGGCCATGCCAGCCTTGCCAGGATCGCGGAGCAGGCACCAGTGATGGCCTGAGCTCCAGGATCGGTCGCGGCACCGGTCGCGATGGATCCCCATTGGTCAGGTTGCACCATGGCGGCGACCTCCGTAGCATGACCCGGAACAGCACGGAGCATGCAGCATGAACCCGAACGGCCAGATTGCGATCGTAACCGGCGGCGGCTCCGGCCTCGGCGAGGCAACCGCCCGCGCGCTGGCCGACAAGGGCGCGCGCGTCGCCATTTTCGATATCGGCATCGACCGGGCATCGAAGGTGGCGGGCGACATTGGCGGCGCCGCTATCCAGTGCGATGTGAGCAGCGCCGACAGCGGTGCGGCCGCGGTCGCCGAGGTGGAAAAGAGACTTGGGCCAGCGCGCATCCTGGTCAATTGCGCGGGCATTGCCATCGGCGTGAAGACGATCGGCAAGGATGGTCCACATCCGCTCGACCAGTACCGCAAGGTGATCGAGATCAATTTGATCGGCACCTTCAACATGATCCGCCTCGTCGCCGACCGTGCCGCCAAACTCGAACCGCTGCAGGGCGGCGAGCGCGGCGTCATCGTCAACACCGCGTCGGTGGCCGCTTATGATGGCCAGATCGGCCAGGCCGCCTATGCCGCATCCAAGGGCGGCGTCGTCGGCATGACGCTGCCGGTTGCCCGCGACCTGGCGCGCTCCGGCATTCGCGTCTGCACCATCGCGCCCGGCATCTTCAAGACGCCAATGATGGCCGGCATGCCGCAGGAGGTGCAGGATTCGCTCGGCGCGGCCGTGCCCTTCCCGTCCCGCCTCGGCGAGCCGTCCGAATATGCCGCGCTCGCCCTGCATATCGTCGAAAACCAGATGCTGAACGGCGAAACCATCCGCCTCGATGGGGCAATCCGCATGGCGCCGAAATAGACGGCCATGGCGGCCGGCGCAGTGAAGACCGGTCCGCTGGCCGGCCTGAAAGTCATCGAGATGGCTGGGCTCGGCCCGGTGCCTCTGGCCGGGCTGATGCTGTCGGAGATGGGCGCCGAGGTGCTGCGCATCGAGCGCACCGGTTCGGACCAACCCCTGCTGCCCCTCTCCGATGCGTACAATCTCGACCGTCACGGCCGCTCCATCCTGCGCGTCGACCTCAAGCAGGCCAAAGGAACGGAACTGCTGCTGCGCCTTGCCGAAAAGGCCGATCTGTTTGTCGAAGGCTTTCGCCCCGGTGTGATGGAGCGGCTTGGTCTCGGCCCGGATGCTGCATTGGCGCGCAATCCGGCGCTGATTTACGGCCGCATGACCGGCTTCGGCCAGGACGGGCCGCTCGCAGGTCGTGCCGGCCACGACATCACCTACCTCGCCTATTCGGGTGTGTTGCATGCCATCGGCCGGGAGGAAGGTCGGCCGGTGCCGCCGCTGAATCTGATCGCCGACAATGGCGGCGGCGCCATGATGCTGATCGCCGGGGTGCTTGCAGCGCTGTTCGAGCGCTCGCGCTCCGGCAAAGGCCAGGTGATCGACGCGGCGATGGTCGAGGGCGCTTCGATGCTGGCGGCCCCCATACACGCCTTCATGTCGGCAGGTCTGTGGAGCGACCGGCGCGGCGCCAACCTGCTCGATTCCGGTGCGCCCTTCTACGACACCTATGAGACGGCGGACGCACGCCACGTTGCGGTCGGCTGCCTTGAGCCGCGCTTCTTCGCCGCATTCGCAAGGCTGCTGCCGCTCGGCGAGGATTTTGTCCGCGGCCAATACGACAAGGCGTTGTGGCCGGACATGCGCGCGGCCATTGCCGACCGGTTCCGGCAGAAGACACGCGACGACTGGGACGCGCTGTTTGCCGCAAGCGATGCCTGCGTGGCGCCGGTTCTGTCGCTGGCCGAAGCCAGGGATCATCCGCACAACCGGGCGCGTCACGCATTTGTGAAGGCCGGTGCGCTCGAGCGCCCCGCGCCCGCGCCACGCTTCTCGGCCTCGCAGCCGGCGCTTGCCGGCATGTCTGAAGATGACGATCAGCTGCCCCAGACTGTGCTGGCGCGCTTCGGCTTTTCGACAGCCGAGATCAAAACGCTTGTCAAAGCCGGCATGATTGGCCAATAACTGGATTTAGAAAATCAACTTACCTGGTGAGCATTTTGGACCAGCCGAAGAAGGACGTCATTCGCGCGACGGACGCCGAGGCGATCAGGCTGGCCGCAACGCTGATCCGCAGCGCCCGTTTCGGCGCCCTCGCGGTGATCGAGCCGTCGGCCGGCGCACCGCTGGCCTCCAGGGTCGGAGTCGCCACCGACATCGATGGCACGCCGCTGATCCTTGTCTCGGCGCTGTCAGCCCATACCGGCGCCATGCTTGCCGAGCCGCGCTGCTCGCTGCTTGTCGGCGAACCCGGCAAGGGCGATCCGCTGGCGCATCCCAGGATAACGCTGGTCTGCCGGGCGCAGCCGCTGGAACGCGGGTCGAGCGCGCATGCCCGGGCCGAGCGGCGCTATCTCAACCGCAATCCCAAGGCAAAGCTCTATGCCGAGCTCGGCGATTTCTCGATCTTTCGCCTCGAGCCGGAGCGCGCCAGCCTGAATGGCGGCTTCGGCAAGGCCTACCTGCTCGACCGTGCCGATCTCATCACCGAGGGGCCGATCGTCGACGAGCTGGCCGCCAGCGAACAGTCCGCTCTCGACCACATGAATGCCGACCATCTCGACGCCATCGCCGTCTATGCCCATCATTTCGCCAGGGTTGAAGGTGATGCTTGGACCATGACCGGCTTCGATGCCGATGGCATGGACCTGGCATCGGGCGACACCGTTTGCAGGGTCTATTTTCCGCAGCCGTTGAAGACCGCGCGCGACCTGCGGCCGGTTCTGGTCGACATGGCCAAAGCCGGTCGTGCGCCAGCTACGCAAGGATAATCGTCATGAATCAAAAGCACGTCTTGAGATTTGGGCGAAATGATCTACGATTCAGACGACGCTGAATCAGCAGCGTGATCCATAGCTGAATTATAGCAGCCAACGCTATTTGCCCCCATAGCGTTTGGATGAGCAGGAAAACATGGGGCATCGATGGTCTCGACCAAACTAATCGCCAATGCCGAATCGGCGGCGACATTTCTGACCCTTATGGGCAACGAAAAGCGGCTCTTGATCATGAGCTATCTGGCCGACGGTGAAATGTCGGTCGGCGCCATCGCCGAAAAGGTGATGCTCAGCCAGTCCGCTTTGTCGCAACATCTGGCCAAGCTCAGGGCGCTCGATCTTGTCGAGACCCGCCGCGACCGGCAGATGATCTACTATTCCTGCAAGTCCGAAGCCGTGCGCGAACTGTTGCGCATGCTGGACGGCATTTTCGGGATAGGCGACTTGTCCCAGATGGCAACGCGTCTGCGCCGCGCCGGGACTTGACCTGCAGGGCTTGACTGGCGGCTCCGATCGCTCCTTACCTCGCTGACGATTTTTCGCCGGCCGAGGTATTGATGGATCCGATCCAGATCGACGACGCGCGCGATCCGCGGGTCGCCGCCTATCTCGACATCCGCGAGCGCGATCTCACCGGCCGTCATGGCCGGTTCGTTGCCGAAGGCAAGGTGGTGCTGGACGTCCTGCTGTCAGCCGGACGCTTTGCTGCGGAGTCGGTCCTGGTCCTCGAAAACCGGCTGGCCGGGCTCGACGACATCCTGCGCAAGGCCCCTGCCGACCTGCCGGTCTACGTTGCGGCAAGCGCCGTCATGGACAGGATCGCCGGCTTCCACATGCATCGCGGTATATTGGCGATCGGCAGCAAGGGCACGCCACAGCCCGCCGAGGCCTTGCTCGACACCTTGCCTGCCGAAGCGTTGATCGTCGTTCTCATCGGCATCGCCAACCATGACAATATCGGATCGATCTTCCGCAATGCCGCCGCCTTCGGCGCCGATGCCGTCTTCGTCGACGCCACCTGTTGCGACCCACTGTATCGCAAGGCGATCCGCGTCTCCGTCGGCGCCGCGTTGAAGGTGCCCTTTGCGTCCTTCGGCAACACTGAAGCTTTCATCGCGAAGCTCGGCGAGTTGGGCTTCGGCCAGGTCGCTTTGTCGCCGCGTGGTGAGGCTGACATTCGTGATGCCGCGCGACCGAAACGACTGGCGCTCTATCTCGGCACCGAAGGCGAGGGCCTCCCGGAGAGCCTGCTTGCCCGCCTGCGGACGGTGCGGATCGCGATGTCGGAAGGGTTCGACAGCCTGAATGTTGCTGCCGCGTCAGCCATTGCGCTGCACCATTTTTCGCTCTGATAGGCGTAGTCAGGCAATTCCAAGCCGGGGCTTGAAACTCAGCTCGGCAAATCTGCCTTCTGCAACGCCCGCACGCGATCGGCGAGGCTGGTGGTTCCCGACCGCGTTTCCTGCGGCGCCGCCAGCGCCTTGGCGATCGGTGAATCAGGTCCTTCGAGCTTGGCCGTCAAATGGACGACCTCAGCCGCCAGATTGTTCATCTGTTCGCGCAAGGCAGAACCGGTATCATTGCCATTGCCGGGGCCATTCCCGGGCTTCGCGGATCCAGAACCGCCAAGCTCCGCCTTCATCCGCTTGTTTTCGCGGGCCAGCGTCGTCAGCCTGGCTTCGAGCCGCTCTCGGTCGCCTTCGAGCTTGGCGAGCGTCTTGTCGATGTCCTCGTTCCTGGCGCGGGCACTGTCTTGCGCACCAACTAGGCCAGCAGCCGCGGCGCCTCCCGCAGCCTCGCCCTTCACCCGTTCGCGAAGCCGGGCCAGTTCCTTTTCGCGGCGATCGAGCTTGTCCTCGCGATCGGCAAGCGTGGCGAGCAGACGCTCGAGCTTTCTGTCGAGGTCGGCGGTTCTTTTCTTTTCGGCCTTCAAGGCATCGCGCGTGGCCTTGGCCTCGGCGACGACTTCCTGATGGCGCCTGTCGGCCTCCTTGCGCTGGCCGCGCAACACTGAAATGTCGTTGGCAAGTTTTTCCAGCTCGGATTCGCGAGCCACCAGTTCGATCTGACGATTGCTGGAGGAGAAGGACGCGTCGTCGTACATATGCTCGAGCTTTTCCAGCTCGAGCGCGCGCTTTTCCATCATGCGCTCTGTTTGTGCAAGCCT
This sequence comes from Mesorhizobium sp. M0052, assembly GCF_040323255.1. Classification (NCBI taxonomy): domain Bacteria; kingdom Pseudomonadati; phylum Pseudomonadota; class Alphaproteobacteria; order Hyphomicrobiales; family Phyllobacteriaceae; genus Mesorhizobium; species Mesorhizobium sp. M0052. The sequence goes on along the minus strand of NZ_JAMYUS010000002.1, from coordinate 304,688 downwards.
GTCCGACAGCTGTTCTATCTGCTGCTCGCGATGCAGCAGCAATTCGTTTTTTTCCCCGAGCTCCGAAAGCGCCTGCTTCTTGTCCTTGCGCTCGACCGCCAGGCCCTTCAGCGCCTCGCGGCCGCGATTGATTTCGACGAGTTGCTCATTCGCCTGCTCACGCAGCGTCTTGATGCTGATTTCGAGCCGGCGCGTCGTCATGGCGAACTCGGCCCGCAAGCTGTCCTTGTCGGCCTGGATCTCGGCCAGCGTTCGCGGCACCGACGCCTCGACACGCTTGCGTGTCAGCACAACCGCCCGCCGCCAGATGGCCGGCGCGACCAGCAGCGCCAGAAAGCCTGCGCACAGGAAGCCGAGGGCGAAGAACAGGATCGACTGAACCAAGGTGACTACCCGTTACGGGCGGGCCGCTATCCGGCAACCGCCAAGTCTGGACTTTGCCATGTTCGCATGACGCAAATCCAGCGCTGCGGCAAGGGTTTGCCGCAGCTGCAGCGGGCAGAATCTGTTGATCGGGTCGAAGTGTGGTCGGAATCGCTCAGAAGGGATTCCAGGTCGGCCTCTGCGTCAGCTTCAGATAGCCGAGATTGACGCCAAGCCGCGCGCCGACGCCGGTGCGGATCGGCACCAGCAGCACCCTGTTGTTCTGCAGCACGTTGAAGCCGACGCCGGCCACGACATAGGCCGAACCGGCAACGCCGCCGAACCGATTGTAGAGATTGCTGACGTCGTCGAGGTTATAGACGAGCATCATCACCCGCGATCCCTCGCCGCCGAAATCCCAACCGAGCGAAGGCCCTTGCCAGAACACCTTATGGTCGCCGGCATTCTTGGTGTAGAGCGTACCTTCGCCATAGGTCAGGCCCCCGATCAGCGCGCCGGATCCCTCTTCGCCGAGCAGATAGCCATTGGGCAGGCCGTAGGAGGCAAAAATCTTCTCGACGACGGTTGCAAGACCGCCCGACGTCGCGCCGAAGAACTTGTGACCGGAATCGACGATCTCCTGAGCGGTGTATTCCTGTGCCCGCGACGCAGAGGTTGAGAATGCGAGAGCGCCCATCAGGGCAATCGCCATGAAGAAGACGCGGACAAACGTCCGGTCGTAGAATCGGGAAACCATGCTTCCAATCTCCGTCAGGGAGCACTTTCGCCGACGCCTCGCACCCCGTCCGGCTCTTTAGGCGACCGTTAAGGATGACTGTTACGGGCAAACTATGCCGTAATCCTTTTTCAACCATTAACCTCCCACATGAACATGGCGGTTCGAAGGCTGTTTCTGACTGTCTGCACGGACTCCCATCCTGTGCAAAGATGCCGTTTTTCTCACAAGAATTGTGGATTGTTGCTGCACGCTCGGGCGCTGTGTATTCAGAATGCCTGGGGGAGAGAGCGTGATTCGGGTGGTGAGCGTGGCTGTCGGCCGCGCGGCCACCAGGATGTGAATTTTAGCAGGGATTTTTCGCCGATGGCTGAGCTTTTCTCTCTCTCCGCACCCGATCTCGCAGCCTTGTTGTGCAGCCGAGTCTGCCACGACATCATTTCGCCGGTCGGCGCCATCAACAACGGCCTTGAACTCCTGGACGAGGGCGGCGCCGACGAAGACGCCATGAAACTGATCCGGCAGAGCGCCAGAAACGCTTCGGCCCGCCTGCAATTCGCCCGCATCGCCTTCGGTGCCGCCGGTTCGGCGGGCATGATGATCGACACCGGCGATGCCGAGTCCGTCGCCATCGCCTTCCTGAAGAACGAGAAGCCGGAATTGATCTGGAACGGGGTTCGCGCCCTGCTGCCCAAGAACAAGGTCAAGCTGCTGCTCAATTTGCTGCTCGTCGCCAATGCCGCCATCCCGCGCGGTGGCAGATTGGTGGTCACGCTGGAAAACCTCGACACCGAGCCGCGCTTTGCGCTTGCCGCAAGCGGCCCGATGCTGCGCGTGCCGCCGAAATTCCTCGAGCTCCATTCCGGCAACAAGCCCGAGGAGCCTATCGACGCCCATACCGTCCAGCCCTACTACACGCTGCTGCTGGCGCGTGAGGCCAACATGACGATCTCGATTCATGCGACCGCCGAAGAGATCGTGCTGTCCGCGGCTTGAGCGAAGCCGTTCGGCAGGACGTCCGAGCATCAAGAACAATCAAGTATCTTTTCCCGCTGATATTTGCGGCAATTCAGAACAGGAAAGTTTCATTGCCGGCAATGCCCCTGCCGAATGGGGCTGCAGACGACATGTTTGTAAAAACTTTACCTAACGGCTTTTCTGCTTCTTTACCAGATCGGCCTAGTGTGCATCCCGATACCCGGATGCCGCCGGTTCGCCCCATGGCAAAGAGGACCCGGAAATGAAGCGCTGCATGTTTGTCGACGATTCGAGCGTCATCAGAAAGGTTGCAAAACGGATTCTTGGCGGCTCCGACATGGTGGTGATCGAAGCGGCAACTGGACTTGATGCTGTTGAGATGTGCGCTGCCGAGATGCCTGATGTGATTGTCGTCGACGGCGCCCTGCCGGACATGCAAGCGGTCGACGTCATTCGCCAGGTTCGCGCCATGGAGAGCACGATCAAACCGCAGATTCTGATCTCGCTGGTCGAGGTCGATGTTGCCTCGATCATGAAGGCAAAGCGCGCCGGCGCCCAGGGTTATCTGTTGAAGCCGTTCAACCGGCCGCAACTGCTCGAACGTTTTCGTACCTTGAAGGTTGCCGCCTGATTCGGCTCGTTTTCGGCCACAAAAGGACAGCAAAAAACCCGGCCTGAGCCGGGTTATTTGCATTCATTCAATTGGATGATGTTCGCTCAGGCGCTGACGCGGATGTCTTCCGGCTCGCGCAGCACATAGCCGCGACCCCAGACCGTCTCGATGTAGTTCTGGCCACCGGATGCTGCGTCGAGCTTCTTGCGCAGCTTGCAAATGAAAACGTCGATGATCTTCAGTTCCGGTTCGTCCATGCCGCCATAAAGGTGGTTGAGGAACATTTCCTTGGTCAGCGTGGTGCCCTTGCGCAGCGAGAGCAACTCCAGCATCTGGTATTCCTTGCCGGTCAGATGCACGCGCTGGCCGCCGACTTCGACGGTCTTGGCGTCGAGATTGACCACCAGGTCGCCGGTGGTGATGACCGACTGGGCATGGCCCTTGGAACGGCGCACGATGGCATGAATGCGGGCGACCAGTTCGTCCTTGTGGAACGGCTTGGTCATATAGTCGTCGGCGCCGAAGCCCAGGCCGCGCACCTTGTCCTCTATACCGGCCATGCCGGACAGGATCAGGATCGGCGTCTTCACCTTGGACAGGCGAAGTGTCCGCAAGACTTCGTAGCCGGACATATCGGGAAGGTTGAGGTCGAGAAGAATGATATCGTAATCATAAAGTTTACCGAGATCGACACCTTCTTCGCCGAGGTCGGTCGTGTAAACATTAAAACTTTCAGATTTGAGCATCAGCTCGATGCTCTGAGCGGTTGCACTGTCGTCTTCTATCAGCAGAACGCGCATTTCATTCCCCTTTTCTGCCGCCGGACCATGTCACGACCCATCCGGGACCGGAGCAGTGATTGCCTGAACAGAGGCTGCCATCGAATGGTTAACAAAACCTAATTCCGCACCAAGGACGGTACCAGATTTTTTAACCCCTTTCTACACCCTCTTGAATCTAATGATGAATCACAGAACCAAATCGCTAATGCAACACATTAATAAGTCGGACTAAGTGACTCAAGGGACTCGCTGGCCGGCTTCCGTATCGGGAGCCGGAATTTTTACCCGGCCTTAAGTCCTCGCCCTTATGATTAACAATGCGCGTAAACGAATGGTTACCGCCGGCAAAAAACTTTAGGGATTTGTTTCCCATAGTTCGGGGAATGCCGGTGGATACGGGCGGCGTCAGGCCCTGGCGGGCGGATTGGACGATATGTGCAGGTGTGCGTTTCCGGGAGTACCGAATCATGAAGTCACGTGAAAACCTCGTTCGGCTGAAGCAATTTCAGGTGAATGAGAAGCGGCGGCAGCTGCTGCAGCTCGACATGATGATCGCCGAGTTCGAGCGCATGGCCGTTGAACTGGAGCTTCAGATCACCGCCGAGGAGAAGAAGGCCGGCATCACGGACATCAATCATTTTGCCTATCCGACCTTCGCCAAGGCGGCGCGTCTGCGCCGTGATAACCTCAGAAACTCTCAAAGCGACCTCGCCCAGCAGCGAAGCGCTGCCGAATCATTACTCGGCGAAGCTGAAGCGGAGCTTTCCAAGGCCGAGATGCTGGAATCGCGCGACACCAAGATCCGCGACGCGGAACTCGGCGGTCGCAGCGCCATGATCGGCTGACGGCAGAGTTTGAGCCGACCGGCGCCGCCTGACGCCGATCTTCTTGCTCCGGACCAAAAGGCTCCAGCGCTGCTGACTTGGCCGCAAGGCGGCCGCAGCTTCAGGCCCGTGTCAAATCCCCGTCCTGGTTCGCCGCCGCCCTCGCCCGCGCTTGCTTGATGTCAGGCACATGCTCTTCCGACCAGGAGCGTATCTGGGTGAGCAGCCCCGCCAGGTTCTGGCCAAGTTCGGTCAATTCATATTCGACCCGCGGCGGGATCACCGGAAAGATTTCGCGCCGCACCAGACCGTCGCGCTCGAGGACGCGCAGCGTCTGCGTCAGCATTTTGGGCGTGATGCCTTCGAGCTTGCGCGCCAGTTCCCCATTGCGCATCCGGCCACGGCGCAGCGCACAAACCGTCAGATAGATCCATTTGCTGGCCAGCATCTCGAGCACGGCGTGCGAAGGACACGTCCGCTGGAAGGCGTCATAGCCGGAGCCGCAATCATTATCATTATCCATGAGGTGCCTATATATGGAAAAGGTACATACTGGACAAGGGAATGTTACTATCGAAATGATAGTGGCTCAGAAAACCCCAGCAGGAGCCTCCCATGCGTGCCGTTATCCAGAATTCCGTCGGCGGGCCCGACGTCCTCGTCATCGCCGATCGCCCCGCGCCCTCGCCCAAGTCAGGCGAAGTGCTCGTGCGCGTGCATGCCGCCGGCATCAATCCGGTCGATGGCTCGGTGCGCGCCGGTTACTATCCTTTGCTGGGCGAACCGCCCTTCAGTTTGGGCTGGGATATTTCAGGCACGGTCGAGGCGGTGGGCCCAGGCGTCGATGGCGGCCTCAAGGTCGGTGACGCCGTGTTCGGCATGCCGCATTTTCCCAAGCAGGCCGCGGCCTATGCGGAACTCGCTGTGGCGCCGGCCGATGAAATCGCACCGAAGCCCCAAGGCATCGACCACAATCATGCCAGCGCGCTGCCGCTGGCCGGCCTGACCGCCTGGCAAGGCCTTGTCCGCCATGGCGGCCTGAAGCGCGGCCAGCGCGTGTTGATCCATGCCGCGGCCGGCGGCGTCGGGCATCTGGCGGTGCAGATCGCCAAGGCGCACGGCGCTTGTGTCATCGCCACCGCCAGCCCGAAGAAACTCGATTTCGTCCGCTCGCTCGGCGCCGATGAAGTGGTCGACTACACCAAGCGAGATTTCACCGCCGAGGTCAGCGACGTCGACCTGGTGCTGGAGCCGATGGGCGGCGACCATGCCGACCAATCGCTGACAGTCCTGAAGGACGGTGGCGACCTGGTGTCGCTGCTCAATGTCCACGACACCACCCGAGCCAAGGCTGCTGCGCGTGGGATCCGCGTCGAGCGCATGTCCGTCGTGCCCGACCGTGAAGGCCTCGTCGAACTTGGCAAACTGGTCGATGCGGGAAAGCTTGCGGTCCATGTGGCAAAGGCGTTTCCGCTCGAACAGGCGGGCGCCGCGCACGCTTTTCTCGCCACTAGGCCGATCGGCAAGGTGGTGCTGACGGTCTGAAGCAGGCATTACCGACAGGCAAAAGGGCGCGGTTACCGCGCCCTTTTCTGTTGTGGTCCTGGCTCTAGTGCCGGTATTGCTGGATGCGCGTCGTGCGCAGCCCGGCAAGGCCGTATTCGTCGATCGACGCTTGCCAGGACAGGAATTCCTCGGTGGTCAGCTTGTAGCGCTGGCATGCCTCGTCGAGGCTCAAAAGCCCGCCGCGCACCGCAGCAACCACTTCCGCCTTGCGCCGGATAACCCAGCGACGTGTATTCGTCGGCGGAAGATCGGCAATCGTAAGAGGGCTGCCGTCAGGCCCGATAACATATTTGACTCGCGGTCTAACAAGATCGGTCATCGTACTCTCTACTAAAAACTCAAAGACCCAATCCCCACCACATTACCGCCACAGCTTTAAAAATTGCCTAAGCGAACCCTAATGAGTAGGTAAGGATCATGAACGCCGCGTTAGTCTTTTTATCGGCATTTGAGGCAACTGCGGGCAGACGCGCGATTCTCCCGCAAAATCGGCACCGCCGCAAAGCTGGCGCCACCGGTGTGGTTGACCTATATTCGCGCCACTGCCATTGAAGCGCCGCGCAGAACGAAAGAACCATGAACAGCCTCGACCTTCCCGCCAGCCCGCAAAACACCCGCATCGTCGTCGCCATGTCGGGCGGTGTGGATTCGTCTGTCGTTGCCGGCCTTTTGAAGCGCGAAGGCTATGATGTCGTCGGCGTCACGCTGCAGCTCTACGACCATGGCGCCGCAACGCACCGGGCCGGGTCGTGCTGCGCCGGCCAAGACATTGACGATGCCCGCCGCGTTTCCGAGACACTGGGCATTCCGCATTACGTGCTCGACTATGAGGAGCGCTTCCGCAAGGCGGTCATCGACCCGTTCGCCGAGAGCTATGTCGCCGGCGAAACGCCCATTCCGTGCGTCTCTTGCAATCAGACGGTGAAGTTCGCCGACCTTTTGGCCACCGCCAAGGACCTTGGCGCCGATGCGCTCGCCACCGGCCACTATATCCGCTCCGGGGCCAATGGCGCCCACCGCGCGCTATTCCGGCCCGTCGATGCCGACCGCGACCAGAGCTATTTCCTGTTTGCCACCACGCAGGCGCAGATCGACTATCTGCGCTTTCCGCTGGGTGGGCTGTCCAAGCCTGCGGTGCGGGCCATCGCCGAAGAAATGGGGCTGACCGTTGCCGCCAAGCAGGACAGTCAGGACATCTGCTTCGTGCCGCAGGGCAAATATTCCGACATCATCGCCAAGCTGAAGCCAGCTGCCGCCAACCCAGGCGACATCGTCCATATCGACGGCCGCGTGCTCGGTCGCCATGACGGCATCCTGCGCTATACGATCGGCCAGCGCCGCGGCATCGGCATCGCCTCGGGCGAGCCGCTTTACGTCGTCCATCTCGACGCCGACCGGGCCCGTGTCATCGTCGGCCCGCGCGAGGCGCTGGAGACCCACAAGATCTATCTGCGCAACATGAACTGGCTGGGCGATCGCGCGCTGTCCGACATTCCGGCCGCCGGCATGGAGCTGTTCGCCAAGGTCCGCTCGACGCGGCCGCCGCGCCCGGCCGTGCTGCATCACCGCGCTGGCAGCACCTTTGTCGAACTGGTCGACGGCGAGTCCGGCATCGCGCCCGGACAGGCCTGCGTGCTCTATTCCGACGACGGCAACGAAGCCCGCGTCTTCGGCGGCGGCTTCATCGAGCGCTCCGAGCGCGGCGCCGGGGCCGAAGCCATGCTCAGCCGGCTCGCAGCTAGGCCGGCGCAGATTCCCGCAGAGTAAACACTACCCTCTCGGAGACAGTTTTAGTTTCGATCTGCCTTAAAAGCAGAGTTTCGAAACGGTCTCAGGACTTTGTGTGCGTGACTGTACCCGCCGTCAGGATGCGCAGCACCCTGATGGCTTCCTCGCCGCTGGTGCGCGGCTCGGCCCGCGTCTCGATACACTGGATAAAGTGCTCGAGCTCGCGCGTCAGCGGCATCCCCTGGCCGACCGCGACATAGGACGGCTCGTTGGTGGTGAAGGCCCACTGGCCGCTGTCCTGCCACACCGCGTGGCGGTAGACGGCCAGCTTGCGCTCCCAGGGCTCGACATCGTCGAACACCGCCATTGCCTTGGTGCCGACCACGGTAAGCCGCCGCTCGCGGTAGGGATTGAGCCGCGAGGTGAAGAGATGGCTGCGCAGCCCGTTGGGAAAACGCATGTGCAGATGCGCGAAATCGCTGAGATTGTCGAGGAGTGCCGCCCCCTCGCCCCTGACCTCGATCGGCTCGGTGCCGGTGATGGCCAGGATCATCGACAAATCGTGCGGCGCCAGATCCCACAGTGCGTCGTTCTCGGTGTGGAATTTGCCGAGGCCGAGCCGGTGCGAGTGGATGTAGCGGACCTCGCCGAGCTCGCCATTGTCGATCAGCGCCTTCAGCGTCTCGAAGGCGGGATGGAAGCGCAAGACATGGCCGACCATGAACACGCGGCCATTGTCCTTGGCCGCCTGCACGGCGCGCTCGGCGTCGGGCACGGTCAACGCAATCGGCTTTTCCACCAGCACGTCCTTGCCGGCCTCAGCGGCGCGCACGGCAAGATCGGCATGGAATTGCGGCGGCAGCGCCATGACGATGGCGTCGATATCGTCACGCACGAACAGCTGGTCGGGCTCGATCGCCAGGCAGTCCTGCTCGCTGGCAAAGCCTTCGGCCCGCGCCCGATTGGCATCGGAAACCGCATGCAGCGCGCCGAGCGCCTTGAGGGTGCGGATGTGGTTGCTGCCCCAGTATCCGCAACCGAGGACTGCAATGCGCGGCTTCATCAGCTTCAAACTCTAATTTCTTGGCCGAGACATAGCGGCGTGCCCCGTCGAACTCAACCCCGGTGGCTTACCGGAGATGCCAGCCCGGCAAAGCTTTTGCCGGCGACAATATGCCGGCGCCCCTCGCGCATCGATGCTTGACAGGCTCGCCCTCCCAACCTTATATCCGCGCGACCTTGGCGAACGCCTCGAAATGCCTTTCGATTTAAGGCGATTTCGGGCCTTTCGCCGCCCTGGCGGGGTAGCTCAGTTGGTTAGAGCACGGGAATCATAATCCTGGGGTCGGGGGTTCAAGTCCCTCTCCCGCTACCACCATTCCCCCCGCTCGTTTGACGCCGTGGGGGAAGGCACCCTCGCCCAAGAGTGCCGTTAACCGCCCAGCGATTTCGACTTCGACGCCGCCGATCCTCGATGGATCTCGAAACACCGTGACGGTTTCGACCAAGTCGCGCATTGCCTCTGCACATTCGGAATCGCCAAAAGCAATGCCCTTAGCAAGCCCGGTCCGAAGTTGGTTTAGTTGTTCCTCGTAGCGAGCGAGCACCGCAGGGTGCAGCGCGATCACTCCCGTAGCGGCGGGCACCCGATCCAACTCGGCTAGAATGCCCTTACGCTCTTCATTCAGCGTTGTTGATTGCGGTCCCAGCACGGCTGGGTCGCCATAGCCCTTGGCAATGGCGTTGACCAGGCGCTCGATCTCCCGAGTTAGTTCTTCAAGCCGTCGCTCCAAACGGCTGCGCCTGGCATCGGTGTCGGCTGCCAAGCGCTTCCGTTCTTCGTGGTAGGTCTGGACGTACTGGGCAATCACTTCGGGATGGCGCAACTCGGCGGAAAGGCCGTTCAGAACTGCAGCTTCGACCGTATCCAAATAGAAGGTCTTGGGATCGGCGCATGTTCCGCTTTCAGTCGCGGCGGAACAGCGGATGCGAATGCGCTTGGACTTGTCCACGCCTTTCGACGACATTCCCGCACCACAGGGACCACACCTCAGGAGCCCCGTCAACATGTGCCGTGGTCGGCGCTGGTGGCTTGGATGAGTGGCTGCACGCGCCTTCTTGCGTGCTTGTGCTGCGTCGAACAGGTCGGACGGAACAATAGCGAGGTCGGGCACTGCGACTACTCGCCAGTCACCCTTGGGATTTGGGCGCGAGACACGTTTCCCCGTGTCAGGATCCTTGATCATTCTGACCCTGTTCCAGATCAGGCGGCCAGCATAAAGCTCATTGTGAAGCAGCCCCGTCCCTCTCTGCACATTTCCATTGATGGTGGAGGCATTCCAGGCACGACCGCGAGGCGGCGGTATGCGGTCTGTGTTTAGATCGTGAGCGATATCGCGCGGGGTTTGCCCTGCGACATACTCTCGAAAGACACGACGCACGATTTCCGCTTCATCCTCTGCGATCATCCGCTTCCCGGGATCGCCTAGCACGTACGAATAGCCATAGGTCAGACCGCCGGCGTGAAGCCCTTTGTTGACTCGGCCGGCTTGGCCCCTGCGGACTTTGTGAGCGATGTCCTCTCGGTATAGCTGGCCAACGAGACCGCGCAGGCCGACCAAGACCGTGTTCACCACGCCTTCGTGAACGGCACGAATTTCGATGCCGAGAAATGAAAGGCGTTTGTGAATGCCCGCAAGGTCTTCCATGTCGCGCGAGAGCCGATCAAGTGCCTCTACGACGAGCACGTCGAACTCGTGCTCACGCGCTTTGTCCATGAGCTGAAGTAATCCGTCACGGCCCAGGACGGAGCCACCGGAGCGTGCTCGGTCGTCAAACGTTGCGACAACGTTCAACCCCTCACGTTCTGCATATGCTCGGCACAAAGCGAGTTGATCGTCGATTGATCGCTCATTTTGGAGGTCGGTTGAGAAGCGTGCGTAGATCGCGGTTCGAGTCATGATAAGTTTTCTCGGCCTGTTCACGCTCGTGGTCTTCGCGAGCCGCTTGGCGCGCAAGTGCTTTTGCAAGGCGCAGAATCGCTCTATCAGGCGCTCGGAACAAGGCCCTTTTTTGGTGCCTCACAACCATTGCGAGTAGCGCTCGCTACGGATCGGCTGGGCTTCTGCTGAAAATAAGAATGCGCGGCTTGGTTCGATTCTGCCGAGATCATGATCTTGGTCCATGTCTCCCAGATGCGCGCATGCAGGAGATGAGAAAAGCCATCAAATTGATTAGTCGCAGAATTGGATAGCAAGGCGTGCTTTTCCGAAATCCGTAAGTCCCAACCTCAAGCCGCAAGCTATTCCGGGCGGCTCTGGAGAAGCTCTCAGGCATGTCTGGCGGGATCGCCTGACTACACCCACCGCCGTCTTTCCGAGGTTGTAGGCAACAAGTGGCGCGGGCCCTCACGACCTCCTCAACCTCGTTTCTAATACTCGTCTGGGCATTGCACAGGATCGATTTCCTTTCCCAATTCAAAGAGCAGAGACGACACGCGGTTGCGCACACGCGGGGGGAGTCGCATCAGCCTTTCGATCAAGCGTCTGCCTTCCGCGCTGGCGATGAATCCCAGGCGTTCGTCTACGGTCAGGAGCGGAGCGGTTGCCTCGCCATTGCCCGGCAGACCATCGAAGAAGCGGCTGACAGGAACATCCAGCGAGCGGGCGATTTCGTAGAGCGTGGAAGCGCTGACGCGGTTGCGCGCGCTTTCGTATTTCTGGAGCTGTTGAAAGCTGATGCGGATCGCACGGGCCAGTTGCGCCTGCGAGACGTCCGACTGGACTCGCAGAGTCGCGATCTGCCTGCCGACGTGACGGTCGGCCGGATGGGGACCGACCTCACCGTTAGGTGCCACACCGCTTTGAAAACGATCCAAGATTTTCATCAAGGCTTCACCTGCTCTGTGAGTTTTGCTGCTTTTCTGAGCTTGGGTTCGTCGCAACGTCTAAACGGTGAAGACGGACGAGGTCATTCAGTACCGATCGGATGTGCGGCCAGGGAAAATCGTCTGGATGTTCCCAGTGCTCACCGTCACGCAGGATGACCTTGAGCTTGGCCAAAATGCCTTCGATGGACGTGGCCGCTGTCTGCGGTAGATCATCCAGAAGTGCCCCTTCGACTGTTTCCGATTGCCGGATCAGTTCGTCTGTTCTCGAATAGCCGATCTCAGCATCAGCAGCGTCCCAGCGCGCCTGGTGTGCCACGAAATCCGCAAGCGCCCTGCCCCATTCGACTTCATTTTCAGGAGAGTGGGCATCGTTCAGGCTCTCGATGGAATGGAGCGTCACGTCCGTACCATCGGCAAGCCGCACCTTGGCGCAGGGAAAGCCAACTATCCTGGCGAGGTGTGTCTCCAACCGCTGCTGTTCGCGGCACAGCGCCAGTGTCTCATCATGGATTCTTTGCCAGCTCCCACACAGACGAAGAGCAGGATCGGCCGCGCTGCCGTCCGTCAGTTCGCCAGCCAGCGATTTTGCCTGGAAGGGCCATGCCGCCGCGCCCGTGGCCGTTCCCGTCAGCAAGCGCCGCCGGGTGATGAAAAACAAATTCATGCTATCGTCGGAATCATCCATGATCCGAGCTCCAAACAGCTTTGCATGGTTGGTGATACAGCCAACGCTTTGGCGGCCTCAGCTAAATATCTGAATTTAAGATAACTGAAAATCAGATATAAAGGAAGCCCCCATCTGAGTTCAGATGAGGTGATAAGTGGTCGATACACTCGGTACGAATCGGCACAAAGCTTTGATCGCGCTGCTGATCAAAAACCGTGAAGCGGCAGGCCTTACGCAAGTTGAGTTGGCAACCAGGCTCGGCCAATACCAATCGTTCGTAGCTCGACTAGAAAGCGGACAGAGACGTGTTGATGTCGTGGAGTTTATAAACCTCGCCGAGATTCTCGGTTTTAGCGCTCCGTCAGCCATCAAGAAGCTATCGGAAGTAACAGGTTGAGCGATGGGAGCGTGTGACCGCGCTAGTGCAAATTGACAATTTGCAGAACCGGCAAGGAAGCCCCCAGGTTGTTGCACCTACCCGTTCAATCGGACCTCTTCACCTCAGCCTTCGACCCCCATCGAATGGGATCCTCAACCCAGCGGTTGATCTCGGATTCATGCCACCCGGCGCCATTGGTGCTGATCCTCAGTTGAGCCGGGAACGTGCCGTCGGCGATCTTGCGATAGATTGTCGAGCGGGACAGGCCTGTCCTGGCGAGGACTGTTTTGAGACGAACGATACGATCCGGCTCGGACATAGCTTGCGTCCACCTGAATGGTTGTTGCTGATTTCTGTTGGGACAGACAGGACGAACCCATGCCGGAGGCAATCCGATTTTTCGCTTCATCCGCCTGTAGCGTGAAAACGGTGGCAAATCGGAGGGGTGTCAGAGCCCAAGGCCCCGCCCCTTTCCGATGCCATGGCTGAATGCCAGTTCCACACCCAGACGCCGGCCGGATTCGACCTCGATGCCAAGCGCCTTCTTATGATTGGCGAGCATGGATTCAAGCTGCGGATCGCGTTCAAGGCTCTTGGCCATATCGGACATGGCCGAGCGCGTTGACTTGTAGCCGGACGTGTCGCCGGCCTGATATTGCTCCCGTCCCGTCCGATCGAGCTTTTGCCAGCGTTCGACGAAACGGTCGGCGCGGCGGCCTGGATCGATGTCCATCCCGGTGCGGATTTCCGTCTCAAGCTGGAGAGCAAGCACGATGCGGCGGACGCGGCCAGCCCCCGCCTCGTGGACAAGTTCGGGATTTTTCACATAAGCCGCTTCGGCATCGCGCCAGCCAAAGGGCCGCACCTTCTCGAAGGCCCTACGGGCATCCCTCAACTCGCGCATCTGCTCGGGACTGCCCAGCCCATCCGCATCTCCGTTGTGCGATATCGCGTCGATAGCGCGCGCGTGACGAATAAGCGCCTTCGTACGAGCGCTGCGCAACGCCGCTTCCGCGTCCACCGGCACATTCGCGCCGCGTGGCACTCCGGTGGCGAGATTTTCTCTGCCGGGCGTCGGGTCCGCATCTCCGATCCGTACCTCTACACTCTCCCTTCCCGGCCCAGGTCCACGTTCCTGCATGGGCACGGCGTCTGCGGGCGAGCGCAACCCGTCGAGCAGTCCGCCTATCCTGTCGCGCAGCTTCTCCGGAACGATCCGGCGCACGATCTCGACCACGCGCTCGCGGAACGTGATGCCGCGCCGTTCGGCATAGTGTTGCGCCGAGTCGACCTGCTCGTAATCCGACGCCATATCTTTGGCGCGGTCCCGTGACAGCGTCCGGACGAGGCGTTCGCGGGTCGTGAAGTCATCGCTGCCGTAGTGCAGGTCCATTCCGTCTCGATGCCGCGACAGTGCGACGTAGCTGCCATGCGCATCCATGCCCGGTGTGGCGAGCACATGCGTCCGGTCGACGGTCATGCCCTGGGCCTTGTGAATGGTCGCGGCATAGCCGTGGTCGATGTGGGCATAGTCTTTCAGATCGAAGCGCACGGATCGGCCGTCGTCGATTTGAACCGTCATCCTCTGTATGCTGACCTCTTCGATCACGCCGAGCGTGCCGTTCTTGACGCCAAGCGCGCGCTCGTTGCGCAGGAACATGACACGGTCGCCGCTGGCGAAGGCCCTTGCACCGCGTTCCACATCCACCTGAACCTCGTCGCCGAGATCGCCGGCAGCGCGCATGCGCTCGCGCGCTGCCTGGTTGAGCGCGCTCACCTCGTTGTTTGTGTGGGTGAGAATGATCCGGCTTGCCTCTGGATGCGCCTGCCTGTCGCGATCCCAGCGCTCGACGAGTTCAGCTCGCGCCTCGTCGCGCGTTGCAGCCTGATGCACCATGCCTTGCGCATCGTAGGCGCCGATCGCGGCGCCGATCCTGCCGGTTGCCAGATCGCGCGTGGCATCGCGCTGCCAGTCCTCACGCTGCCGGCGAACCTGACCGATTTCGACGCCGCCATGACGCTCGTGGATGGAACGGAATGCGGCGCCGGCCTCGATCGCCTGCAACTGCTGCGGATCGCCGACGAGTACGACTTTTGCGCCAACGTCGGCGGCATGGGAAAGCACGCGCTCCAACTGGCGCGTGCCGACCATGCCGGCCTCATCAATCACCAGGACATCGCGAGCTGTGAGCAGATCGCGGCCCTGTCCCCAGCTATGCTCCATACTGGCGATGGTGCGTGATGAGATGCCTGATCCGCCTTCCAGATTCTCGGCGGCAATGCCGGAGAGTGCGGCGCCTCGAACCTCGTAGCCCGCCGCTGCCCATGCCTGGCGCGCAACGCCCAGCATGGCGCTCTTGCCCGTTCCGGCAAAGCCGACGACGACACCAAGACCGTTTCTATCGGTGATATGCGCCAGCGCATCGGTCTGCTCGCTCGAAAGGACAAGCCCGCGTTGCGCTGCGCGCGCCAGTGCCGCCTCGCGATGTGCGTTACTCACCGCGTGTCTCTCGTCCAAATCGATACGCTCCGCAGCGCGGTGAAGGCGCTGTTCGGTGTCGATCATCTGCCGAGTGGTGAAGCGATCTTCGCCACGTCCGTCCTTGCCGAGTTCAATCAGATCGGGTGCGTTGCTGATGGCTGCCACGACCGCGTTGAACTGCTCCACTCCGTCGCTGTGCCGATGCGAGAACTTCGCAATGTCCTTTCGGGTGAAAGTCGATTGCTGATGCGTGATGGCATCGAGCGCCACGGATGGATCGGCAATGATGCGCGCACCATTGTTGCGCGCGATGTCGCGATGCAGTTCGGCGCGATCTGCTTCAATGTCGCTAGCAGCAAGGCCACTGCCCTCAATGCGCTGTGCTGGCGCACCAATCTGGGTTTGCGGCTCCAGTGAAATGCCCTGCGCTTCCAGACTGCGATGATCGATGTGCGCGTCGATGTCGAGTTCGGCCAGGCGTTCATTGGCCAGCTCCGCCCATCGCTCGCGCCAGCGCTCAACCAGCTGGGTAGCATTCCAGTCTCGAACCTTGGCGCCAAAACCATTCTCGTCCACGGCCCGCATGGTCAGCATGACATGAGCATGCGGCTTGGGGCTTCCATCCTCTGCGCGGTCCCAGTGCACATTGAGATCGGCGACCATGCCCCGGCTTACGAACTCAGCCTGAACGAAGTCGCGCGCCAACTCGATGCCTTGCGCCTGGCTGAGTTCACGCGGGAGCGCAAACTCGACCTCGCGGGCAAGTTGCGCATCCTTCCTCACCTCGAACGCCTCGACATCGTTCCAAAGCCGTTCGCGGTCGCGCCAGGCCTCCGGTGCATCCTCCGGCAGCATCACCTCGGAATGAACGACACCGCGCTTGGCGGAGAAGTCGTGGCTGCGTTCTATCCGCTCGTCACGCAGCCGCGAGGCCGAGCGGTAGGCGGCGGACGCCACAGCGCTTGAGCCTGCCTTGCGGCCAATGACCTTGACGTGAAGATGATAGATCGCCATCGCGACCAGATCATTTGCACGTCAAAGCCCACGTCGGCACGACGTATAAGCGCGCCCTCCCTCGAAAAAATCTCGGGATGGACCAGCCCGTCCCGGGCTGTCTCGGCGACCCTGAAGCCTTCCGGCAGCCGCTCCCCTATCATCCTCCGACCGACAACCGATGGAGACAGCCATGCGCAAACCGCGGGACTTCGACGCAGAACTTCAAGCCCTGGAAGAAAAAGCGCGAGAGCTCAAAACCAGAAAGGTGCAGCAGCTTGGCGAGCTGGTGATCGCCACCGGCGCCGATCAGCTCAGCGCGGACGAACTGGCGGGCGCACTGGTCGCAATCACTGAGACGAAAGACACGGCAAAGCGTGAGGCATGGGCTAAGCGTGGGGTGATGTTTTTCGAGAGCAGGTCCCGGCGAACTGCTTCGGCATCTCAGCGCAACCCTCGCGGCGCTCCAGCGCAATCGGGCAGCGCGCAATCGCCGGCAGGCGGCACAGGCTCGCAATGACATGAGAACATGGCAGGTGGAGCGTCGCAAACGCACCCGACAGCTGATCGAGCTTGGCGGTCTCGTCCTCAAGGCAGGCATTGTCGAGCTCACCAATGACGATCGCGCAATCATCTACGGCGCGATGCTCTGGATCGCCGCGAAGCTGCAGGGCCATGACGGTAAGCATGCCCGGGAGCTTTTGGCCGCGAAGGGAAAGCAGGCATTCGATGGTGAACGGCGTGAAGAGCAGATGGACTGGCGAACATAGCCACAGTTGGCGAGCAGCGGCCAGTCCGAAGTCGGAACAGCAAACTTCCGCCGGTGTGCCAGCGCCGCAGTCAAGCGCTTGCGCAGGAAGCTTTCGCGATCTCCTCGCGACCGCCGACAATCTTCTCTCGCGAGCCTTGATCCTGATCATATAGAGCGCAAGGCTCGCGTTGGCGACGCTCGTCAAAGCGGGCGCTGCCCTATGAGCGAACTTCAAAATCCAGATCGTGCCCTCGAAACCTCCCACGCCCTCCAGATTCGATCATGCACACTGCGCATTGATACAAACTCTATAGCCAGGGTGAGAGCCAGCGGCATTGCTCTGCACAGCTGGAACGGGCGGAAAAGTGAAGGAAGCTCCTCGCTTTAGATGAGATAGGCAAAAGCATCCCAGCCGATGGGACAACAGAAGCGAAACTTACTCTTGTCATGTTGCGCAAAAGAGGTGGATTTTACGAAGAAACGTACTATTTGCGCCGTGGGCAGGCTAGAAAAATCAAACGTCGCTCAATTCATCCGATACAAAAAAGGGAAATCATATGACCACTGCTCTCGAGCAAGGCAACAAACTGGATACCGTGTCGATAACGGCTGACATTGTCGCCGCCTATGTATCGAACAATCCAGTACCGGTTGGCGAGTTGCCGAAACTCATCGGCGACATCCATGCCGCCCTGAATGGCATCGGCACGCCGGCGGTAGAACCTGTGGTAAAACAGGACCCGGCAGTTTCGATCAAGAAATCGGTGACACCTGACTTCATCATCTGTCTGGAAGACGGAAGGAAATTCAAATCGCTCAAGCGGCACCTTCAGCACTTCAACCTGACCCCCGACGAATACCGGCAGAAATGGAACCTGCCGTCCGACTATCCGATGGTGGCGCCGAACTACGCGGCTACCCGGTCGGCTCTGGCGAAATCAATAGGGCTCGGGCGCAAGGCGGCGACGCCCACGTCTGCCGCGGCGGAAAAACCAAAACGGGCTACTCGTGCGGCGGCAGCGGCGACGACTGCGGCGGCCATGAAGTCGCCGCTGAAGAAGGTCCGCAAGGCGCCGGCCAAAGCGTAACGCGCTGCACCTAGCGGACGTGCCAAGTTGTATAGGACCTGAACATGGCAAAGCCCCGCCTTGCGGCGGGGCTTCGTGTTTTGTCGGGTCACTCTGCGGCGCGGCGTGACCAGATGAGCGAGAACTCACCCTCGGTGTCGGTCTCGACCAGGCTCGCATAGATCGGAGCGGGGAAGCTGGGATCGTCGAGCTTGACCGAGTGGTAGTCGCGTCCCTCGCGCGAGGTCTTCTTCCATGCCGCCCCGAACTCGGTGGCGCCAGCGAAGATGCGGAAGTCGGGACCCTTTTCATTTTCGCCATCCGTCGGAGCGAACGTTACCGTCTTGACGTTGAGATTGAGGGTCTTGACCGAGCCGGAGAAGCCGTTCGCGGTGCGGGAGAAAGTGCCGATCGTAGCCATGGTGATGTTCCTTTGTGTTTTCTCGGGCCGCGCCCATCGCGGCCTCGATGGTGGACGTGAGACCGGAAACGATCGGTCTGCATCCCGAAGGGGCTGAAACGAAGTGGAAGACGGCGACGCGAGGCTTTCTTGGACCGTGAGGAATGGACGCGCAGCGGACAGGGGAAGAAAACGCAGCGCCGACGTTGCGAGAAGACGATCGAGACGGAGTGAAACGAAGACGGTCTTCGGTCAGACCCAATCCATTCGAGGACGCCTTGGGCGTGGCCTGGAAAGAATACCCGGAAGGAACGCCACATTGGCTAAGATCAGTCAGGGCCATTGTAGCTTGCGCCCTGCGCTTCTGAATTTCGGTCACAGACCTTCCTCACGCGCCAGGGCGGTGTTGGTCCTACTCCTAACCGGTGAAGAAGGGACGTCCGATTTCCCTAATCTTTGGGCTGAATCGTCATCGCGTTCGGGGCGGCTCCGAAGGCGACCAATTGATTGCTGAGGGCAGCACTTCTAAGCCGACAGATGCCGACGATTTCCTATAGATGCGCCACACCTGATCCTCCACCGCATGGCCGAATGTTCCCGCTGCGGTCACGCCGACGCGCGGTGAGGCATTGCTGGAAGGTCGGATTCACGCCGGGCGTCTGACGCCGAGGTGATGCGCTGCGTGACTTTCCCGATAAGAGTGGTGGAAATTCCCGGTTCGACCATTGGTTTGGAGGTGCATCCCGAGCATCTGCCGAAGCGCTTGATGATCCACAAGCCGATGAAGATCGACGGCAAGGTCGTCTGGCACACAGAGAGATTTCGAGGATAGGACATGGCCAGGTCGAAAGGTTCGCAGCAATTATCACAGGCTGAAATTGAGCGCTTTGCGACGGCAGCGGAGGCACTGCACTTAAGTATCATCAGCCGTTTATATCGCCCCATAGCGACGACTACCGGCAGACGCGCGTCCTGCATGAGGTGCTGTTGAAAGCCGTGCGGGAAGTCACCGGGAAGGAAGTGGCGTTCATCCAGTGGAACGGGACAGGGCCGTCCAAGCCGTAGCGTGGCTCTAGCCGTTTTCGCAGCCGATCCCATCGCCGTCGCGGTCCAGATCATAGATATCCGTGCCGACAACAGTGACCGGGCCGCGTACCTAGGCGGACCATTGCCCTTTCCGGAGGAGCAATCGACGTCGCTGGCGATTGGAACGCAGGCTCCCGCGTAGTTTGGGTCGCACGCGTCTTCGGCATGAGCGCAGCCGATGAAAGATGCCACACCAAAAGCGACCGCGCCTACACGACGGAGCCGCCGGCTGGATCCTTATCCGAATCAGCGCTGTATCTCAGTCGTCTATCTCTTCGCCTTCATCGTCTTCGTCCGAACCGCGAGACGGGTCTTCAACGAATGTTTGGCAGCCCTCATTAAATGATTGGCTGTTTGAGCTGCAGTCGCTGTCGTTGGAAATCTGATTTTGCTCAGCCCAGTCGTAGCCAGCTTTATGCCCGGAACAATCTTCGGTGCAGTCATTTCCTCCGAAAGTCCCCTGCGCATGACATGGCGTAGCTGATGCCGCCGCAAGCATCAATGTGCCCAAGTGGAACAGCCTTCGAATTCTCATCTGCGCCCCCCACGGTGAGCAACGCTGCTATCTAGGCGCCGCGAATATGCCTACTCGCACGAACCCAAATCACGCAATTTGGTCCTGATATCAGTGGCAGTGATACTCGCCAGTCTTGTGGTTGGTATGGCACCCATTGGCATCGGTGCCGCCGCCGTGTGCGAAGGTATCCACCGAAAATGCCAACATGGTCAAAGCCGCCATGGCGGCAAGAATTGTAGATTTCATATCGCCCTCCCAAGATAATTCGGACAGAAGAGCACTATCGGGGAGTTAGCACAACTGGCTGATTGCAAATTACCTACTGGTTAAGTGCCGATGTTCAATATCCAATATTGCTCCCGCGCATCAAGATCGGCCGATGAAATGGCGAGCGACGGGCTTAGACGCCCAATTGCGCGGCCATCTTTTGCGTGGCCGCCGTTGTCCGGTCAATGCCGCTGGTGATCGACAGCAGATGTCGTTTCGTCGAAAGAAATTCCGAGTCGCTGCAATCGGCCACAGCGCGCTTGAACAGGGCTCGCATGGCAATGAGCGCGACCTCGCCGTTACCAGATCACAGACCAGCGAGGCATCTGTCGGTGCAAGTTGATTTGCGACGGCCTTTCGGATCGCAAAGCTTCGCGAACTCGGCTTTCTCAAAGCGGGTCAACGGCGCGGCGGCGGAAAATCAGGGGATTTGGGATTGGTCTTGGCCATGACTTCTGTACACGATTCAAAAATCATTCTTCGCCGCAAAAAATTGCCGCATGCCGCATCTGTGGTCGTTCGTCGACACGCAACCGACATGTCCCTCCGTCGCGCAGTCGCTGTGGTAATGGGGGTGCCACCGCCCCGGCGCCACAACGGCCTGTGGCGAGTGTCGATCAGCCTGGCTGACTCATAGCAGCCCGAATGCCATTGCGGTGAGAAAGGCCACCACTAGCACCACCAGGACCCCAATAATCAGCCAGACGGCGCTCTTGGCGTCCATTTAGACCCTCAACTGTCGGTTCCATTGATCACATAGCGCGACGCGAAGACGCTCACCAGTCACTGTGACTCCAGCGCATACGCGTCCTGGGCGAACTGACGGGCGTTTGTGGATAGGGACTACTGTGGGAGCATGGGTTCGAAAAGTGGGAATATTCGCGCGCAAAAGGCCGGCCGGCTTACCGGCCTGTCGCGCGGTCAGTCTCAACTGGTTGCCGGCTTGGATGTAGGCGGCTCACGGCGAGCGAGCACCTTGTCGATCCGCCTTCCATCCATATCGAGGATCTCGAAGCGCCAGCCCTCGTAGTCAAAGTGCTCACCGGCTTCCGGCAAGTGCCCAAGGCGGGACAAGGCGAACCCAGCGATCGTGTGAAAATCCCCTTCGGCAGACCCCGATCGGAATCCTAGGCGAGCGAACGCATCGTGCGCCAGCATCATTCCGTCGATGAGCAAGGACCCGTCATCGCGCTCTATGACATCAGGGTCCTCATTGTCCAGGTCAGGAAGGTCGCCTGCGATGGCTTCGAGCAGATCGGTCTGGGTGACGATCCCCTCCAGAGCGCCATATTCGTCGATGACGATCGCCAGGCGCACCGGCGTCCGCTTGAACTGATCGAGTACACGGAAAATCGGCGTTGCCTCGTGAACGATCAAAGGTTCTCGGATGACCGCCACCGGGTCAAGCATTTTGCCGTCGAGCACCTGGTGGAGAAGGTCCTTCTTCAGAATCATGCCAAGCGGTTCGTCTATCCCCCCACGGCCGACCAGAAGCTGCTCATGGCGACATTGCCGGATGGTGCGCAGAATCTCGTCAGGGATGTCGTCGGTATCGATCCAGTCGATATCGCGTCGCGGTGTCATGATGTCGGCAATGCGCCGATCGCCGATGTTGAAGACACGCTCGACCAGTTCCTGTTGCGTCTGATGAAGGAGCCCTGCCTCCTGGCTTGCCGCCACGAGCAGCTTCAGCTCTTCGGGCGAATGCAAGGACTCCTCGCCTGTGCCCGGACGCAGACCGCACAGACGCAGCACCAGATTGCCGAGACCGTTGAGAACAAGGATCGCCGGCCTGAGCAGGAACAGGAACAGACCGAGAGGGCGGACGACCCGAAGTGCCGTGCTCTCGCTGCGCTGGAGCGCCAGACTTTTCGGCGCTAGTTCACCCAAGACAATGTGTAGCGCGGTTATGATGATGAAGGCGATTGCGACGGCAATGGTGTGCGAAGCTGCCGTGGCCAGCGACCCCATCACTCCCAAGAGGAGTGGCTCGATCAGATGAGCGAGTGCAGGCTCGCCGACCCAACCGAGCGCCAGCGATGAGATGGTGATGCCGAGCTGAGTTGCTGCAAGGTTCGCATCGAGATTCACCAAAGCCCGTTGAAGGAGGCTGGCGTTCGAGCGTCCAGCTGTAGCCAATTCGTCGACGCGGCTTCGTCTAACCGCGACCAGCGCAAATTCGGCGGCGACAAAGAAACCGTTGGCGCCTACGAGTAGGAGAACCAACAGAATTCCAAGAATGTCGCGTAGACTACCATCGTCCGCAGGCATGATATCCTCTTTATGAAACAGCCACTCTCATCTCTCAAGCGCGTATGCCGCCGTCGTGGAACCGCCGTTGGCCATCATTGCGGAGCGATCACCGCAGCTCCGCCTCTGACAATCAGGGGCAAGATAGCCAAATCCGCGCTGAGTATCCTACCCCCGCAAAAAATCCGCCGGCGCGAACCGGCGGGCCAGAAATCGGATAGAAAAAGAACCGGTCATGCCGGCCGAACTAAATGTGGCGTATCTGGGTAGTCGAAGTCAATGGATCCGCCGCGTAGAGATCGCCTTTGATCCAGTGATTTAGCAATATCACCCCGATGCCGGCGAGGATCGCCAGCGCTATCATCCAAATGATCTTCTGACGGTCACTCAATGTTCTAAACCCAAACCCGAACCACGCGTGCCGGCACTTAATGGCACGACGTCGTTAATTGCAATGTGATCCCTATGAGAATCGCTGTGGCCTTGGCGGTCGGTCAAACTTTCTCATTTCGACGAGATTTGCCAGACAGCCACGCCAGTAAGAATAAGGCCGGCGGTACCTTCGATAGTTCGCGATATCACATCGAACAGGCGCGGCCGACGGTCGAAGAAATGCACCAGCCGTTCCCGAAACAGGATCGACAGAACTGCCACGCAAGACAACGTCAGTGCCACGCCGGCCATCATGGTGATTGCAAAGAGTATGCCCGCGACCGGAACACCTCTTGAGATCGCGAAGGTCATCGCGAAGAGCGTCAATGGACATGGGATCAGGCCGGCCATGACGCCCACAACCTCGCCTTCATGCTGATGGTGATGACCGTGGCTGAGCGCCCGCCAAAGCATCCACAGACCAATTAACCCGAGCAGGCCACGACTGACATCCTCCAAAAGCGGCGCCCGGCCGACGCTGCCCAGCGCAATCGAGACTAATGGCAACGAGAGGGCTGCAATCACAACGGCAATCGTGACATGGGTGAAGGAGAGTGTCAGCGACACCAGTAGGCCGCGACGGATGCTGGCATCCGATCCGGCCAAATAGGTAGCCAGCACGGCTTTGCTGTGTCCGGGTGTCAAAGCATGCGCAGCTCCGAACAGGACACCCATCGGCAGGAAGGCAGTGAACGCCAGCCAGTCGCCCCCGGCTGACAGCAATTTGATCTGTTCGGCGAGCGCCAAGTATATCGTGCGTTGAAACTCGACCAGGGTTTGGAAAAACACGTTCTATCCGTTCCGCCGCTTCAACCGCACGTCAATTCAAGGCGTGTCGCGAATATCTTGCCGAGATCGGTTCCGGTCGGATCGCTGAAGAAGGCATCCGTCAATTTCGTCTGATTCTGTGCGATTGCGGTATTCGGATCGGGGCGGACGACGGCCCTCGTGCAATCTTTCGGTAGGCCAGCCACGGCGATCTTATCGTCATCGGTGAAATCGATCGCGGTGTAGAAGGTCGGATCGTAGACGCCGATGCTCACCTTGCCGGCGAGCGCCAGCGTGTCTTTCGGCTGCGTCTCGAATTGGATGACGAGTTGATTGTTCTCGTAGCTAGTGACCAGCCTCGCCGGCGGCGTCATCGCCACGTCCTTGCCTTCCACAGTGACCATTTGGAAATAATTGTATTCTTCCAGTGAGGCATGGATGGTGAGGGCGGCGGCGTCGAGTTCTTCGGCGTCGAGAGTAAGGTCGGAATTCTTGTCGAACTCCATCAGCACCGTCGAGGAGAAGAGCTCGTCGAACCGCCAGAGATGCTTGAGCGACTTGACCGACTTGTCAGCGCCAACCGTTAGGTCCAAACGGGCTTCCGCGAAGACATGAGGATGAGCGCCGGCCGCGACGGTGGAGGCGAGCAGGAGCGCCACGCCAAAAATCGTGCTGGTCAGTCGCATTTGCGCTCGCTTTCTCGTCATTGCGCGCCAACCGAGTGATCTGGCAGCGCAAGCAGGCTAAATTGGGACGCGGCCCGCGAAGCCTTTTCAATCATCGACGATCGAACTTGCTATGATGGCGTTCGCTGTGCCCCGAACGGCTGGCGACGTCAAATGCACGAGCTGCTTGCGATTGCCCGCGATCAGTATGAACAGCCGGGAAACCTGCCTGCCCTTCCTCTCCTCGCCGATTTTTTCGGCGTCGGTGCGGTGGAAGAACCGTTTTTCAAACTCGGCGCGGTCGACATCGAAAAGCTTGAGCGAGCAGGTCTGGACGGACCTGCCGTCCATGGTCGCCCTGGTCACCGCGACCATCGTTCCGGCCGGAAGGTCGTCGCCGGTGACCTGCCATCCGCGGAAGGCCTTCATGGCATCCACAGGAGCAAGTGCCGCGCCGTCGACGAGCGGCGTCCATCCGCGCGTCTTTGCCAATGTCGCGGTTCGCTCGAAGTCGGGGCCGTGCGCCAGGCATGTCGCGTGGAAGGCATCCAGCGCCCGGTCGACGCCATCGGCATGCGCAAGCGGTGATGCCAACCATGCGGCCGCAAGCGTCAAGGACAAGTAGGTCTTGGGCATTCGGTAGACTCGCGTATCGAAGCAGGCCGGGATAGCCAATCGGCAAGATAGCGCCGCGGCGGCTGCGCACACAATGCAGCGCGGCCCGCGACTACCGGCCCGCGCGTCTTCCTGGCGGCGGCGCGCCCGGTCCGGTCGCCGCAGCATGCCGCGCTCAGGCAGGCAGGATCTTGTCCGTGGTCGCGCGCACATAATCGAGGTTCATGGTCCCGACGGCGCCGGTATCGTCGACCCTGAAGCCTGTCTCGACCAGTAGAGTTCCGACCGCATTCATGTCGATATGCCCGTGCCGATGGAGCCTCGGCAATGTGGATTCGTGCAGCGGCCTTCCGAAGTCGATAAGCAGCAGTCGGCCTCCCGGCTTCAGAACCCGCTCCGCTTCACGAAAGAAGGTCGATCGGTCGGGTTTCGGCAGGTGATGCAGCATGAGCGTACCGATCACGATGTCGAATTGGCCATCTTCGAAGGGAAGTTCCTGGGCCGTCGCCTGGAGGAAGGTCAGATCAACGCCGGCTCGCGTAGCCTTGACGCGCGCCCTCTCGACCATTTCGACCGATGCGTCGACGCCCGTGACGCGTCCGACCGCTCCGACCAACTGTCTCGCGGCTATGGCAAGCGTGCCCGTACCGCAGGCGACATCGAGCATCGCCTCGCCGGGCTGGAGCCTTGCCAGACGCAGCATGAATTCACGGAACCGGTCCTCGCGGCCCCAAGTCAGGACGCGCGCAAGCAGGTCATAGCCGACCGCCCTATGCAGGACGATGCCGATGCCCCTTTCGCCGGCGCCATGCGCGCCGGCAGTCCGCATGTGACGAAAGCCGCCCCAGAGTGCGAATGCCGCGACCGCGGCGAGGATGAGGCCGTGGACTGCAGCCGTCCAAGCACCGGCATTGAGATAGCCGTCCCCGAAATGAAGCATTAGCAGAAAACCGGCGACCAGCGACAGTTTGACGAGCACGGCAAGCATAATAACGCCCTTTCGCGAATGCTGTCCGTTTCCAGCCCGATGACCAAATTGGTGCATTTCCTTTTGCCTCCTCGTCCGTTTCCGGAGTGCTCAAGGCATTCTTGAGCTTCTGGACTCGGCGTATCATACTGGACAGATTGTCCAGTAGCGCTGTTGCTGGACAACGGACCGCTGAACGTCCGAAACCGCACGGTGGAAAGAGCAATGACCATTAAAATCGAGCGGCCCGACCACAGGGGTACGATCGACCGTCGTGTCGCGCGCACGCGCGCCATGCTGCAGGACGCGCTGATTGCCCTGATCCCAGAGTGCGGCTATGCGGCTCTCACCGTGGAAGACATCTGCCAGAAAGCTGATGTCGGCAGGTCGACCTTCTATACGCACTATGCCGGCAAGGACGAATTGCGCAGCGCGGCCCTTGAGGCGCATCTGCTGTCGCTGAGCAGGCGCGTGTCGGCAGACGAAAAGACAGGCAACCGCCCGTTCGAATTCAGCCTGCCGATGTTCGAGCACGCGCGGGCGTTCCGGTCGCTTCACAAGGCGCTACTTGCGAGCAGCGGCGACACGATCCACGATCAATTGCGTGAACGCATACGGCGCGCAGTGCGAACCGAACTGTCTGGCAAGCGGATCGGCGACGCGGGCGTGCCGCTGGAATTCGTCGTCCAGTTCATATCGGGAGCCTTTCTCTCGGTGCTTGCCTGGTGGATCGCCGAGGACGCCAGCCTCTCGCCGGCCCAGGTCGACGACCTGTTCCAGCGGATGGCGGGTTCAGCTCTTCCGGGTCGGTCACCCTAGCAAGAGCTTCCAAATCCAGATCTCGCGCCGGTTGAGGCTAACGTTCCTCGGGCGGCCGAATCTTGCGAAACGTCGTGAGCAAAAGGATTTCGTAGATGGTGTTCAAGCCACCGCGATGAGAATTGGTCAGCCGAAACCGGAAACGGCAAGCAGGGGTCCGGCGACCATCGGACTGACCGCCGAACCGCGTTCGGCCAGAGCCCCACTCGGACCGCCAATCTTCGTCGATTCAAAATCGCATGGCAACGAGTCGAGCTATTTCGGCCGGCGCTTGATCGGGGATGGCAAAGACCGAGCTGACGTTGATCTCACAAAGCACATACGTGTCTTCACCTGACACAGTCCGTGGTCCGTAGAGAAAATCGGCATCCCAAATGATCGGCAGCGACCTGGCATCGATGCCTAGCACAGCCATCATTTGCGGCGTCCACCCGGTTTCCATATTGGTCCGCAGCGCCTGAAACGGTTCGGCCGTAGCGGGATGCATTATCCGCGGCCCTGGTTGCGCAGCCTCGGAATCTGGCCCTTCAGGAGGTGGTGGGATTAGGGCCTTGATGAACTGGTGGCCAAAGCCGACCACCTTGTCGGCGCCCATGTAACAGCGGATCATCCCGTCGGGTAAACGCGGTTGGAATGGCTGATCCACGATGCAGCCATCGGGTGTCAAATACACCTCGCAGCGCGCCATGAAATCCGGCAGTGCGAGTTCTTCCGGCGTACTGCCGCGTCGCGCGTGCAGCACCCGAACCGCCGGCTCTCCGCCAGGAAACGAACCGATCAGCTCGACCTTCCATACTCCCTGGCCGCCATTGCCGCGGTTCTGCTTCAGCACCCGTGGACCGGCCGTTCGAAGCCGCTCCGGAAACGCCTCGCGAAAAGCCTCGGCGGAGCCGTAGAGGTAAGTATCGGTTCCCCATCCGAGATGCTTCGTACGGTGCAGAACTTCCTTCACGCCCATTTTCAGGATCACGTCTGGATGTGCACTCACCCAGGGGCCGCGTGCCGCCACGTCGCGCAGCAGCGGGTCAAGCACCGCACGGGTTTTTCCCTCGTGCAAGGGATCGACCCAGACCAGCACGCCGTCCGTCGCCAGGAGCTGGGTCCGAACCTCCTCGGCAAACTCTTCGTCATAAACGGCCGGTTCGGCGTGAACACCGATCGCAGCGAGTTCCTCGAACACGCGATGAAACCGGTTGTTCTGCGGTGTCGCCGTGCGACGCGCCTCCCGGTTACCGCGCCAGACCACAGCCACTCGCCTCGTGCCCATTATACCTCGCCTCCTACTTGCTCGCCCATCAGACAGCCCCGATACGAAATAGACTGCGATGCTCGCATCCGAGCAGAAAGATCGGCCTAGATCGAGCCCGCCGCGACGCCGAAAAGCACGCCCAGGATCGAACATGCCGCTAGCACCGGGATCACGCCGACCTTGAAGCGGAATACCGCCAGCATACCACATGAAACCAACGAATTGAGTGACCGAAGCCGGCGGCGGCCTGGGCAACGAGGGCAGATCAAGTCGGCACTCAAATCACCGGCCGCCGCTCGCCGTCGGCCAGGTGGCAGGCCGCGACCCCGCCATGCGGCACCGAGCGCAACATCGGCTCCTCGGCCCGGCAGACATCGATCGCCACAGGACAGCGGGTGTTGAAGCGGCATCCCGGTGGCGGCGCGCTGGGGCTTGGAGGATCGCCCGCGAGGATGATTCGGCGACGGCCGGCCTCGATACGAGGATCCGGCGAAGGAACCGCCGAAAGCAGTGCCTGGCTGTAGGGATGGGCCGGCTCGCGAAACAGCGGCCGCGTCACGCCGGCTTCCGCGATGCGGCCAAGATACATCACCGTCACGTTTGAGCAGACCTCGCGCACGATCGCCAGGTCATGCGCAACGATGACGATGGTAAGGCCAAGCTGTTTCTGCAATGATGTGAACAGGTTGACGATTTGCGCCCGGATCGAAACGTCAAGCGCGCTGAGCGGTTCGTCGCAAACCAGGATCGATGGCTTCAGCGCAAGCGCGCGAGCGATCGAAACGCGCTGGCGCTGGCCGCCGGAAAGCGAACGCGGCAGGCGGTCGAGCACGGTCGCTGGCAGCGCCACCAGATCCAGCAGCTCGCCGATACGGCGCCGGCGCTCGGCCGAAGATCCGAGACGATGGATCTGCAGCGGCTCTTCCAGCGTCTGGTAGACGGTCTGGCGACGGCTCATCGAGCCCAGCGGATCCTGGAAGACGAACTGGACCTCGCGGCTGAACGATTTGCGGTCCGACTTCAGCCACTGGGCGCGATCCCGCCCCGAGATCAGCACCGTACCCTCAGTCTCCTTCTGCAGGCCGACGACGCTGCGAGCCAGCGTGGTCTTGCCACAACCGGATTCGCCAACGATGCCATGGAAGGCACCACGCGGAATGGTCAGGTTGATGCCGTCGACCGCCCGCACGGCGCCTGTGCCGGAGCGGTTGGCGAAATGGACCTTCAGGCCCTTGACCTCAATCGCCGCAATGTCAGCCATGGACCGCTATCCCTTCCCGCCTCAGCACCACCGGGCATCCCACCTTGTGCGGCGTCCCGCCCGTCGAGATCGTCTGGAGCGGCGGCCGATGCACGTGGCATTCGGGCTCAACCAGTTCGCAGCGGGCGGCGAAACGGCAGCCCGGCTCCAGCCTGATCTGGTTCGGCGGCAAACCTGGTATTTCCTTGGTCGCGGCGCGTTCGTCGGCGCGGAAATCCGGTACAGAGGCAAGCAGCCCGCGTGTATAGGGATGCGTCGGCCGCGTCAGCACATCCATCGCGGTCCCCTCCTCCGCCACCTGCCCGGCATAGAGCACCATGACCCGGTCCGCGACCGAGGCGACGACGCCGATGTCGTGCGTGATCAGCACGACCGCGATGCCTTCCTCGCGCTGGATCTCGCGGATGAGCTCCAGGATCTGCGCCTGCACCGTGGCGTCCAGCGCAGTGGTCGGCTCGTCGGCGATCAGCACGCGCGGCCGGCTTGCCAGGGCCAGTGCGATCATGGCGCGCTGCAGCATGCCGCCAGACATTTCATGCGGATAGCGATCGTAGCGGTCTTCCGGATCAGGGATGCCGGTGCGGGCGAGCAGCGAGACTGCTTCCTTGCGGGCATCCGCATGCGACAGATTGGCAAAGCGGCGCGCCTGGCGCGCCAGTTGCGGTCCGATCTTCAGCATCGGGTTCAGCGCGCTCATCGGGTCCTGGAAAATGACGCCGAAATAGCGGCCGCGAAGGTCAGACAAGCGCCTGGACTCCATTCCGACCAGTTCGCTCGCTTCGGCTCGCGCCGATCCCTTGATATCAACGGTGACGCCCTCGGGCAGCAGGCCGAGCGGCCCAAGCGTCATGACGGTCTTGCCCGAACCGCTCTCGCCGACGACGGCGACTGTCTCGCCGGGACGGACGTTGAACGACACCCCATCGACCGCGCGCACGGAAACGGTCGTGGCGTAGAGATCAATGACCATGTTTTCTATGGAGTAGATCGGCTCGTCGCTCATGGCGCGGCTGTTCCCGTTTCGACGGCGTTCCGCTCCGCTTCCTCAACGGCGCGCGCCTTGCGACGCTTGCGCAGCAAACCGCCGCGCACCGGCCTCGGCACCTTTTGCAACGCGAAGGTCTCGCCCAGCAGATTGAAGCTGACCACCACCAAAGTGAGCGCAAGGCCCGGAAGGACGACCAGCCTTGGGTATTCCTCGATGTAGCTCATGCCGTCGACCAGCATCTGGCCCCATTCCGGCGCCGGCGGCGCGACGCCCAGGCCGAGGAAGCTCAGCGTCGCGATGGCCAGGACAAGGGCGCCAGCATCGGCGCTGGCATAGACCACGACGAGGGCCAGGACATGCGGCAGGATATGGCGCACAAAGATCCACAGATGGCTGGCGCCCATCACCCTTGCCGCTTCGATATAGGGCTGTTGCAATTCGGCGGTGACCACGGCGCGGCTCATGCGGGCATAGTTCGCCCACCACGCCAGCGTCAGCGCCGTGATCATCGACCAGTAGCCGGTGCCGAGAATGCCGATCAGTGCCAGCGCGATCACCAGGCTTGGCAGCGCCAGCGCGATGTCGATGAGGCTGATCAACACCAGCTCGACGCGCCCGCCGACATAACCGGCGAACGAACCGATGCTGACGCCGATGGCAAGTGCGGCCACCAGCACGATCACCATCGCCACCAGCGATATGCGGGCGCCGCCGATGATGCGGCTCAGAATATCGCGGCCGAGATAGTCGGTGCCCAGCCAGTGAGCCCAGCTCGGTCCCGCAAGCGTGACGTCGTAGTCTTGCGCGCCGGGATCGTAAGGCATGATCGAGGGACCGAGCACACCGACCGCGACAAAGAAGACGACTGGCAGCAGCACCAGCCAGGGCCAGTCCTTCATGCTCCTGAACAAGGACGTGTTCATCGGATCAAGCTCCTCTCGCCCTACGCATGCGCGGGTCGACAAACATGCAGATCACGTCAACCATCAGGTTGACGACAACGAAGAACACCACGAACAGCAACAGAACCGACTGCATGCCGACGAAGTCGCGGAAGCGGATTGCATCGATAAAGAAGGCGCCGACGCCGCGCAGCGCAAACACCGTTTCAACCACGATCGAACCGATGATCATCAGCGTGAACTGGGCGCCGAAGGTGGTCAGGAACGGGATGGCGATGTTGGGCAGAGCCTCGCGCATCAGCACCTGTGTCCTCGTGTAGCCCTTCGCGAAGCCCGTCGTGGCGAAGGGTCGCGACATGGCCTCCTGGAGGTTGACGCGGACGACGCGGCTCAGCACCGATGCCGGAAACAGGGCGATTGTCACCCACGGCAAGAGCCACGAGGTGAAGCCGCTGACGCCGAAGGTGGGCAGCCAGCCCAGCATCACCGAAAAGACGATGACCAGCAGCGCCGCCACGAAGAAGTTCGGCGTCGAGGCGCCGACCAGCGAGAAGGCGTGGAGGAACCGGTCCAACGCGCCACCATTGCTGACCGCACCGGCAACGCCGAGCGCCAGCGACAGGAAAAAGGCGAGAATGCCGCCGCCCGCAAGCAGCGCCGCCGTCATCGGGATTCTGGCGGCGAATTCCTGCGCGATCGGCTTGCCGGTGCGCAGCGAGACGCCGAGATCGCCGGTGATGGCGCTGAAAAGCCATCGGCCGTAGCGGACCGGCAGCGGATCATAGAGCCCGAGGTCCTCGCCGATCTTCTTGATCATTTCGGCATCCGCGCCCGGGCCTGCCGCACGCTCGGCCATGAGCGCGGCGACGTTGCCCGGCGCCGCGGCAACCAGGGTAAAGGTCAATGCCGATGCCGCCACGACAAGCAGACAGGCAAGCAACATCCTTCGCAGAATCGTGCGTCTCATCGGAACTCCCCCAGGAGGTTCGAGGCGTTCAGGCCTTCAGCGTGATCGCCTTGAACGGCAGGTCGTAGTCCGTCGCGGGAAGCGCGAAGTTCTCGACGCGAGGATTGTGCGCCCACAGCCGCTGGCTGACAACGAGCGGGCAGATCGCCCGGTTGTCGTGCAGCCAGTCGTAGAGCGCCTGCATCTTGGCTTCGCGTTCGTCGCCGCTCGCTTCGAGCGCGGCCTTGACCACGCCATCAAGCTCCGGGGAAACATAGATCTTGCCGTCCGGCCCGCTGTCGGCGGTGGATACGAACGCGTTGCCGAGCGTGCCGTGCGGATCATAGGGCGCGCCATAGGTGGTGAAGAAGGCAAGATCATATTCGAACGCCGGGCGACGGTCGTGCATGGTGGCGTTGTCGACTGACGAGACCTGAACCTGGAAGCCGACCTCGGACAGCTGACCCTGGATCATCTCGGCGATGCGGCGCGAACCCGGCAGCGATTCCTCCGATACGAGGAAATCGATCGCCAGCGGCGCGCCCTCCTTGCTCCAGACGCCTCCGCTTTCGCTCCAACCGCCATCGGCAAGGATTTTCCTGGCCGCGGCGACGTCGCGTACCGGCACGTCATGCCGCTTGCCCGACGAAGGCACGTTGGCCGGGAAGAGATCCGCCGCCGGATCTGCGTAGCCTTCGAACAACACCTTGGCGATCGCGGCGCGGTCGACCGAGACATAGATGGCCTCGCGCACGGCCTTGTCGGCCATCATCTTGGCCTTCGGCGAATAACCGAGCAGCATGGTTGCGGTGCCGGCCTCGGCCACCACTTTCATACCGTCCTTTTCAAGCGCGCGGGCGCGGCGTGGCGACAGCGTCGCCACCCAGTCGCCGCCGATCACGTCGAGGTCGCCGGAACGCAGGGCGTTGGCGCGGGCGAGTTCGTCGGGAACCACCTTCAGCTCCATGCGAGCAAACAGTGGCTTCTCGCCCCAGTATTTGTCGTTGCGCACCAGCACGGTGCCGGAGGAATCGTAGCTTTCGACGATCCACGGTCCGGTGCCGACCGGAGCGGTCTGCTTGCCGCCGGCGTCGACAGCCTTCGGCGATAGGAAGCGCACCGGACGCACGATGGTGAGCTCCAGCAAGGCGGCGGGCACCGGACGCTTCAGCTTGATCGTCAACTTGCTGGGTCCATCGGTGACGATGCTGTCGAATCCGTCGGACACACCGATCCATGAGAAATCCGCGACGCCCAGCCAGCGTTTGAGATTCCATTCGGCGGCGGTCGAATCGAAGGGCGTGCCGTCACTGAAGGCAACACCTTCGCGCAGGTCGAAGGCGATCGAAAGCTGGTCGTCGGCGACAGCCCACTTGGTGGCGAGCCCGGGCTCGAGCGCGCCGTCCTGGCCATAGTGTATGAGGGCGTCGAACACGACCGTGTAGGAACTCAGCGTGGAGACGTTTTGCAGCAGGTCGAGATCGCCGGTTTCGGCGGCAATGGCGACCTTCAACGTTTCATGCCCCTCCGAGTACGCGGCGCGCGGAAACGCGGCAATGAAGGCCAGGCCGGCTGTGGAGGCCAGGAAATTGCGGCGGTCGAGAGTCATCATGTTAGTTCCCCTTTTTGTTTGATTGGCAACGATCATGTGCACGCTTGCTAATTTGTATAGACATAAGCATAAAGTCGGAAAACTGTTTGAGAGTCTTACCCCAGCGACCCACTTGGTCGCGGTTGCGGCCTACATCCAGTTCAGCACCGCCGCCGAGAGCGCGAGATAGCGGCCGGCTTTCGCCATCGTGACGATCGCAACGAAGCTCCAGAGCGGCTCGCGCAGAACACCGGCCATCATCGTCAGCGGATCGCCGATGACGGGAACCCAGCTCAGCAACAGGCTCCATCGTCCGTAACGGCGGTAGCGCGCCGCGGCGCGATCGAGCGCAGTGGGCTTGACCGGAAACCATTTGCGGTCGCGAAAGCGGTCGATGCAGCGGCCGAGCAGCCAGTTGACAACCGAACCAAGCACGTTGCCGATCGTCGCGACCAGGATCAGCGCCGCCGGTGACTGGCTTCCGGTCAGCAGCAGGCCGGCCAGCACCGCCTCTGACTGCAGCGGCAGAATTGTCGCTGCGGCGAACGCGGTGAGGAACAGCGCGCCGAAGGCACCAACATTTCCCAGCATTGGGGCCGCTCAGCTCGCTTTCGGCCATTTTGGGTGCCTATCGTTAACGACATAACCATGCGCATGCTCGAAGCCTGCTTCGGTCCAGACGGCGTCCTCGAGGTGCGAATGCCCGTCAGACAGATCGTCATGGGCGTGGCTGAGAACGTCGGGATCGTGACGCGGCCACAACCACATCGCGGCAAAGAGTGCCGCGGCGCCAATGACGCCAAGCAGGATAAAGGTGAAGGGCAGGCCCATCGCCGCGCCGACGAGTCCGGCGATCGGATAGGTGATGAGCCAGCAGGCGTGCGAAAGCGCGAATTGCGCGGCAAACAATGCCGGCCGGTCGACGGGATCGGCCGAGCGTTTGATCAGCCGCCCAGACGGGGTCTGCGCCAGCGAATAGCCGAGCCCGAGCACGAACCAGAGCGGCAAGAGCAGCTGATAGCTGATGGCGAACGGCCCTGCGAACACGCCGGCAACCAGCAGGCCGGCGCCTGACAACATCGCAACCCGATCCGGGATGCTGTCCAGCAGCCGCGGCAGGACCAGCGCCGCGATCATCGAGCCGCCACCGAAGGCGGCAAGGGCAAATGCCGTGTCGCTCTGGGAAAGGCCGAATTTTGCCTGAACCAGCACGACCGTGTTGACGATCACCATGGCACTGGCGGCGGCGACAGCGAGGTTGAGCGCCAGCAGGCCGCGCAATCTCGGCGTCGCCAGATAGTTACGGATGCCGCGTGTGGTGCGCTCGTAAATGCCGCGCGGCTCAGAGGGTTTCGGGCTCGGCAGAACCACCGACACCACCAGCGCGGCCGACGCCAGGAAGCCGATGACCGTGCCTGCGAACAGGCTATGGAAGCTGATGACCGAAAGCAGTGCCGCCGCCAGGATCGGACTGACCACGCTCTCCAGATCGTAGGCAAGCCGCGACAGCGACAAGGCCCGTGTGTAGTCCTTCTCTTCGGGCAGCACGTCAGGGATCGAAGCCTGGAAGGTCGGGGTGAAGCCGGCTGACGCCGACTGCAGGATGAAGATGAGAAGATATATCTGCCAGGCTTCGGTGACGAAGGGCAGGAATACGGCAACCCCTGCCCTGATGAGGTCGAGCGAAACCAGCATGGTACGGCGTGGTAGGCGCTCGGCGAAGGCGGCGGCAACGGGCGCCACGCCGACATAGGCGATCATCTTGATGGCAAGCGCCGTGCCGAGCACCGCGCCGGCATCGGCGCCGGCAAGGTCATAGGCCAGCAGCCCGAGCGCCACGGTGGCAAGGCCAGTGCCAATCAGGGCGATGACCTGGGCCAGGAAAAGATGGCGATAAGTGCGATTGGCAAGGACTTGCAGCATATGTCTGTCTTCTTGGAGGAGCGATGGGTCGTTGATCCGTGGCGATTGAATGGCGGGCCTGATCTCAGTGATGGTGGCCTTCCGGCTCGACCATTTTGAACGGCAGCACCTGCTCGCGACCCTTCGCGGCCAAGACCAGCCTCGCCTGGAACTCATGCGGCTCAGCAGGAGCCACGGTGCTCTCAAGGCGATGATGGTTGTCGGCGACGGGTTCGAGGCGAAGCGTCTCCGGCCCGCCAGGCCTATCGATGATCACCGTTGCCATCAGATCGTCGGCATGCCGGTCGATGGTCAGCCGCATCCGCTCGCCAGCCGGCGTGTCGACGATTTCCAATGTCCCGGCAGCCAGATCGCAGTCGACCTTGAAGGGCTCCGGCGCATGATGACTATGTGAGTGAGAGGGTTCCGTGCCCGTCGCGGCAGACCCGGCTGAACTCTCCAGACGAACATTCGCTTCAGCCAACGCCGGCAAGTGGGCGAACAGTTCCTCCTTGAGGGCTTCGGTGACGCCCATCACGTCCTTGGCCGTCGCCGCGTCGGCGACACTGATGGCGACGTCGGCATGCAGGCGATGGCCGATCCAGCGCGCCTGCACGCTTTGGACACGTTCGATACCGGACACATGCTCGGCGGCATGATGGATTTCATCGACGATGCCGGGCTCGACACCGTCGAGCATGCGCGTGAGGACTGCCTTCGAAGACTGCCAGACGATCGCGAAGATGGCCACCGTGATCAAGAGCCCGATGATCGGATCGGCCAGCGGAAACCCCAGCCATACGCCGATAGCACCCAGCACAACCGCCAGACTGGTAAAGCCGTCGGTGCGCGCATGGTAGCCGTCGGCGATCAGCGCCGCGCTGTTGATCTCGCGGCCGACCCGGATACGGAACACTGCAACGGCCTCGTTGCCTAAGAAACCTATAATGCCGGCTATGGCGACCCAGCCAAGAAATGCGATCGGCTGCGGATTGATCAACCGGTCGATCGCCTCGTAGCCGGCAACGATGGCGCTGAACAAGATGATGAGGACAATCAGAATGCCGGCCAGATCTTCGACGCGGCCCAGCCCGTAGGTGAACGTCTTGCTCGGTTTGCGACGGGCCAGCATGAAGGCGACCCACAATGGGATGGCGGTGACCGCGTCGCCGACATTGTGGATCGTGTCGGCCAGCAGCGCCACGCTGCCGGAGAGGAACACGACCACCAACTGCAGCGCCGCCGTGATGGCCAGAACGACGAATGACCATTTGATCGCCCAGATGCCGCGCGTCGTCGTGGCGATCGTCGGGTCGATGACGCCATGCGTGTGGCCATGGCCGCCCTCGCCGTGATCATGTCCGTGGCCGCCCATGCCTTGCGTCATCGGGCCGAACCCGAACCAATCGCGAACTTTGTCCATCATGGCGCTTCTCACAGGTACTTGGTGATATCCTTGAACTCGTCGATCGAGCGGCGCTGCTCGAGCGCCAGCGGTCCGACGACGTCCTCAAGGCAGTGGTTGAGGTGGTCCTGGATCAGCGTCTTCTTGGCCTGGGCGATGGCCTTCTCCACGGCATGAAGTTGCTGGGCGATGTCGAGGCACGGTCGCCCGGCCTCGATCATCTCGACGATCCCGCGCAGATGGCCGTCGGCGCGCTTCAGCCGCTTGATGATGGCAGGATGGGTTTCGTGGACGTGGGGACGCTCATTCATGCCCTGGATGCTATCCCCCCAGAGAGGATATTCCAAGCCTCAAAGTGGCCTCGATTCTGGTGCATGCCACCATTCGTTAGGATTTTAGAGAATAATCGTTAAGCATGCCGAATTGGATCCCTAGCACAGCCTTTCGTCTCATCGTCGCGTTCGCGATGACTCTCGGCGTGCTGCTCTCCCCAGTGGGTAGTTCGGCCTCGCATAGCCCGATTGCGCTCGCTGCCGCCGAGGCAGCGCGTCACGCAGAGCTGACAGCACAGATCGAAAAACACGGCCACAGCCATGACGATGGCGAAGCCGATGAGCAGAGCTTTGGTCATACCCACGGCCACAATCCGGCCGACCACACCCATGAAACGGCGAGCACGCTTCCGGGCTTCGCGCAGCCAGCACCGCCGATAGGCCGGAGCTGGCTGGTTTACCCGCCTTCGTTTGCCGACCTCGAAATCCGTTTCCGGCTTGAGCGCCCTCCCAGGCAGATCGTCATCGCATGATCGCGGCCGCACGCGCGGCCATCCTCAACGACGACGATTGGAATTCTCATGCAAGGATCCTTCTACAAGGGTCCGCCACGCACGCCTTGCGCGCGCTGGCGGTTTGCCCTTCCTGTGCTCATTGCTCTCCTGACCCTCCCATTGCTTGGGGGGACTGCCCTCGCCCATGCCGTTGCCGAAGGCGACAAGGGCTATATCCAGGAGATCACGGGCATCAATCTGCTGCCCTTCATCTATCTCGGCGCCAAGCACATGGTGACGGGATACGACCACGTCCTGTTCCTGTTCGGCGTGATCTTCTTCCTCTACCGGATGAAGCACATTGGCATCTATGTGAGCCTGTTCGCGCTCGGCCATTCCACGACCATGCTGCTTGGCGTCTATTTCAACGTTGGCATCAACAGCTACATCATCGACGCGATCATCGGCCTGTCGGTCGTCTACAAGGCGCTCGACAATATGGGTGCCTTCCAGAGGTGGCTCGGCTTCCAGCCGAACACCAAGATCGCGACGCTGATCTTCGGCTTTTTCCACGGCTTCGGCCTGTCGACGAAGATCATCGAATACAACATCTCGCCCGACGGGCTCGTGCCCAACCTACTTGCCTTCAACGTCGGCGTTGAGGTCGGTCAGCTTCTGGCGCTCGCTGCTATCCTTATCGTCATGGGCTACTGGCGCCGGACCGACAGTTTCTGGCGCCACGCATACACCGCCAACACCATCATGATGACCGCCGGGTTTGTGCTGATCGGCTATCAGCTCACCGGCTGGGTCGTCTCCTGAACCTCCAAGTAAAGATCAAAAAAGGAATTCTCCCATGTACAACACCGACATCCCGACCCGCGCTGAACTGCCGACATCCATGCAGCTCCTCCGATCTACCCTTATCGCCATTGTCGCGGCAGCGGCCATCCTTGTGACCATCGTGCTGCCGGCCGAATACGCCATCGATCCCACCGGCGTTGGGCGAGCGCTCGAGCTCACCGAGATGGGCGAGATCAAGACACAACTCGCCGAAGAGGCCGAGCAAGACCGCCTTCGCGAATTGCAAAACGGCACGCCGACCGCAGTGCCAGGCCAAGATCAGCAGTCGAGTCTTCTGGAGCGCGTCTTCGCTGAACTGGTGATTGGTTCCGCCTCTGCCCAGGAACTGCGGACGGACGAAATGTCGGTCACCCTCAAGCCCGGCGAAGGAGCTGAGATCAAGCTCGTCATGGCCAAGGGCGCAAAGGCAAACTACTCTTGGACAGCCAATGGCGCGGCGGTGAACTTCGACACCCATGGTGACGGCGGCGGCGAAAACATCTCATACGAGAAGGGACGCGGTGCTGCAGAGGACGAGGGCGTACTTGAGGCAGCCTTTGACGGCAATCACGGTTGGTTCTGGCGCAACCGCACCGGTGCCGACGTCACCGTGACGCTGAAGACGAATGGCGCGTACACCGACATCAAACGCATGATGTGATCGATACGGCACGTCTTATCCGGCGCCGTTTGGCGCCGGGGGAGATCAAGCAGGTGAAATAGCCAACTCGGACCAACACAGTTTGATAATATCCAACCTGTGTTGGTCCCCTTCGGATGTCGTTGGTTAGAATCAGCTCGCAATGATGTAACAGGAGCGTCGCGCTAGCTTCCCCAAAGCGTAATCACGCCGCATTGGCCGCGAGCGCGCTCAAAACCCCTTGCGGCAAAGGGCTTCAAGATCCGTCTTTGTCATTTTCTCGATGCCGAGCCCAGGAAGAATATCATTATCTCCCTTTAGATCCCGGCCATAAGCCGCCGACAATATGGAAATTCCGGATTCATGGAGAACCGCCGGATTTCCGCTGATCTTCCCCAGGACTGCGGTTGGTAACAGGCCGAACGGAACGTCCTCGAGAATATAGCGGCTCTCGATAGTCGTCGGGCCAAAGCCGCCACGACCTTGGCGATCCATCTCCAGGTTCATTTCCGAAACGGTGCTCATGGGGACGTGGAACGACAATGAAAAATGTTCCTGGACGGTACGAACCGCGATACCGAAATTGCCAGCTATGGCCAATCGTTCGGCATCCAGAGCCTCGATGAAGCGACCAACGGCAGGAGTGACATTTCCCCCCTGGCTCCATTGCTCGGCCTTCTCCATGCGTGTGAGATTGAGAAGGGCAATTCCCAGATGGTTCTGCGGATTGAGGTTGCTGAGCGCAATTGCCAGCAGACCATCGCGCTTGACGAAACGATCGCCGAACAAGGCCGTGCAAAGCTTGTACCCTTGATCGAGCGCATCGAAGGGCAGCGTCGCAACATCAAGCTTCTGGCGAATGGAAGTGACCTGGACTTCTGTTGGTCCGAGCTGGCGGCCGGTCAAGAGCGTTGTGCCCCAAACGACGATCGGCAACCTGACCTTGCGCTCGGCTAACCGCTTGGAGAGATACAGCGCCCCGAACGAACTATGCGAACTGACGATGACAGGAATACCATCTGCCAGATGAGGGACGGCGGCATCCATCACCATCTTGTGGCCGTAAGCGGGAAGCGCGATCACCACCACATCCGCGTGATCGATGGCATCTTTACAATCATTGGCAATGCGCACCGGCACCGTCGCCTGGATATCCCCCATCGCCTTCAATAATTCGCCAGTCGCCAACGTTCTGGTGCGGTCTCCCGACGGTGACCAAAGTGTTGGCGTATGTCCCGATTGTGCCAAATAGGCCGCAAGGCCATAGGCAATTGCTCCAGCGCCCAGAATACTCACGCGCATAACATTCCTCCTGTCGCCGGCTTTATGGTTCGAGAATCCTTGCCGTCCCCGCCTACAAGTTTTTTCATCACGAGGATCCGAATTGGAGTCACGTCGGTTGCCATCAGCCGTTTCGATCAGGACTCCGGCTCTGAGCCGGCAAACGCCGCAACGACCATTAGTTTCCGCTTGACATATATCAAAAATGAATGAGACGATGTCAATCATACGAATTACGCATGTAGGGAGAACATGGAAACCCGGGACCTTCAGACCTTCCTTGCGGTTGCTGCCAGCGGCAGCATTACCAAGGCGGCTGACATGCTCGGGCGTTCCCAACCTTCGGTGACACGCACCATTCAGGAGCTCGAGGCCGAACTTGGCTTCGAATTGCTGCATCGGATCGGTCGACGGGTGCAGCTGTCTGAAGAGGGTGTCGCATTCGAGGAGGAAGCGCGGCGATTGCTGATGTCTTTCACCGAACTTGCAGCGCGGGCCAAGATGATCGCCGCCGGCCGTGGGCGGATCCTGCAGATTGTCACAACCTCCGCGATCGGCACCGGCTTGATCCCGGCGGCCCTGGCCGAGCTCAAGGGTATTGAGCTTCCGCACGAGACACATCTCGGGCAGTTTCTTCCCTCGATCGTCGCGCAGGAAGTGCGCAGCGGACGTGCCGAGATCGGTTTTTCAAGCCTGCCGCTCGATACGCCCGGTCTGGATGTCCTGCGGCTCTATTCGGCACCTGATGTTGCGGCGGTGCGGGAGGAGGATCCGCTGGCTGAACTTGATGTCATACCCCTTTCGGCCTTTGCCGGCCGCCGCGTCGCTACGTTGCTCAATCCGCTGCGTTTCCAGTTGCATGTCTCCAAGGCATTGGCGGCCAGGGGCATCGACACCGGGCCAGTGATCCGGACGAACACTGCCTATGGCGCGTTGCAGCTTGTGCGCCGCACCGGCGTAGCCGCTGTCATCGATCCCCTCACCGCTTATGGCGTGGCCTTGCCTGGGGTCGCCATCCGCCCGATTGACGCGACCGTCCTATTTTATTGGGGCGTTGTTGCTGCCGAAAAACGCCCCCTTCGTCCAGTCGCGCAGGCGTTGATGGATGCGGTCGAGGCGGTGGCTGAACGGACGATCGTCGGCTTCAAGAAACTCGATCCGGCCCTGGCCGGCCAACTGGTGAGCGATCCTGCATCCGGCACAAATCACGGAACGGGAATATGAAGCATACCCCCACCGCGCCAACGTCGACAGGTCTTGCCGCGCTCGAAGCACAGCTCGCACAGGATCTTGAGTTTCTCGAACTGCCCGCCAAGCCATGGGTTCCCGCGCGTTCGCACGACGGCGTGCCGGTCCGTGATGTCGTTGTCGTCGGCGCCGGCATGTGCGGACTTGCTGCCACGGCAAAGCTGGTGCTGGCAGGGATCACCAATGTCGTCGCCTATGATGCGGCTCCGGCCGGGTTCGAAGGACCATGGGTGACCTTTGCCCGCATGCAGACGCTTCGGTCGCCGAAGACTCTGCACGGTCCGTCGCTCGGCCTGCCGCAATTGACGTTCCGCGCCTGGTTCACTGCGCAATGGGGCGTTGAGGCATGGCGGTCGCTGGACAAAATCCCGAAGGGCCAATGGATGGACTACCTGGTCTGGTACCGCAAGGTTCTCGGCCTGCCGGCCCGCAACAGCGTGCGGATGACCGGACTGGCACCTGTTGGAGA
Organism: Mesorhizobium sp. M0052; assembly: GCF_040323255.1. Lineage (NCBI taxonomy): Bacteria > Pseudomonadati > Pseudomonadota > Alphaproteobacteria > Hyphomicrobiales > Phyllobacteriaceae > Mesorhizobium > Mesorhizobium sp. M0052. Next base: position 262,593 of record NZ_JAMYUS010000002.1, on the reverse strand, counting down.
TCTGATTGCGATCGATATCGAAGGCGCGGAAACCGGCCGGGTTCTCACCCGTCGTCTCGTTCTGGCCACCGGCCGCTCTGGTCTGGGCGGTTTTGCCGTGCCCGATTTCCTCAGCGGCGTCGATCGCGCCTATTGGGCCCATTCCGCCGACGACATCCACTTCGATACACTGAAAGGCAAGCGTGTCGCTGTCATCGGCGCTGGTGCCTCGTCCATGGACAATGCCGCAACGGCGCTCGAGGCGGGAGCCGGCTCTGTTGACATGTTGATCCGGCGCAAGGAGATGCCGCGCATCAACAAGCTGACCGGCATTGGCAGCCCGGGTGTTGTACTCGGCATGCATCACTTGCCCGACCCCTGGAAGTGGAAATTCTTCGATTATACCGCCTCGACCCAGACGCCGCCGCCGCGTTCATCGACACTTCGCGTGTCTCGGCACCCCAATGCTCGGTTCTTTCTCGACTGCGGCATAGTTGCGGTGAAGCAGGAGGCAGGGACCTTGCTGGTGGAAACCACGCAGGGGCCGATGCGCTACGATTTCCTGATCGCGGCAACCGGCTTCTCAAATGACTTCAGCGGCCGCCCGGAATTTGCGGCGATCGCCCCACATATCCGTACCTGGTCGGATGGCCGATATAGGCCGGATATGGGCCCGGCGCGTGCAGGCATGTCCGACGCACCGGACCTAGGTCCCGCCTTCGAGTTTCGTGAGCGCGTCCCCGGCTCCTGCCCGATGCTGTCGCATGTCCACTGCTTCAACGACGCCGCCATGCTGACGCACGGCAAGGTCTCCGGTGATATCCCAGCCGTCAGCGCGGGTGCCGACCGTTTGGTCCGCGGCATTGCCGCATCGCTGTTTGCCGAAGATGTCGAAACCCACTTCGCCAACCTGATCGCTTACGACACGCCCGAACTTCTGGGCGACGAATGGGTCGATTCAACACCGTTGTTGGAGAAGGAGGTCGCGCTGTGATCGACGCAATGGACAAGGCCGCCGGTCTATCAACGGACGATGCGCTTTTCAGCGCGCGTCGGTTTCGGCCTGAATTCGTGCTGGGGGCCGAGGAATGTCGCCTCTCCGTCCTGCAGCCAGCAAACGACCAAGGGCTTGCGCCTAATTTGCGGGTTGCTCTGGCCCGTCGCATGGCCGCTCTGAATGCCGATCCGGTCCTAATGGCCGAATATGATGAGCAGCTGGCTCAGCTCGATCCGACTGAGCAGCTTCTGGCCTTAGCCCAGGGGGAAACGGATTTGGAAGAGCCATTGGCGACCATCGCACGCCATGTGGACCTGATTACGCTGACACCGAAAAAGGCGGAAGCGGGCCACATCGCCCTGCTCGCCCAAGCTGGATTGAACAATCCTCAGATCGTCGCCCTTTCCGAGCTCATCGCCTTCGTCAATTTCCAGACGCGGGTGGCAACCGGCCTGCGATTGTTGAGGACGGCATGATTTCCGCGGTGCGCCTGAAGCCATTGAATTGGCATCCGTACATAGCGCCGGTCGAGCTATCCGAGGCCACGCCGGAACAGCTTGAAGCGATGAAGGTCACGCCATCAGCCAAGAAAGTTTCGGAATATGTGCGCACCCTTGCGCATGACCCTGAGAGCTACCTTGCTCGCACCGTCTTGTTCAACGCAATCATGTACGTAGAAGGCGGGCTTGCCCGCCCTGACCGCGAACTTGGTGCATTGGGTGCCTCGATCGTCAATGGCTGCAAATTCTGTGCCGTCGTTCACGCCCGCAGGCATGCAGAGCTGACCAAGAGCGACGAAGTGGTCACCGCGCTGTATCTCGACAAACCTGAAGCGCTCGGCCAACGCGATGCGGCAATCTACAGTTTTGCCCGCCGCCTGTCGGCGGCCCCGTCGGAAGCGACGGCAGACGATATCGCCGCGCTTCGATCGGTCGGCATGGACGACCGCGAGATCATCGACCTGATCCACGCCATATCGATCTTTGGCTGGGCAAACCGGCTGATGCACATTCTGGGCCATGCGGAGAGCGGGTGATGATGTCGCATACGGTCAAAGCAGTCCGTCTCACACTTTCCGAAGGGCCAACCAGCAATGCTTGAACTCAAAGATGTAAAGCTGTCTTACGGAAGCACACAGGTTCTGAACGGCGTCAATCTCTCGGTAAAGCGGGGTGATGTGGTGTCGATCATCGGCCCCAGCGGCACCGGCAAGACCACGTTGCTGAAATGCATCAACTACCTGGCCAAGCCGTCCTCAGGAACCATCGCGTTCGATCAGATTCGGATGGATTACCAGCGCGCCGACAAAACAGCTGTCCAAGCGATCCGGTTGCGAACGGCGATGGTCTTTCAGCAATTCAACGTCTTCAAGAACATGACGGTCCTGCAGAACGTGATGGATCCCCTGGTCGTCGTGCAGCGCAAGTCCGCGGACGAGGCGCGCGAGATCGCCTTGCGGGAGCTCGAGCGGGTCGGCCTCACCCCGAAGCGAGACAGCTATCCCTCCCAGCTGTCGGGCGGCCAGCTCCAGCGCACCGGCATCGCGCGCGCCCTGGCAGTTCGACCCGACGTAATACTCTTCGACGAGCCTACGTCATCGCTAGATCCCGAACTCGTCGGTGAAGTCCTAAAGGTGATCAAGGACGTCACCTCGTCAGGGATCACTTCGCTGCTTGTGACCCACGAGATGCAATTCGCAAGGAACATCTCCAACCGGATCGTCTTCATGGACCGCGGCGTGGTCGCCGCCGATGGCAGCCCGGCTGATATCTTCGACGCGCCTTCCAGCCCACGACTTGCTCAATTCCTGCAGTCAGAACTCGCTTTTCAATAATCCAACAACAAGGGAACCAAGACATGTCTGCAATCACATCCAATTTCTCTCGCCGCTATGCCCTGGCCATCGCCGGCGGCATCGCGATTGCCCTTGCAACGGCGGGGGTCAGCTATGGCCAGACCGTTCGCACGATCAAGATCGCTACGTCTGCCGAATCCAAGCCGCTGGCATGGGGCGCGATCGGCGTCGAGCCGCAAGGCTATGAGCCCGACCTTCTGAAGGCGATCAACGCAAAGCTGCCGCAATACAAGTTCGAAATGGAAGGCGTCTCCGACATTGCCCAGGAAACCGGTCTCGCTACGGGCAAGTACGACATTGCGGTGGGTGGCTACTACAAGTCGCCCGAGCGCTCCAAGCAGTTCTTCATTCCGGAAAATCCTATGGGCGCCAGCCTGATGAAGATCTACAGCAAGAAAGACAGCGGCATCAAGGAAATGAAAGACCTGGTCGGCAAGAGGATCGTTCCGACCACGGCCGGCGGTGGAACCTACAAGTTCATCATGAACTGGCAGAAAGAAAACCCGCAATACAAGCTCGATGTCACGGCATCGAGTGCAGGCATTCCCTACCCGAACCGGCTGGACGAAGTTCAGAACGGTAAGTTCGACGCTCTCGTCTTGCCGTCCAATCTCGGTGAGCAGACCGTCATCGAGCAAAAGAAACTCGATATCGTGGCGTCCGAACCAGTGTTCAGCAACAACACCTACATGCTGATCCACAGATCAGACGAGAACAAGGTTCTGGCTGACGATGTGAACAAGGTTCTCAAGGAATTGAAAGACGACGGCACGATCGAGAAGCTCTCGCAGAAGTGGTTCGGCGAGGGCATCGTCCAGTACATGAAATAGCACGGCCGTCGAGGGCCATATTCGCTTGTCAGCGGCAAGGCTGAATTGCAAGAAGGAGCGTTTCAAAGTGGATGTTTCTGCTATGATTCCCGAGTTGCTCTCGGCACTGCCGCTGACGCTCGCCATCACGTTTACGGCCCTCATTTCCGGGTTCTGCCTGGCACTCATCGCGACAACCCTCCGGGTCCGCAGGGTGCCAGTCATAAGTCACCTAGTGGACCTCTACGTATCTTATGCCCGGAGTGTTCCTGTCGTACTGCAGTTGTTCGTCGCGTTTTATGGGCTTCCGCTGTTGGTGATCCTGTTCGGCGCCAAAGATTTTATTTCGGCGACGATGGCTGCCATGGTGGGGTTGAGTCTCTACCACGGCGGCTATCTGTCGGAAGTCATGCGGCCTGCATATCTGGCCGTCGATCGCGGCCAGCACGATGCGGCCGACAGCCTTGGATATACGTTCCGACAGAAAATTACTCGCGTCGTGGGTCCTCAGGCGGTGCACTTCGCTTTGCCGGGCTATGGGAACTCCATCATCTATCTGATCCATAACGTTGCGCTGGTCATGTACATCGGGGCGGCCGACGTCATGGCGACCGCGCATCTGATCATGGAGCGCGACTACAACCAGTTCCAGTTCGAAACCTACCTCGTCCTGGCGGTCATCTATTCGCTGATGTGCCTGGTCGCATGGCTCATCGTGCGCTTCTTCGAGCTTCGATCACCGATGCAAGCGCCTGAGGCGACGACAACAACTCCGATCAAGAACGAGCTCCTCGCGAGCGTCTGACGTAAGGGTATTCAACCATGTTTGATACCGATATTTTGCTCCAGGACACTCAGGAAATTCTGAGTGCCGTACCCGTGACGATTGGAATGGCGCTCATGATTTTTGTCCTGTCTACGATAGTCGGCAGCATATTCGCGCTTATCGAATACAGACGGGTGCCGGTGCTGCGAGAGCTCATCATGACTTACAAGATCGTGTTCAAGGGCGTTCCGATGGTCATCGTGATTTTCCTCGCCTATTTCGGTCTGCCGCCCGCATTCCAGTTCCTGTTCTCATTGCTGGGGATCAACTTCAACGCCCACGAAACCCCCAATTGGGTCATCCTTGTCGTTGCGATTACCGGCTGTGTCGCCGCGTTCCAATCGGAGATTATCAAGGGAGCCCTGAATGCATTCGACACCGGTCAGTCGGACGCAGCCCATTCGCTGGGCTATACGGGCGGCCAACTGTTCCGACGTATCCTTTTTCCCCAGGTGGCCCTCACGGCAATTCCTGACCTGACAACTTCGATGATGGTCATCATGAAGGCCCTTTCTCTCGGATTCGCCATCGAGGTTGTCGATATCTTCGCCCAGTCCCAGTTGACCGCCGCGCTGAACTACTACTACCTCGAAGCCTTCGTGATTGCCGTCGTGATCTATATGGTGATTGCCTATATCGTCACACAGATTGCCGACAGGCTGGAGCAGGCGCTGAGGGTGCGGACGTGAGGCGGATGTGGGATAGAATCGTCAAGCTTCGGATATCGACCCGCAGCTGGGAGGCAATTCTTTCGGAGATGAAAAGCTTGAGGAGAAACCCAAGTAGCCGATGTATGTATCGGTGAGTTTCATGCGCTTGGTTAGGTGCGCGGCGTCGACCTGGCACCACTCGACCAGTTGCAGAACGTCATCTGCGTGCGCGCCTTCCCCAAGACGCTCTCGGCCAACCTGCGCTGCGGCTATATCGCAGCGCGTCAAGACCTGATCGCTTCCCTGGCCGAGTTGAAGATGCTGACGAACGTCAACAGCTCGGGACATATCGAGCGGCTGATCCATGGGCTGATCAGTGAGGGCCACTATCGGCGGACGAAGGCAGGCATTCGCGTCAACATCGCTTGGGCCTCCGATCCTCGTTTTTTTGACTTCCTGCTTCGAGCGACAACGGCCGGCCTAAATCGACTGTAGCGACATAGCGGGCCTTGCATGGATCTGCATTTTTTTTGCACAGAGGAGAGTCGCCACCCCCAAGCTTGGCAGGCGAAGTTGATCGCCTACATGACCGCGAGCGCCTGCAACAGCGGGCGCTTCCTAGTTAGGAATGCGTTGGCCATAGTTGTGAACTCCTTGATGTTCTCGTCCTTCTCTTCGACGCGCTGTCCGTTCCTCACCAGCCGTTCGCCAACACTGTCGAGGAATTCCCAGACGAAATCCGCAAGATCCTCAGCTGATTGCTTGCCCTGCTCGAGTGCGAGCATAAACATCTGGTAGACATGGGGCACGAATATGCCGCCGCGAGTCACGGGTGAAGCAAGATGCGTAAGTTCCGTGCGCCAAGCGCGCGGCTGCGGATATGGCGGTTCAGCTTGTTGCATCGCTCGGTAGTCTGTTTTGTTGGCGTTTGCGCCGGGAGGGCAAAACCTGCTCCCGTCAGAACGGTCAACGCCTCGACAACCTCGCCCACCTTCAAGGTTCAGAGTTGGGGACGTTCCATCAGCTCATGGGTGCTATGGCCAATCTATGTGCTTGATATTTTAGCATTTTTTCTCTAACATCAAATCGCTAGGACCTGCCGAGTGCACTCGAATTTACGCCAGAATACGACCCTTTTCGCCACGTTTCGATCTCTCATTGCACACGGAGCGCACACGAAAAAATGGCCACCTACACAAAGCTCTCGTCCGGTTCCTGGCGTGTCCAAGTCCGTCGCAAAGGTCGCTACGTCAGCGAGACCTTCTTGCGCCGAGACGATGCACGACGCAGGGCAACCGAAACCGAGCGCCAAGTCGATCGCGTGAGACGCCGACCAAGTCCCGTATAGCGCGCCTGAAAACCTTCGGCGAACTCATCGACCTTCATATCGGCGACATGTGCGATGTAGGCAAGTCCCCTCGCCGCTCCAAGACCGCAGTCCTCAATTATGCTCCAAAGACATCTGGGGAAGTGCAACATCTCGCGGGTAAACAATCGCTACTAAAAGACCTGCCGGGCGCTTTCCGAATGCTGTATTTCTAAGGAAAATTGGGGCGGCCTGGTTCGTCCTAAAGACTGTTGACCAAGCCTCGACCGATCACATCGCGCAGCACTTCGCTTGCTCCGCCCCAAATGGACTGTACGGCACTGTCGAGGAGATCCTGCGTGCAACGCTCACCTGATACGCCGCTTATGCCTTGGGCGCCGTGTAGCTGGACCGACAGGGCAGCAACAGATTTCAGCGTTTCCGTCGCCCGCAACTTTGCCAGGCTCGCAGCCCTCGGGTTGAGGCCGCTACGGGACTGCTCGATGATGCATGCGTCGATATAGGCCTGATTGACGGTGCATTCGCCGTAGAGATCCGCCAAGCGGCAATAGTTGACCTGATAGTCGAGAAGGCTGCCCCTGGATGTCTTTCGGCGCCCGCAGAAGCCGATCAACTCTTGCAGAATGGTGACCGCGTTCGTCTGGGCATAGATTGCGAGCATCAAACGCTCGAGACCCAGGAAGGTCAAAAGGTAGAACAAGCCGCGACCCTCGGCACCCAGCAGCTTGTCTCCGCCTACACGGCAATCGTCGAAGACGATCGTGCTGGTGTCGAGGGCGCGCATTCCGGATTTGGCGATGGGTTCTCGGCTGAGGCCCTGCCTATCCGCGTCGACGATCAGGAGGCTCAACTGCGGGGCCTGCTCCAGGGCCAGGCCTGCCTTGCGCGCGGCGACGACGATTACATCAGCCGAAAAGCCATTCGATATATGTTTCTTTTCGCCGTTGATGGCGAAATCGCCGTCAATCCGGGCGACGGAGGTCTTCATATGCGCGACCTCGCTACCCGATTGCGGTTCCGTCATGGCGATTGCCCCGAGCTTTGCGCCCGAACACAAACCCGGAACATAGTCCTGCTTCTGATTTTCCGTCGCCAGCTTGAGAAAATATGGCGCTACAATATCGCTCTGCAAAAAGGTCAGAAAGCCGGAGAGCCGTCGTTTCGCCAGCTCCTCGGCAATGACCACGGCTTCGGTGAACGGGGCATCGCAGCCGCCGTGGCCACTAGGAGCCGTGCGGCACAGCAGGCCGGCCGCACCAGCCTTGAGCCAGGCATCGCGCGGGATGCGGCCCTGCATCTCCCAGTCACCGTGGTATGGCGCTATCTCGCTGTCGAGGAAATCCGCAACATAGAGGCGGAAACGGTCATCCGTATGTGAAAAAAGACTTCGTTTGATCATGGCATACCTCAATGATCGGCCCGGTTCGAGATGGCTCAGGCATTGCCGGTGCCTCAATAATAGGAGCTGGCGCTGTCGAGGCGCTGCAATTCGTCGGCCACAAGGTGCAGCGTCGCACCTTCGAGGATCTGTGCGAGTTGGGCTGGCGTCGTTGCACTGGCGATCGGCGCGGCAAGACCCGGGCGACTGTTGAGCCAGGCGATCGCCACGCTCGCCGGGGCAACGCCGTGGGCAAGAGCAATCTCGTCGAGGGCGTCGAGTATCCGTAGCCCCCGTTCGTTGAGGTAGGCCTTCATGAAGAAGCCGCGGGCCGGGCTCTTGCGAAAATCGCTCCGCGCCCGATATTTTCCGGAGAGAAAGCCGCGCGCCAGCGAGAAGTAGCTTGTGACCGCGATTTCATGGGCAGAGCAGAAGGCCGCGAGGTCCCCTTCGTGCTCTCCCCGATCGTACAGATTGTAGTGCGCCTGCACTGTCTCGAATCGGGGCCAGCCTTCGTGCCTGGAAATATGCTCGGCCGTGCCAAGCTGTTGCGTTCCATGATGGCACGCGCCGATCGCGCGGACTTTTCCCTCCCGCACTAGGTCAGCGAAGATACCCAGCGTCTCCTCGATGGGGACCTGCAGATCTTCCCGATGGGCAAGATAGAGATCGATGTAATCGGTCGAAAGGCGCCGCAGGGAAGCCTCAATGGCCTCTGTCACATAGCGCCGTGACAGGCCCTCTCTCCCGGTGCCCATGGCGAAGCCGACCTTCGTCGTCAGCACGATCCGGTCGCGGTTGTGGCGCGCCTTGATCCAATTGCCGATGATCGTTTCCGATATGCCACCCGGATTGCCGGGCGCCCAATTGGAATAGACATCAGCGGTGTCGATGAGGTTGAATCCGCGGTCGACGAAAGCGTCGAGGACCCTGAAGGATCCGCGTTCGTCGATCGTCCAGCCGAAGACGTTTCCACCAAGTCCCAAGGGCGCTACGAGAAGCCCCGAGCGACCGAGCCTGCGCCTATTCATTGCAACCAACCTGTCTCGACCAGCTGCCGGCGTCTGCGGAAGACGAACGGGACAGGTCCGCGGGGCGCCAGTTGGGCGCGCAGGAAGGGGCGCAGGTTGCCGGGCGCGCAGGCCGGTGCGATCTCGAATTCCAGGGCGCACGTGACGGTGTGTAGCGACCTGGAAAGCTGGCGCAGCATGAACCGTGTCTGCTTGCGCGCCGTGGGGCTAAGGCCGAAAGGCATGAAGCATTCGGGGTCCTCGCTTTCCGCCATGAAGCGGCGGCCGTAGAAACGGCTCGGCTCCCGCCAGCAGCGCTGGTCGTGATGCATGAGCCAGGGCGAGAACAGGACGGTCGCGCCGGTCGGAATGGTCATCCCGTCGACGGACATGCTTCGACCGGCCGTGCGGTAGACGAAAGGATGCTCCGGATAGAGGCGCGCGGTCTCCTTTGCGACCGACATGGCCAGGGAGCGGCCGTCCGGCCTGGCGCCGGCGTCCTGCTCCCCGGCCAGCGCAGCCGCAAGCGCGTCATCCCTTGCCAGATGCACAAGCGCCCAGAACAGGCCCAGCCCGTCGACGTTCAGCCGATCCTTGAGGATGCGGAACAGGATGGGGCGCAGCAGGTTCACCCGCGCGTCTGGTTCGATTTCTTCTGGCAGTGCCCCAGCCAGGGCGGCGACGAATGTCGGGTCGCCCGGCCTCGCCGCTTCGATGCTGGCCGCGACCACCTGGTCAAGGAAGGCACGGATCTTGATGAACTCCTCGGAGCTTTCGGCGGAATGCAGCGTCTCCGCCGTCTTGTTGAACACAAAGCGGTGGAAGGACTGCATCGCGATCAGCCCCTGCGCCAAGGTGGCCGGATCGGCCACCGAGCCGAAGATCGTAGGCGCCACCGAGCGAACCGCCCACAGCCGCGTCAAGTCGCGAAGGTCGTCGACCGTGCCCTGCACCTCGGCGATGAATGCATCGGCCGCAGCGTCCGCGGCCGCGTCGAACTGCGCTTCCGACGCCGCCTCGGCCTGCGAAAGGGCCCGGCGGAGTGCCAGTCCGACCCGTGCCCAGGAGGCGCCTTGGCCATCTGCGCCGAGAAGCATGCGCGTGGTGTTGGCATTGCTCCTTACGTCGCCGAAAGTGGCCAGCAGCTGGGCGGCGTTCTCTTTCCACGAGCGCAGGCCTTGCTCACCGCTCAAAAGGTAGGTGTCCCGGTCGTCGCCCGTATGTAGGACAACGAGGTCGCCGTGCCGTCGGGATGCTTCCTCGGCTACTTTCAGCAGGCCGAGATTCTGGTAGAGTGCCGAGTTGGCGTCGAAGACGGGGCATGCAGCCACCGGAGGACCCTCCTGTGAGAAACCGGAATCAGTGCCCATGAGGGACACCCACGCCAAGCCCGGAATGGACGTAGCGGGCGCGCGCCTTGCCGGCGGCAGTGATGACCTCCTTGCGGTCGAGTTTGGAGTTGTTGTTCAGCTTGACTTTGAAATTCGCATACCAGAAGCGTGGGACGAGATAGGACGGGAGCTCGGTCGCGAGCCGCTCGGCAAGGGCCCGCAGATCCGCCGCACCGCGTGGTCCGAGGACGAAGGCATTTAGCGCACGCGGCTGGCCGTCGAGCGAATAGACGCTGACCACCGCATCATCGACGCCTTCAAGCGAGCGCACATGCTTCTCGACATCATCGAGATCGACCCTCACGCCCTGGATTTTCGTTTCCCGGTCGATGCGCCCCTTGAAGTACCAGAGGCCGTCCTTCGCCCGATATCCCCAGTCCCCTGTGCGGTAGAGCCCCGGCTTGGGGAAGGCCGTTGCCTGCTTCTCCGGCAGGTTGATGTAGCCGTTGCCGACGCTGAGGCCGCGGATGTAGATTTCGCCCGCCAGCGGTTCGCTCCCATCCTCCGCGCCCGCTTCGGCCTGGGCGAAGTGTTCGAGCACGGTGCCGGGGCGCGCATAGCCGATCGGCAGCTCGTGCGTATCCGTCAGGTGCGCCTCGGTGATGTCTACGCCGGTGACGGCGACAGTGCATTCGGTCGGCCCGTAGGTGTTGACGACCCGGCATCCTGGGAAACGCTCGAAAAGCTGGCGGACGATCATTTTTGTAAGTGGCTCGCCGCAGAAGAGGAATGTCCTGCAATCGGGAAGAGCCTCGCCGGTGAAGCGCGGATTCTTGAGGAAGAGACGAATGATCGATGGCGTGGAGACCCACAGCGAAACGCGATCGGCCGCCACCCTCTGGATCAGTCCGCTGGAATTTGCCAGGTCCGCGTGATCGAGCGCTGTCACCGGCAGCAGATGAAGCCAGGCGGTCCAGATCTCGAAGAGCGATACGTCGAAGCAGTAGCGGATGTTGCCGGACACGCCCTGCCACATCGCCGCCTCGGGCAGGAGCACGTCGAGCCAGTCTATGAAGTCGATGAGATTGGCATAGCTCACCTGAATGCCCTTCGGCTGGCCGAGCGTGCCGGAGGAAAACATTATGTAGGCCACGTCATGCGGATTGATGCCGGCGTTTGGCGCCCGGCAGGCGGTATCGAAGGCCAGACCCGTGCAGTCGTCTTCGCAGCCGATGTGAACGACCGACACAAGATCAGCGATCTGCGCCTCGATCCTCGTATCCGTATCGGCGATGAGCAGGGCTCCGGCGCCGCAGGCCGACGCGATCTGGCGCACACGTTCCACCGGTGTCTCCGGCTCTACCGGCACCAACGCCCAGCCACCGGTCAGGCACGCCCAGTATGCGATCATGTAGCGATGGTCCTTGTGGCCCCAGATCAGGACCGGGGGACGCTCCGGTCCTGCAAGCGGGCCGCTGGCAAGATCATGGCGGAGATTGGCGGCCCGGCGATACAGCTCCGCATAACTGAGCTCGCCCCCTGCGTAGCGGCAGCTTGCAGCCGTCTCGCCAGCGAAGCTTTCGAAGATCGCGTGCAGACGCTCTTCCACGGTGGGTTGGAAGGTCTCGTGACGGTTGGGAAGAGCCGTCATACCACTGCCTGCGCCTGGACGCTCCTGCCTACGAAACTCGCGAGGCTCTCCACGCTCGTGAAGTGCTCTGGGAGCAGTTGCGCCGGATCGATGTCCAGACTCGGCACGCTTTCTTCGATGAGGAGGAAGAGTTCCAGCATAAGGCCGCTGTCGATGCCTAGGTCCTGCAGGCGCGTCTCGGGCGCAAGCCCATTCTGGTTCGGGAGTTCGAGAAGTTCGACAATGGCTTTAATGATGATGGCTTCCAACTCGTTCATGATGGGGTTTCCTCTGCGGCAATGGGGTGATCAAGCGTGTTGACGAGCAGGTCCCGCAGGACATGCCTGTCGATCTTTCCGTTCTGGTTACGCCTCAATTCGTCGACGATGATAATGCGGGCGGGCACGACGTGGTGTTCCAGGCGTTCGCGGCACCAGTCGAGAAGGGCTCTCGGCTTGGCGTGCTGCCCGGGATGCAGCGTGACGAAGGCGACGGGGCGTTCTCCATGGGTCGGATGCGTCTCGCCGATCGCGGCGGCCTGAGACACGACCGGATGCGACGTAAGCATGCGCTCGATCTCGGAAGGGGCCACCTTCTGACCGCCGACCTTGAGAATGTCGTCGTCGCGGGCGATGAAGTAGAGAAAGCCGTCTTCGTCTAGCCGGCAGGTGTCGCCGGTGAAAAGAACGACTTCCTGGGTCTCGGGGCACATGCGCAACTTTTCAGCCGTCTTGGCGGGATTATTCCAGTAGCCTTTCATCACAGTGCTTCCCCGGATGACGAGCTCACCGGTCGCGTTGCGGAAGTGACGCCGGCCTTCCTTGTCCACCAGCCAGAGCTCCGTGTTGGGAATGGCTTTTCCCACGCTCATCTTGCGCGTTTCGAGCTCCGCCGGATCGAGATAGGTGCAACGATGGCACTCAGTGAGGCCGTACATGGAGAAGATGGTCGCGTGGCAGAACATAGCCGCCAGCTTGTCGATGCTGCCGCTGTGGAGCGCTGCCGATGTGCTCGTCAGGCAGCGGACGCGACCGACCTCGAAACGGTCCACCAAAGGTTCGATCAGCGGAACCATGGTTGGCACGATCGGGAAGACCGTCGCCCCGCAAGAGACCAGATGGGAAAGCGCAAAGAACGGTTGAGCGAAACTCACTTCGACATAGAGCGTCGCGCCGACGAGCGTGGCCATGGTCAGTTGGTGGAGCCCGTAATCGAAGCTAAGCGGAATAGCGCAGAAGACGACGTCGTCGGACCGGTAACCCAGATAGGTCGACACTGAACGGGCGGCCGACGTGATATTGAGATGCGTGAGCATGACTCCCTTGGGATCGCCCGTGGAGCCGGACGTATAGATGATAGCGGCCAGATCACGGTCGATGATGTCGGCGAGCGGCCGGGCGACGGGCGTCGCCTCGGCGGCGGCGGTGTCTTCATCGAATACGATCAGGTCCTGTCCGAGAAGGCCGGTGCCGACATACATTAGCAGGTAAGGTGGAAGGCTCGTCTGGGCGATGGCCGCCTGCACCATTGGCAGGAGGAGTTCGTCCATGACGACGGCCTTGGGCTCGCAATTGCCGACGATCCAAGCGAACTTTTCTTTCTTGGTGTCGGGGCTGAGCGGCACGGCCACCGCCCCGGCGAGCACGATGCCCCATAAGGTGACGCAAAAGCCGATGGAGTTCGACATCAAGAGCACGACGCGGTCGCCGCGACCGATCCCGGCCTGTTGCAGGTCGCGCGCGATCGCAGAGGCCAGCAGGACGATTCGGGCATAGTTCAGCTCGCGCAGCCCGTCGCGCAGGGCGATTTGATCGCCACGTACCGCGGCAGTATCGAGCAGGAAGCTGGAAAGCAAATTTGGAGAACGTTTCATTGCCATACCCCGTTCATCGATCTGTGAAGCTGGAAAGCTCCGATGAAGGCGCCCATTCCGACAGACACAAGCGTGAGGGGATCCTGACGGTCAGGCGCCTTCGCAAGGAGATTGGACAGCAGGACGAACGGATCGGCCGTGTAGCAATGCCCGATATCCGGCAGGAGGCCGAGATCGACCCTGTCGAAAGCGAGGTCATGGTTCTGGCTCATCTGCTTCCAGACGAGCTGGTTGACGTTGTGCGGGAGCAGACGTGACGACCCGCTCCAGTCGAACCGCGTTTCGTCGAGGGCGGCCTTGACCATCCCGTTGTGGGCGGCGAAGAACGCGCTCATCTCGCTGTGCGTGCCGGCACGACCGCTGTGGAATTCCGGCCGCATGTGCAACGCAATCGGCGCGAAGCGCCACCCGCCGTGCTCATTGTCGACGATCAGACCGTAATAGGCCTCGCCCATGAGAGTACATCCGGGAACGTAGCGTTCGGACAGCGGCAGCCCCCTATGCCCGTCCCCCGCGAGCAGGAGCACGCAGCGGGAAAGTCCGCTGCGCAGGAGGCTCTCCGCCATTTCGAGCGCCCAGAACATGCCACCGCAATTGTACTGGTCGACTTCGTATCGCGTACGCACGTCGGCGAGGAGCGGGTGGTCGGGAAGCTCGCTGAGCGGCGAGCTGCCTTCCGGATATTGCAGCGGCAGGGCGTGAACGTAGATGGCGGCATCCGGTGCCAGGCCCTCGTGCTTTTGCAGCAGGCTGTCGAGAACCGCCTCGAATGCGCCAGTGGGAGACGTTCCGTCCGCTGCGGTGGAGACCTGGTTGATGCCGAAGAGCCTGGAAAAGACCTGCGCCTGCGAACGCGAGCCACCGGCAGCGCGGACGATCTCTTCCGCTTCAATGCGGCCATCCGGGACATGAGCACTTATGGCAACCAGTCTCATGGTACAATCTCCTTAGTCGGCGCTGAAACCGATGCCGGTCAGGCTGAATTTGTCATGGACGATGATGAGATAGTCGTTTCCGGGCTTTCCCTGATCGGCGAGTACGGCGAAGGGTGCGCTGCACAGCAGCCGCTTGTCCTGGACGAGCACCGGTCCAGGCCAACCCGCCCGATCGGCGGTCTCAGCGTCGGCGATGAGCGTGCAGGCCTGCGAATTGAGACACAGATCCTGCGCCATGATACGAAGGTGTTCCGCCAAGCCGATGCGTGCGATCTCGTGACGGCGACGGTAACCGCGGTAGCGCAGCGGACCTTCATTGCCCCGCTGGACCAGCACCAGACTGGCCGAGTTGAGAGGATCGACCCTATCGACAAGCTCCGACCTATAGAGAAGGTGCTTCTGATCCATGACCATCAGCAGCGCCTTGTTTCGCGGCCCTGTCAGGTAGCGCTCGATGCAATGGAGAGCAAAAAGCGGAGCGGAAGCACCGCGGTCGGATATCGCGAAGCCGAGCCCTTCCGAAAGGTCGAGCGTGTGCAGCGCGAAGTTCGTCACCGAAGTGCCGAGATGAACATCGGGCAGCCAATGCGCAAGGATGATCAGATCGATATTGGAAAGATCGGCGCGGGCGGACAGGGATGGCAACAGTGCCCGCACCATCTCAACGAAGGGCGCGATCGTCGGCGCTCAGCCAGCGGACGACGTTGCTGTCGTCTTCGGTATAGGCTCTGCCGTTCGATTTGAAGAAGCGGCGCGTATAATCTTCCCAATAGTCAACCTGATCGGCGAAGGCCGCCGCCGCCGGTTCGAGCCCGCCGAAGGTGCCGCAGACGATGGTGCGCGGATCAATGAACATGCTCATGCGGCACTCCTGAAACATACGAACGGAAGGCATTCAGCACGTGAATGTTCGTGGTTCCTTCCATGTATTCAAAGGCCTTGGCGTCGCGCGTCTTGCGGCGAAGCACGGGATCCATCATCAGCTGCGCAGAACAATCGAGGGAGAAGGCTCTTTCGACCACCTGATCGGCAAAGGCGACGGCTTGCAGCTTGATGAGGCTGATTTCCTGCGTCTTCGGGCGTCCGGCTTCATAGGCCGCAAGCACTCTGTCGAGCCGTCGCAAGAGCGCCGCATGGCGCAGGCGCAGGTCCGCGAGACGAGGTTCGACGCCATGCGTGGCTTCGCTCAGATAGTCGAGTATGCCGCGGCCCGTCCCGAGTGCGAGGGCAGCGACAATCGGCCGGTTCCGTTCGAACACATCGTTGATGGCGACGAAGCCGTCCTGCAGCGAGGGCCTCCCGTCGCCGAGGATCATGTCCGGTTGGACAGGAAGATCCTCGACCATCAGACGGCAAAGATCGGCGCCGTGCAGGCCGAATGTCGGCAGTCTCTCGATAGTGAGATGGCGGGCATGGCACTCGCGGTCGATCATGACCAGCACCGGACGGCCGGAACGCTCGTCGCGGGCAAAAAGCAAGCCCACGGCAGCGCGCTCGACGTTTCCGACGATCATCTTGTGCGCGTTGAGTCGAAGCGTTCCCGCCTTGTCGCAGAGATGAGAATTCCCCTGCGAAGGATCGGAGCCCCCCGTCGGTTCGGTCACGGCGAAGAACGTGCCCTGCGGTCCGCGTTGATAGGCGCGAAAGAAGCGCTCGATCTGTTCCGGCGTTCCCATCTTCTGGACGACCCCGCCAGAAAGCGACGGCCCCTGAAGCGCTAGGATACAGCTTGCGTCCGCCCTCGCTATGCGCTCGATCATGGCGATTTGCAGGGCGTAGCTGCATCCGTCGAGATCAAGACCCGCCTGCTCGATCGGAAAGCAATTGTGGCGGGCGGGCACGCCGATCAGGGTCAAGGCACGCAGGAGCGGATTGGTCCAAAGGTCGCGCCATGCCTCCGGATCGTTTTCGAGCCTGGCGCCTGTCGCAACGAGAAGCGGGCGCAGCGCATCAAGCTTGGCCAGGCACGGGTGATCGAAAACGTTGGATTCCGATGCCGAACGGATGAAAGCCGGTGCCGGCGTCAGACTGCGGGGCGTCTGGTCCGCCAGAATGATAGCGTTCGAGGCCCGCTGGCGCACGAGGGTGAGGCGATCACCGTCGATCATCACCTCGGCGGGCTGTCCGAAACCGAGAAAGTTCACTGGCGAAGCGGTCGCGCCATAGGCTCCGGACTGATGAATGCAGACGAGGTCGCCAGCCGACGGCGACATCATGGGCACATCCTTGCCAATGATGTCCATCGGCGTGCAGAGCGGTCCAGTCAGTGTCCAGTTGCCCTTGGCAGCGTCGCTCTCCGGGTGTTTGCGCAGGAGGGTCATGGGAAAATTCTTGCGCATGAGCACGCCATTTCCCGAAGCGGCCGAATTGATGTTCGATCCGCCGTCGCAGATGGCGAAATTCTCGCCCTTCATCGTCTTATGCTGGCGCACCGAAACGACGAAGCGGCCGGCGCTCGCCACCATGTAGCGGCCAAGCTCGATGCAGATCCTGGTTTGCGGGTTCGCGTGTTCGTATGCCGCGAGGACCGGATTCAGATCCTGTCCCAGCGCGCAAAGATCCAGCTCGGCTTCACCTTCATAATAGGGAACGCCGAAGCCGCCGCCGATGTCGACGAATTGAAGTGGGTAGCGCAGATGGTCGCGGACGTCATCGGCAAGGCTGAGGATATGGCGGCTGTTGCTGACGATAGCCATGTGGTCCAGGATGCGCGTGCCCATATAGACATGCAGACCGACGATCCGGACATGGCCATAGGCTGCGGCGTCCCGCAGCACGTTGGACAGGGTAGATTGGTCGATCCCGAACTGGCTCGCCTTACCGCTCATGTTGAGCTTGGCGCCGGGGAACTGGAAGTCGGGGTTGATGCGCAGGGCGACGGTCTGGATCTTGCCGTGCTCGCCAGCGATGGCTTCAAGCTGCCGGAGCTCCTCGCCGGATTCGACGACGACGGCCTTGATCCCTTCCGAAACGCATTGGCGCAGCTCTGCCCCGGACTTCGCCGGGCCGACGAAAAGTGTCTGCTGCGCCGGCGCGCCGGCCGCGATCGCCGTCTCCAGTTCCAGCATGGAGCAGACCTCGCATCCCATCCCGGCGCGCACGAGTTCGCGCACGACGGACAGGTTCGGGTTGGCCTTCAGCGAGTAGAAGAACGCCACCGAAGGGAATGTCGTCTTCAAAGCCGCGTAACGCGCGCGCAGAAGTGCCGCGTCGAACAGGTAGAACGGTGTTCCGACTGCCTCTGCGATCTCCCAAAGGCGCTTGTCATCCCCCACCATTGTCGTCACTGCCCCGTCAGTTCGACGGCTGTAGCGACCTTCGCTTCGACGAAAAGCGAAAGCTCGTCGATGTTGCGGAAAATGGTGGACGTGGCGATGTCGAGCTCGCCGAGCAGGTCGAAGACATCGACGCGAATTTGCTCGCTCAGGCTCGAGAGAAAATGCACGAACTCGAGCGAATCCATGATGCCCGTCGGGCCATAGATCTGAGCGCCGCCCAACACGTCATCGATACGTGTCGGGCCAAGTCCGGTCTGTTCCAGCGCATGCCGGATGGTGGATTTTGTATCGAGCATTTCGGGGCTCCCCAATCGCCATTTCACTCTAACCTGTTGTTTCTACCCATAATATCTGCCCAGAACTCTTCAGCCTCTTGACACCATGCTCTAGTTCACGCTCACCAAAGCTGAGGAAGCGGTCATTCCAAGCCCGATGCTGAACAGCAGGACGAGGTCGGATGGGCCGACCACGCTATGCCTTCGGGCATGCTGCAGGTTGATGAAGGGATCCGCGCCGAAGCAGTGGCCGTAGTGCGGGATGGTGGAAAGCACGATCCGGTCGAGGCCGATGCCAAGCCGCCTGGCGATCTGCGCCCAGGACGGGATGTTGACGTTGTGCGGCAGGATGCAGCGCAGATCGTCAAGGCCGACGCCGAAGCGGGCGAGGGAACGCTGGATGCTGTCGCAGGCGAAATCGACATAGGCATCGGCGAAGCCGTCCGCCAACGGCTCGTGGGGCTCGCCCTTGATGATTGCAAACCGCCCATCGTGACGCGTGGCGCTGGCGAGCACGTGATAGGGTCCGCTGCCCCGCCCCACCAGAAGCGCGCAGGCGGCCTCGCCCATGATGGTCGCGTTCTCGATCACCCTTATGCCGAGGTGAAAGGCCTTTTCGCCGATGAGGACCAGAGCGACGTCGTCCTTGGCCAGGATGCTGTCGAGGAGATCGAGAATGCTCAAGCCGGTCGCGCAATGGCTCATGGCGGCGCTGAAGACCTCGATGCCCTTTGCCGAGAAGGCCGCCAGCACCTCGCCATGACAACCATCGATGATGCTGGTCGTCGGCAAGGTGTGGCAATGGACGACATGGGTCAGCCGTGCCCCGATATCGTCGTTTCGGGCGAGAAGCACGTCTGCCGCAACACCGACCAGGTCGGGCAGCGATTGCTCCGGATCGCAATGGAAGGTGTCGAAACCGAAGAAGCGGCCGAACATCCGATGCTGGTCGCGCGACAGCAGCAGGCTGCCCGCAATGTCGTCGAGTTTTTCCACGCGGGCGGGAAAATGAAGCTCGAGATCAAGCAGCGTTAGCATGGTTGGCCTCCGCTCCGGCATGCCTGTTGTCGGCGAAGCCGACGATGGCCCTGGTCAGGGCGGGATGACCCAGAACGGTGCGGTGATTGCAATCGTCGAGAAACAGGACGCCTGCACCCGGCGCGATAGCGAGAATGGCATGCGCCTCCTCGGCGATGACCTGCCAGTCGGCGGTGGCGTGAACGACCAGGAGGTGGTTGCCCATCCGGGCGAAGGTGCGGGGCCCGATATGCCGCGGATCGACCCGGTAGACGAACCGATAGACGCCGAGGATGGCATCCATCAGCCGGCGCGGCGCGGCGGTCTGGACGAGATAGGAATGCAGCAGGGAGCCAAGGGATTGCGGCGCGCAGACGGTGATGAGCTTGTCGGCTTTGAGACCCGCGTCCAGCGCGATGGCCGCGATGAGCCCCCCGGCGGAATGGCCGATCACGCAGTCGAACGGCCCAAACGCGCTACAATGCGCAGCGATCAGCCGGCCCTTTTCATGAAATGAGAGCGCCGCGGACTGCGACGCGCCGTCCCCCGGAAGATCCGGGACGACCACTCTGAAACCGGCATCGGCGAGCAACCGCGCCAGGGGCCACACCATCGTGCCGTCGGTGCCCCAGCCATGCAGAAGAAGGGCCCGACGTCCATTCGGGTTGCCGCAAAGCCGCACGGCAAGGGTGGCTTTTGCTGTCCTGACATGGTGATCGATGGGAAGAGCAACCGCTGGGGCCGAGGCGCGATCGCGCTCGAAACGCCGCAGCGCCAGCATGCCTCCGGCAAACGGCAGAATGGTCGTCATGAGCTGTATATCGAGGCGGCGCAGGCGCGAACGCAGATGGCGGAAGCGCGCCGGTTGCGGATCGCCGCCAAAGGCCGGAGCCGGGCGGCCGAGCCAAGGCGCACACATGCGGCGAACGCCGCCCATCAGGCACAAGGCGGGATAGGCGAGTTCAAACAACACGCTCTACCTCCCATCTGCGCGACAGTATGAGGACGCGGGCAAGGAAGGCGGTGAACATGATGGTGGCCGATGCGATGAGAATGTAGCAGATGTGCTCCATGGAGGGCTGGTCCTGAAGGACGAAAAGAACCGCGGCAACGGTTGCCAGCTCGACGGCAATGGTCAGGAGGAGCACCTTGAGGCCGTCGCCGACCTGCTCGAGGATGATCTGCATGCAGATAGCGCAGGGCAGCAGGAAGAAGGTCGGCAGAAGAAGAAGAAGAAGCCGGATCGACCGGTCGTTCAGTTCCGCTGTCTGCTGCGGCACGATGGCGTCGATGACAACTCCAGGCATGAGTGCCATGACCAGTGTGGCGAGCAGATAGAGGGTAAAGACGAAGAGAAGGCCGACAGCCAGGGGGCGCACGCTCTGCCCATGCTTCGAGTGCTCGTCCAGGGATTGGTTGGCGAGGATGGCAATAGCCGAGCCCGCGGCAACGGCGGGGATCATGAATGCAACTCGCAGCCTTATGACGATGAGAAAGGCGGATACCTCGTCCTTGCCGAAGCGGTCGAGCACTGGGAAGAGGACGGCCGCGCTGGCACTGGCGACAAGGATGGAAAAGAAGACCGGGCCACCGACATTTGTCAGAAGCCCGCGAAGCCTCCCGTAAAGCTGGGGCGCCGGCATGCTCTCTCCGCCGCGCGCCTCGCGGTGGACGAGGTAAATGACGAGGGGAAGCATGACCAGCGATCCGGCGAGATTGCCGAGCAGCACCGCGTCGAAGCCCAGCTGGTGACGTGTCAGCAGGAAATAGGTTGCCGCAAGGCTGATCGCCGCCGCCATCGCGAAGGGCACCAGCCCCATAAGCACGCGTCCGCGCCCGCGCAAAGCGCCATGGTAGACCTCGAAAATCACGAATGCCGCCATGGACAGGACTGCCAGTGGCAGCTCGGCCAGCGTCGGTTGCCAGGCCCCAGCCCGCTCTCCGAGGAAGCGCTCCACGCCATAGGCCGAGGCGGCCAGGAGGCAGAGCAGCAAAAGACCGGCGATTGCGAGGATGCGCGAAGAGCTGCGCAGGCTACCCTTCGGCAATGCATGCTTCGTGCGCGCGGCAAAAACCTGGTTGGTGACCGACAGGCCTTCCATCAGGGCGATGACGAGGAAGAAGGCCGGCTGCAGCAGGGACATCATATGGAGCGCGCCACTTTGGTCGTAGCGCGACAGCAAGGCCAGCGTGCCGAGATTGAGTGACGAAAGGACGCAGGCGCCAAGCGCGAGCGGTGCCGCGAGAGCCCCTATCTGACCGATGATACGCGTGGTCGGCTGCGGGATCGTGGCCGGGGCGGGCTGTACGGAAACGTCAATGGTCACAGGCGAACCTCCAGGTTTTCGACGACCGCTTGTCCGGGGGAAGCCATGGTCGGATCGGTCTCGATGCTTCCCTTGACTAGAACCGTGTAGGTGATGACGGGGGCTGCCGCCTCGTGCGGGCCGAGACGGCGGGTCTCGTCGGTGAGCACCAGAACCCTTCCATGGCGGTGCAGCAGGGCTCGCGCCATGGTCGTGGCGTCCTGGCGGGCGATCTCGTCGTCTACCCGCAGCGCGAAGACGGGGCCCGTCCCGCCGACAAGCGGCAGCAGCCATTGCAGGATCGGCGAGCGCGTATCCAGCTGGTGGCCGCGGTGGAGGTACAGGATTGAGAGATCAGAGCCGCCAAGGCGCGCGCGGATATCCGCCAGCAGAGGTTGAAGTGCCCCGGCGTGAGGTGCCGCATTCTCGAAGACAACCGTCTGCAGGTCGACATTGTGCGAAACCTGGTTCAGGTCCAGCCACAGCGCGACCTGCCGACGCTCCGCCGCATCGAGAGGGCGCACGCTTGCCGCGACGCTGATCGCGCCTTCGACAACATAATAGTCGGGTCCGACCTTGCCGATGATCATTGCCGGCCCCCGACGGTCGCCGGCGTCTGCCTGGCATAGGGATGCACGGCAATTTCGTAGAGGCCGATCGATCCAGCCGGGTTGGCGTAGAGTGCGCGGATCAGCGAGGCCAGATATTCAGTCGTGTTGATCCCGTGGAGCAGGAAGCCGTGGCCGCCCATGAGCTTGGACACGTTCATGAAATGCGTGCTGATCTCGTGCTGCACACCCGGATCATAGGCGAGGTCGCCGCTTGTCTCGATGAGCGCGAGCTCTTCGCGGCGGCGCGTAATCAGGTCGTGGGAGGCCGAGAAATGTGCCTTGACGAGCTGATGGTGCAGCACCTTGCGCCCAAAACTCTGCCGCGGCTCGAGATGGCGGAAGGCCGTATCAAGGGCCTGTGCAAGCAGACCCAGGCGCACTGCCGTTGCCGCGATCGCCTGGCGCAAGGCGAACCGCCCGGTTTCGCTTGCTCCGCGGACCTGCGAAAGGCAGAGCCCCAGATGGACGAGGACGATGTCTTCACTCGTCCGCTCTATGCCGATATCGGCGGTGCCGGAAGACGGTGACACCAGGGGCCGGTCATTGGCCGCGGCATGCAGCGCCAAACCGTTGCTCACCAGATAGCCGTCCAGCTCTGTTACATACCGGCAGAGCGCACGAAGGGTGACACGCACCTCACCTTGGCGGGCGAGCGAGAAAAGCTGGTCTGCTGTCAACGGAGCGGCGGTGTGGAGCATCAGGGTGCTTTGGCCAGCGCCTGGCTGGAAATATAGGTCGCAAGGTTGCCGATCACGTTGAAATCGGCCTCGCCGAGCGCGAGCGGATCGAAGCGCAGATTCTCGACCTTGTCTTCCAGAGACAGAAGGAACTGGACAAACATGAACGAGTCCAGGTCGAAGTCCCGGTCCAGCTTCATGTCTAAGCTCAACGCCGCGACGGGCCGCTCCGTCACCTCGGAAAGTGCGTTCCTGATTGCAGTAAGAATGACATTGAGGAGGGCACTGTTCATGAATTCATCCCGCTGTTCAGAGGAATCTCTGCGCCACGTAGGTCCGCCATATTTTTAGATTTCAGTCAGTCTGCCGCAGCGGCGCTCCCGCACGACGCTCGGTTTTTGGTAGCTGCAGCTTAAGCAGGGATTTCAGACGTCGCGTCCTCGAACACGATCTTGGACCGCCAACATCACGAAATAGGACCTCGCTACGTTCTCCTTTTAAGCGCGGCATTGATTTGTGGTGCGGAGGCCTCTGCAGGGGCCTGGAAGTTGAGGCATTTTCGCGGGTTGAGACGATGCTCCAGGCGATGTCGTGAATGTCGGCATCGGTGAACCTGGCCGAATCCGCGTTGCGCGGAAGAATCCTACGCAGCCGGCCGTTGGCGGATCACAGAACCAGCCTTGTGGCCAACCGAATGCCCGATCCGGTGCGGATCGCGCCGATCCCGAAGCAGGCGCCAAAGCGTTCAGCCGCCAAGCGTTGACCGTCACGCCAAGGCAGCAGCGCTCCGGCATCCGAACTGATTGCGCCGCCCATCGAAACCAGCCACAACGTCGTGGCCGTCGACGGGCTCGAACATCATATCTGCGAGATATCCGGGCTAGCGATGAAAGTGGCCCTTGACCTCCGTCAGCAGTTCAAGGCTGCGCATCACCTTGGCGTGCTCAATCCCGAAATCCACGAGGCAGGCGATCTCGTCGACGCCTGCTTTCGCCAGCCGGTCGGCCACCTCGATCCCCTCGGACGGTGTGCCGAAGAGGCCGCTTTCGCCCATGTAGCGCTCGCATGCATTGGCTAGCATAGCCTCGCGCAGACGCGCAGCGTTTTTCGACGACGGTCTGGCGACGACCGCGCGTCGAGTCGAGGCCTGGGTGAGGTCGAGCGAACTGCCGAGATACGACTGGAGCGGCCCTTGAATATCCGAGAGCCCGCGAGCGCGGTTCTCATGGATATAGGTGTGCATCATGAGAGTGACCTGGCCGGGACCGGCATGGCCATGCTCCTGCCGAGCCTTGCGATACCGCGCGATCTTCGCCGGAAGGTCGTCCATCTCCTGGCCGCGCAGGTGGGTTAGGACGTTGGCACCGAGGCTGCCGGCGGCCTCGAATCCTTCCACGCGGCCCGACGTCGTCAGCCAGACGGGCAGCTCCGCCTGGAAGGGCCTCGGGAAGGATTTGACCGCCCGCGGCCCGTCGTTATGAGCGAATGAGCTTTCCTCGCCGCGCCACAGGCGGCGTACCGTGTCTATGGCCTGGTTGGTGGTCTCGCGGCGCATCTCGAAGGGGGTGGGCGCGAGGATGAAGTCGTTGAGGTTCCAGCCTGAGGCGAAGGACAACCCGATACGGCCACCGGAGAGATTGTCGACGACCGACCATTCCTCGGCGATCCGCACAGGGTGGTGCAGCGGCGCCACGACGCTGCCGGCCCGCAATCCGATGCGGCTGGTGATTGTCGCCAGCGACGCAGCGAGCACGGCCGGATTCGGGAAATGCCCGCCGAAGGTGTGGAAATGGCGCTCGGGCAGCCAGACCGCCTCGTAACCGTTACGGTCGCCATATTCGCTCGCCTCCCGCAGCAGGCGGTAGGCAGCTGGGCCGCGTGCCTGCTGGTCATCGTTGGCAAAGAAAGAGAGGCTGAAGCCAATCGGCCTGGTCGACGGCGCGCGGGCCGTCACAGAAAGGCCGGCGACGTCCGGAGGTGTGACGGAACTGTCGAATCCGGCCGGGGCGGTTACATGCTCTGTCACTGTGGTACTCCTTTTTGCTTGAGGTCGCTCCCGTTGTGCCGCTGGTGAAAGGGAGTGCTCGCGTCAGGCCCATCCTGGTGGGACAAGCCAGCGCCGGCAGCGCTTTGCGACGCCTCCGCACCGGCGATTGCGCGCAACGCTGCCGTATCGATCTTGCCATTGATGGTGAGTTGGAACGTCGACACCAGATGGATGTCGCGAGGGACCATTACGGCGGGTAGCGCCTGGCGCATGTCCAGGACGATCGTGTCGCGTGGAATATCCCGATCGGCCGCCAGCTGCAGGAACAGCACGATGTTGATGACGCGGCCGTCTTTGAAGATCGGCACGCAGCTCGCCTGCACCACATAGGGAAGCGCGCAGGCGACCCCCTCGATTTCGTCGAGCTCGATCCTGTTGCCGTTCCACTTCACCTGCCGGTCGATCCGACCGAGTAACACAAGATCCCCAAACTGATCCACATAGCCGAGATCGCCCGTGCGATAACTCGGTTCGCCCCGCCAGGTGGCGAACGCGACATTGCGCGGATGGTCCGGTGGCAGGTAGCCTACCGCCACCTGCGGTCCGCTCAGCACCACCTCACCCAGCTCGCCTGCTGCTGCCAGGCTGCCTTCGGGCTTGACGATGCGCATCGTGGTCGTGGCGAGCGCTGGACCGAGTGGGAGCAGATCGCCGATCTCGAGATCGGCCGGCTTCAACGCCTTCGCATGGGTGACGCAGGTCACCTCCGTTGGGCCGTAGGCATGGAGGACCACTGCTTCAGGGAAACACCGCCACAGGTCGCGGATCAGGTTCTTCTGCACGACCTCACCGCCGACAAAGAAGCATTTCAACTCCGGAAAGGTCTTCCCGCAGAAGCCCTTGTCCGTGCGCATAATCTGCAGCAGCGAGGGCGTCGAGAACCACGATGCCGGTGTCGTCACGCCGTTTTCGGACATGAGGCGCATGTTGTTGCGAGCGATCACATTGTTGCGGTGATCCAGCAGGATGACCGGAGTCCCCGTAGCGAGCGCCGGCCAGAGGTCGAGCATACCCATATCGAAAGCGAGGCTTGCGTGGTTCACATGGGCGCCCCGTCCTGCATGCGCATGACGCAAAGGGCCGTACCAGTCGTCGAAAGCGGCGAAGTTGTCACGCGTCACGGCCACGCCCTTCGGCACGCCGGTACTGCCGGACGTGAAGACGAGATAGAACAGGGTTGAACCGGGGACGGGACCTGACGGAACGGCCTCCACGGGCAAGGCCTCCATATCACGGGCGTCAAGAAGGGTGACGGTCGAAAGCGCGATACCCGACGACGCCACAAGGGCATGCGTCACGCCGGCAATGGCCGCGATCCGCTCGATCCGCTGAACCGGGTTCATCCGATCGACGAAGATGAACGGGCGTCCGGCAAATGCACAGGCGAGCATCGCCGCGATGCAATCATGGTCCTTGTGTCCGACGACCAGCAGGGGCCCGGGGGGCAGATCCTGCAGATGCGCCGCGATACCGGCGCACCGTCGGCCCAGTTCGCCGAACCGCATGACCCCGGTCTCGCCGACCAAGGCCGGTGTCTGCGGAGACCGCACCATGTGGTTACGAATACGCGACAGAATGAGATCAACCATCACTCTTCTCCGTTTCAAGGGGCGCGTGCGGGGCCGCATCTCCATTCGGTCGGCGCTGCCAATGGACGTCGACGTCACCGCGAGGCTGCAAGGTAGCGCGATAGACCGGGCGCAGATCGCCGGGACGACAGTCCGGCGCAAGCGAAAGACACGCGTTCCTGCAAATTGTCGTTACGGTCGCGGCAATCTGGTCGATGACGAATTGCGTCCGCTTTCGCGCGAGCGGACCGAGACCAAACGGCATATAGATGTCTGGAAGGCGGGCCTTTTCTGCGCCGGACAGAAAGCGCTGCGGCAAGAAGCGGGTTGGCTCCGGCCAGAGGCGGGCGTCGCGGTGAATGAGCCATGGCGCATAGAGAATGGCTTCGCCGCGCAACCCTTCGTCATCGACATTCGAGGCGGGGCCTGTCGGGTGAATGAAGGGCAACTCGGGATAGAGCCGCAACGCTTCCATAGTGACGGCACGGGCAAGCGGACCAGCCCGGACTGCGTCATCGGTCCGCCCTTCCATTGCGATTGCCTCGACCAAAGCACCGCCGCGCGCAAGTTCCACCAGGGTCCAAAGCAGGTTGAGACCATCAATCTGAATCGCCTCGAAGAGCAGCCCGAAGATAACGGGGCGCAGCTCATCGATCATGTTTTTCGTGCTGCAAGAGCTGGGCAGAAGCGCGCGAAGTGCGCAGACGGCGTTGTCATCTCCCGAACTACCTCTCATCAGCCCGGCGGCCAGGACATCATCGACGAAGGCGCGCGCCTGTTTGAACGCTTCCTCCGCTTCGGCTCCATCCACCTGCGGCCCGACGCCATTCAGCGCAGTAAAGAAGGCCTCGATTCGCAGAAACCCTTCGATCAGATCTGGGTCGGCAAGCCCGTGGCCGAGGAGTGCCGGGCAGCATGCACGCACGGACCAGAGCCTGCAAAGGACGCGGAGCCGATCCGAACCCTGCGGTCGCAGCGCATCGTGTAGCAGCGCCGTCGTCGCCCTGGCCCGCGCCCGTTCGAGCCAAAGCGGGAGGTGCTCGTCGATGGACAATCTGCCCCGACGCCAGGCCTCGGCAAGATCCGAATCGCCGAGCAGACGACGCACCGCAGCCGCGTTGCTGGTGACGTCGCCGCGCTCGCCCGGGATGTCGGCAACGTGGCGCGCATAATGATCAGCGCCGTCTGCGCCGGACAGAAGAAGAGCATTATGTCCGCCGGCCAGTCGCAGCAACACAGCGTCCCCGCCCTGGCGGGCGGCCATCTCGGTGAGGGCAAGCAGGCCGAACCGTTGATAGGTGTCGCTTGAAGTATCGAAGACCGGGATGGACCGGGTGAGCGGCTCTGCCCGTTTCCCCGTCGCTGCCTCGACGACTGATGTTTCGAGGCCGGTCATGACGGCGCTTTGCGTTCAAGCAGACAGGATGCGAAGGTGATACCCGTCCCGGCAGCGACCAGAATCGCCTGTTCCGGAAGCGCTGTTCCTTCCGGAGCTGTGAGGCGATCGAGGTTGAGGAAAAGATCCGAGCAATAGGCGTGACCGTGGTTGGCCACATCGCCGTAATGCGTGCGATCCTCCCATCCGAGCTGGCGTATGACCGCTCGCATAACGGGCAGGTTCAGATTGTGCGGCATGAGCACGGCATCGCCGCGTAGCATGGGGCGGTACCGCGCGAGGCTGTCATCGATGAAGGTGCGAAGCGCGTCCGCATAGATTTCCTGAAGCCTTCTGCGCTCCGCCGGCTTGATCTGGTCCGGGTTCTCATAGAACCCGCCCAGATGCTGCACGTGGGTTGCAAGCACTCGCCATCCATCCCCGCCGATGTTGAGGACACTTGCGGCGGGGATCTCAGACAAAAGGCCGACCGAAAGGGCGCTGACACTGGGGTGGAAAGCCTTTTCGCCGGTGATCAAGATGACCGGCGCGCGGGTGCTGCTATGCTCGAGAAAATGCATCGCGACGATCGCCGAGGCGCAATTGGTCATCGCCCAGGAAAAGGTTTCCCATCGGGCCAGTCCGTACTTCTCGGCCAGCGAAGGCAACCAGCCGTCATCGCTGAAGGTGTTATGCGTCTGGGTCTTGCAATAGATCAGTTGCCCTTCACATTCGGATGCGTTCGGCACCGTCTCAAGCGCACGCGCCAACACGTCGCCGAGCATATGGAACAAGTCAGCCTCGCAAAGTGTTACTGCAGATATGCCATAGAAACGTCTATATACGGCAATACCACCTGGGGTTATGCCATAACTCTCGTCAAGACACTCCAGTGAAACGGCCTGGCTCCTCTGAGAACCTGAAAAGATATTGTTCAAGATCAAGAAAATGCCCAATCCAGCTATTTGGAGATTGTGCTTTCTATTTTGGCCATAATTCATTATCGGGCAGAAGCGATCGACTTGCGTCCTGGAACGCGTTTGAGGACCATCAAAATCGCAAAAGAGGACGTCGCCGAAGACAACATCGCGCCAGCGGGATCAACAGGACAAAGCTCCGGCCTGCGCGGCCCGGATTTCAGGTGTTGGCAGCGACTTGGCTGGCTGCCGAAAATCCGATTCGGGAGCGCGGATTTCTACCGCGGGTGCTTTACAGATAACGGCAGCCATCGCCCGCCAGCCCCAGACGAGGCGAAGCGATGGCAGAGAACACTGGCAGTGGGCATAACACGACCAGCGCCTGGGCATTTTCGCACTTTATCCGCGCGCCCGCAGAGCAACCGTCAGAGGCAGCCGGGTGGCCGCGATTGCCGGCAGAGCGCCGCCGATGACGCCGATGGCGAGGCCAAGCAGGCCGGCGGTAAGCATCACACCTGCGTCAACCGACAGCCGGAAGCCCATGCTGGCTTCGTTGGCACCGACAGTGCTGGCTTGCCAGCCGTTGAAGACAAGCCAAGAGGCGAAGATGCCCAGGATCGCGCCGGTGGCGGCAATCGCCACCGCTTCGAACCAAGTCGCGAGGAAGGCCGAGAGCCGGCCGAAGCCAAGCGCACGAACGGTGGCGATCTCGACGGTTCGATCCGAGACCGAACTCATCATCGTGTTGAGGGCGCCGGCGGTTGCGCCGATGGCCATAAGCAGTGCAAGCGGCCAGCCGAACAGGCGGATGAGGTTTGATGTGCGGCCCGATTGCGCGGCATAAAGATCAGCTTCGGAGACGGCGACAAGCGGCGTGGAGGTTACAGTCGCCAACCTGGCCTTCAGCGCCGCAATCGATGAAGGGGCGGTGAGGCGCAAACGCAGACTCTGTACCTGTCCCTGCCGGTTGAAGGCGGCGCGAACCGCGTCCAGGTCGCCCCATATTTCGGATTCGAAGGCGCTGCCATTGGCCGCGAAATGGCCGACCACTGTCCAGTCCACCGTCCCCAACCGAATCGTCTCGCCAATGCCGAAGCCCGGAAAATCGCCGGCGATGCGCGCACCGACCACGATCTCGCGGGTGCCAGGTGTGAACAGTCGACCGGCCGAAAGCGCGATGCCGTCGCGGACCGAAGGACCGCCAACGTCCATTCCGCGCAGCGCAAGCGTCGTCGACGATACACCCTGCGTTCCGACGACCTCCACCGGAAGCACCAGTTCACGGGACGCGAGTAGGTTGCCAGCTTCGTCGCGAGCAACGCCGATGTCTCCAGTCATGGATTGAATGCTGCGGATCGCATCTGCGGGGATGTCGGAGCCGGTTTCCTGGTTTGTGCCGCCGCCGAGGACAACCGCGACAAGGGGCGAACCTGCGCCGGACAGCGCCTTTTCAAACCCTTCGGCCATAGCAAGGAAGCCGGCAAGGACAGCGACAACGAGGGCTACGGAAAGCGCCATCGACAGTGAGATCGCGAGGCGACGCGGCAGGCTGGAGAAGTTCGCCCTCGTCATCACGAGCGTCTGTTTGATCTGGGTGGACACGGCGGCTACCTCGCTCTGAAGGCTTTGATAATGGGGGTTCGCATGGCGTTGATTGCCGGCAGCAGGCCGGTCGCGAGGCCAACCGCGAAGACAATCACTGTTGCCTTGGCCAGCACCGACGGGGAGAATGCGAGGCCGAGAACCGGCCCGACAAGCACGGTTGCGAGCTTCGCTAGGGCAAGACCTACACTTGCGCCTATTATGACGATTAACAGCGTCTCGCTGAGGACCAGGGCTATGATCCTGCCGCGGGAGACGCCCAGCGTTTTCAGAACGCCGATTTCAAAGGTTCGTTCGCGCACGGCGAAGACCATGGTGTTGATGACAATCATCAGCAGGGTGATGAAAGCCGCACCCGTGACCAGATTAACGATCAGCTTGATGTCGGCATATTGGCGCAGGAAGGCTTCGAGGAACTGCTTTTCGGACTGCGTTCGCGTCGGCGCGGCGGAATTGGCAAACAGCGAATCGATGCGTGCGGCGAGTGCACTTGCCTTCACCCCGTCACGCGGGCGAACGACGAAGACGTCCACCGTATCCTTGCCCTTCGCCCGGGCCGCATTCACATAGTCGTAGCGCCCGATGGCGAAATAGGTGTCGGTGCTGTCGTTTTCGCCTTCGAAGATACCGGCGATCTCGAAGCTCCAGTCACGATCGCCGTTCTGGCGGATCATCTGGAAGGCGGTGACGGTGATGCGCTGGCCTACCGACCAGCCTTGAGCCTCGGCCAGCGCGCGACCAACCAGCACCCGGTCGCGACCTTGGTCGAGCGCCCGGACCAACGCCGGCGTCAGGCCGAGTTCCTTGCCATTGACGGTCATGAGAGCCTGCGGCTCGACGGCGCTGACAGCAATGACATTCTTCTCGTTGACCACGTATCCGCGCAATCGCGACATGTATGCGACAGCACTGACATCGGGCTCGGCAGCGATGCGGGCGAGATGCGCCATGGGTAATGGCTGGGCGCGTCCCGCAACGCTCATGACGCCCAGCAAGTCCTCACTCGCGGCGGATGTGCCTTGCGAACCGGCAAGGAAGCTCGCGGTCAGGCCGTAGATAAGGAAGGCAACCGCGACGCAGACCAGCAGCAAAACAGTGCGCAACGGCTTTCGCCAGGCGTTCTTGCGGGTAAGGCTCAAGAATGTCATCAGGCGGCCCTCTTCTCTTCGATGAACATACCTTTGTCGAGATGAAGCGTTCTCCTGGCGGAACGCGCAGCCTGCGGATCATGGGTGACCATGACAATGGTCTTTTCCAGAGTGCGGTTGAGCAAAGACAGCATCTCCAGCACTTCGTCGGCGGACTTTCTGTCGAGGTCGCCGGTAGGCTCGTCGCACAGAAGCAACCCGGGATCGGAGACAATGGCGCGGGCGATGCCCACACGCTGCTGCTGGCCGCCCGACATCATGGATGGATACTGCTTCTCGCGGCCGGAAAGCCCGACGAGATCGAGCACCTTGCCGACGCGCGAACGGCGTTCCCGCGCCGATAGCGGCTTCAGCAGCAGAGGAAGCTCGACATTCTCCGCCGCATTCAGCATCGGCAGAAGATTATAGAACTGGAAGACAATGCCCATGTTGTGCGCTCGCCAGGTCGAGCGCGCCGATTCGCCCATCCGGTCGAGCCTGTGGTTGCCGATGCTCAGGCTGCCGGCATCCGGCACGTCTATCCCGGCCAACATATTGAGCAATGTCGATTTGCCCGATCCGGACGGACCCATGATCGCGACGAAATCGCCGCGCGGTATGGCAAGGTCGAGGGCCGTGAAAATCGGAATCGCCTCGCCGCCCATGCGATATCCTTTCCGCACGCCGGCGAGCGTGATGTAGGGGTCGTGTGTCATTGGCTGTTTGCTCCGGTCTTGCTGACGGTATCGGTGAGTTGGATGCGAATGCGCGCGGCCATGTTCGGCCGCATGCCGGCCGGTGGGTCGGTCAGCGAGAGGCGCAAGGTGACCGTCCCCTTTTCCATGGAGGCGACGGGTGCGACCCGCAGGACTTCGACTGAAAAGGGGGAATCGGGAAATCCGTCGAGAACGGCCTCCCCCCGCAACCCCGGCCGGAGGTCGGCCATGCTGGATTCCGCCACATCGGCATCGATCACCATCTTGGTCCTATCGGTGATCGTCAGCAGGCTCAGGCTCTCGCGTACGCTGTCGACGCGAGCGAGCATGGTGTCGCCGACATGGGCGTCGACCCGCGTCACGGTTCCGGCAAAGGGCGCGCGCACCGTCAGCTCGCGAACGGGTTCCTCGGCGATGCGGATGGCAAGCTCCGCGGCCGCCAATTCTTGCCGCGCCTGAGCCACCGTGTTCTCGGCGCGTTCGAGGGTCCAGCGCGCCTCGTCCAACTGCTGCCTGCTTGCCGCGTCACGGGCGGCCAGAGATTCGGTACGACCAAGAGAAGCCCGCGCTTGGTCAAGATCGATGTTTCGGGCGGCAAGCGAGAGATCCGCCGCGACCTTCGCTGCTTCGGCCTGTTCGAGCGCGAACTGGGCTCCTGCATCGTCAAGCGTCACCAGAACCTGGCCGGCCTCCACAAGGTCTCCCACTTGGACGGCAACGCTGGTGATCCTGCCTTCGTACTTGGAAAAGACAGTCGTGGTGCGGGGCGCAATTACATAACCCGAGCCGTTGATCTCGCGAGCGATGGGGGCTTGTGTGCCGATAGGCTCTGTCACCTGCGCGCCGTTTAGGGCGCCCGGCTGTTCCACGGGTGCCGAAACGCCGTTTTCGATTGCATCATCCGTTAGGCCAGTTGTCGTCAGGACCTTGGCCTCGATAGTGCGGTACAGCTCTGGCTGGTGGTAAACGACAGCAATGGCTGTCACGGCCAGCACCGAAAAACCCATGGGAAGGATCAGCCGCCGGAGACCTTTCCTTCGCGGCTCGACTGTGTCCGCAACAGGCCCGGGAGGCAGAGGCGCGAGCGCGGCGGCCAGTTTGGCGGCCAGTTTGCGGTCGTGTTCCGTGATCATGTTCATGCCGGCAGTATGACCGGCGATGTGAGAAAAGAGACCTGAAACGCGTTCTGGACCGTCCTAGACCGCGATCTAGTCCGACGTTCTCATGAAAACAAGAGATTCAATCAGGCTCGGCCTTCGTCCGCCTCCATTCTTGCGGCGTGCTTTCGGTGACGCGGCGGAATTCGCGATTAAAATTGGACTTGGTCAGGAAGCCTACGTCAAACATGATCTCGGTTACGGGCTTCTTCGTATCCCTGAGCAAGCTGCACGCTTCCGCGATCCGGTAATCGTTGACGTATTGCGAGACGTTCTTACCTGTTGCGCGGTTGATCGCCGTGGAAATTTGCCGGGCTGGAATTCCCGCCTTGCGGGCCAGCCGGTCGAGGTTGAGATCGACATCGCGATAGACGCGCTTGGTCTCCATGAGAACCTGAATTGCGGCGATGGTTGCCGTGTCCTCCGCAATATCCAGAATCGGAGTGGGCCCGATCGTCTGAGCGGGCATGCCGCGGCGGCTTGCCGCCGCGACGGCAATTGACAGCACGACCAGCAGCGCAAGATTTCCGATGGTGACCAGCAGCGGGGTATGCTCGCCCCGCGTCCACTCAAAGTCGAAAAAGACGACAATATCCATTGCCGCCGACACAAGTAGAACAGACGCGGCTAAGAGGATCGCACGATAGGCTGGTCCAGCATTCTCGAAAGGTGCGAGGCGAAGCGCATCGGCGCCCGACCGCGTTAGCAGCAATATCGCTATCGCGTAACCGACGAAAATTGACGCAACCGCGATGTCGATGGCATCCGGCCATACCACAATAAGTATCACGATGCCGACAGCCGGAATGACATGCAGACCAATGCGCAGGAAAGTTGCAAGGGCACTCTTCCGGACCAACCGGGACACCCCGGCATGGATAAGCGGCGGTATAGTGGCTGCGACAACGGGAAGGATGGGGCTGACGCCGTTTACCGAGTAGCCCCAACGCAACCCCAACAGTGTCGATTGAACCACGGACACCAGAATCAAGGCGAGAAACGGCACGTTTGGCGGCGCATCGTCGTCGCGCCGGACTACGATGACAAACAGAATCAGAAGCAGGATGGCGACGACGAAGGGAAGCGGGATGAATAGCATGAAGTCTGCACAACTCGGACTGCAAGGTATAGTCAGTCGGCGCTATCATTGTCCACAGAACAGCTTTCCGCAACCCCTGCGATGGCACGATCGAGGGAGTCACAACCCAGCCGAGTTTCTCATACGCTGTTCAAATTCAATGCGGCTCGGCGTTACTGTATCTCGAAGACTCGATATCAGATCAGGAATTGGAGCGAGTATGATCGCGACCTGGTCCAGCGCGGCGATGTCAGCCTAATGCGCCTCGATCTGGTCGTGCCAGATCATAATGACGCTCGCTCGAGGTACGGTGCAGGTCTGCGCCTATCGCTGGCCACCCAAGGGTCTGATCGCCTCGGTCGTCGACAGCACCGGCTTGAAGTTCTTCGGCGCAGGCGAATGGGCATGCAGAAAGCAGACGCGCCGATCCTGGCGCAAGCTACACATTTCTGTGAACCCTGCAGACAATATAATCATAGCCTTCGAATTGACCGACGACGACACGTCCGACGCAGACATGACTGGAAGACTCGGTGCTCAACAGAACGAAGTCGCCATCCACATCAAGGCCGCAAACCGCAACGTGGTCCTCGCCAAGGCCATTGACAGAGCCCCTCCATTGAGGCCGCGAAGATCAGCACCTTTCGCACGCATCCGGTGCACGGCTGCCCTTGTGTCCAGACCGCCCGAAAAAGCTTTGCCGACGCGTTCGCCGAACTGGAATTTCCCGCATCTTCGGCGAGAACAGTGTGGATATGAACCTCAATCCCGCGCTTGCGCATGCGGGCAAGGACAGGTTTGCCACGGGACGCCCGTTCGCGCTGCCTCCAAAGCGTTGGGTTGAGACCTGTCACCGGAAAGCAGAATGTCCTTTATCGCGATCGCGGTCGACCAGATCATGATCAAGGTCGCGGCAATCCATTGTTCTGATCATCGTTCCAAGACTGGTCGCCTTCGGCCTTCGGCCTTCGCCTTCGGCCAAGGAATCAGGATCGGAGGCTTGAAATGAAAAACAGACTGTTTGCCCTTATGATTTTAATCGGGTTATCACCGTCAACCTATGCTGACGTACCAGAGAAGAATCTGGACGTTTCCGGCGTGACTGCCGTTGCGATCTCTGGGAATGCGAGTTCCGTCCACCTCACCACATTGGCGGGGGCAGCTTACCGGGCCTCAATCAACAGTCAGAGATCGGGATGGTCTAGCTGGTTTTTCAGCGGTTGCCGAAAAGGCGGCGAAATGCGAGTTGAGAACGGCACTCTATTCATTGACGTCCCGCCGTCTTCCTGGACGAACCTGTCTGACTGCACGGTTGAGATCAATGCCAATATACCAAGCGGTAATTCGATCTTGATCGATCAAATCGCACTTATGGCTAAGCTAGACGGGGATTTTTCCTCCATCACAATCGCCAGCAAGGCTGGGGATGTTACCCTAGAAGGTCACGCGTCAAGCGTCTCCGTAAAGGGGGAAGCCATCAAAGCCCGCCTCGTATTCGATAGGGTGGAGAAAACCGAAAATATCGACTTCGACGCAAGGGCCTTGGATGTCTATCTGGGAATCGGACAAGATGTTCTGATCAGTTATTCGGTTGCGGCCAAAGCATCCTTCACTGACAGTTCGCTTGCGAATACCCCTAACTCAAAACCGGCAATAAACATCAAGGGGGATTATGTTCGGGTGACAATCCGATGATTGATGTGCTCCGTTGCATAACTAGAAATTTCTAATGTCTGTCGAATTAAACTCGTTGATGTTGTGTCCGCCAGGCTGGCGGCTCTCAGATACCACGTACTCGACGTGACCGACTGAAGGATAGACCCGGCTCGGAGGTAGTCGGTGAGGCGCGGATCGTTGCGGAGAGTCTTCGTGTTGCGCTATCCCGACTCGCTGTCACGAAGCACGCCGACGATAGCAAGAGAACGCCCTCTCAATGGTGGGTCTCGCGATGTCTACCGAATCGACCCCCCATAGGTGCTTGAACAAGGTTGCATCACAGCGGATCCAGGCACCCCAACCCCCTTGGGCCGGTTTTACGCCAGGGCCCCGCGGCGCGGCCACCTCGGGGCCCACTGGTTCGGTTCCAAAATGGAGGCATCGCGCGTTCGTTATGAGCGCGAGTTGATCCGGACAAACCGCAAGTCGTCGTCACACCGATGACCCTGGCAAACCGCCTACCAGTCGGCTCTGAAGACGTGTCGCCCAAACCGGCGGCACAACTACAAGCGCTTTGTTGCCGCGCCGCTTGGCGGTGGCGTAGGTGTCCACAACCTGATTTGGATGTCTGCTTGTTGACGCAGCTTAGGGCGCGACGAAAGACCGACATGAGGCGCACAGCCGCCGTCAAAGCGTAGAACACCCGATTGTGGCGGCCGCCCAATGCGGTGTCTGTGCAATAGCGGCTATATTTTGCCCTTCCTATGGCGAGTAGAAGCCTTCCGCGACCTAGAGCATCTCGCTCAAGTCACGCCAATGCCGCTAACGATGCCCTCACCAGACATTCTCGCCGTCACCCACGCGTATCGACTTCACCACTCGGGAGTTTCGCGCACGCCTGTCGGGCTTCGCCTTCGATCTCGATCTTGCTCCGCGCTTGAAGATCGAAGCGCACCGTCACGGTGCGCATGCGTGCATGCAGCACATCGTCCAGCGTGCCGCGCATTTCATGCAGATAGGTCAGCGACGACTTCCCAAGCTTTTCTATAACGGTGCGAACGGTGATCAGAGTTCCCACCTCGGTTTCGTGCACGTAGTCGATCTCCATCCTCACATCCGCCCAGCCGAGCGTCGGCGTCAAACGGGGATCGGCGATCCTGCCAAGCAGCTGGAAACTGGCGTCGTCGAACATAGCGACGTAGTGACGGACGTTGAGATGGCCCATCGCGTCACACATCCAAGGATGGACGACGCCGACATAGGTTTCAATCGGGGGCGTCAAAACCCGACCTCGTTTCCGCCCTTGAGATCCAGCAACTGGCGGGCTTCGTCGGGGGTTGCGATTTCAAGCGACAGTTCGCCAAGGATGCGCTTGATCTTGGCGACCTGCTCGGCATTGCTCTTGGCAAGCGCGCCCTTGCCGATATAGAGACTGTCTTCCAGCCCGACACGCACATTGCCACCCATGATCGCACCCATCGTGCAGAGGTTCATCTGGTGCTTGCCGGCGGCAAGGATCGACCAGAGATAGTCGTCTCCGAACAGCCTGTCCGCCGTCCTGCGCATGTGCATCATGTCTTCGGCGTCGGCGCCGATTCCGCCCAGAAGTCCGAAGATCGTCTGGACGAAAAGCGGCGGCTTCAGCAGCTTGCGGTCGAGAAAGTGCGCCAGCGTGTAGAGGTGACTGACATCATAGCACTCGAACTCGAACTTGGTGCCATAGGCTTGGCCGACCTCGACAATGATGCGCTCGATCTGCTCGAACGTGTTGGAGACGATGCCCTTCTTGGTATCTTCCAGGTAGCCCTTCTCCCAGTCGTGCTTCCAGTCGGTGTATTTCGGCGCGATGTGGTGCAAGGCGAAATTCATCGACCCCATGTTGAGCGAGCAGAGTTCGGGCTTGGCGGCATGAGCGGCTTCGAGACGTTCGTCGAGCGTCATCTTGAGGCCGCCGCCGGTAGAAATGTTCATCACCGCGTTGGTTTGCTGCTTGATGCGCGGCAGGAAGTCCATGAAGAGCTTGGGATCGGGGGTCGGTTTGCCCGTCTCGGGGTCGCGGGCATGCAGATGGATCACCGACGCGCCGGCTTCGGCTGCGCCGACGGCGGCATCGACGATCTCTGACGGCGTTATGGGCAGATACGGGCTCATCGTCGGCGTGTGGATCGAGCCGGTGACCGCACAGGTGATGACGACTTTCGGCGATTTCTTCATGGTTGGAGTCTCCCTTGTCTGCCTTTTGTTGTTATCTATCGAGCGCGAGGCAATCCTCACGACCACAGCCCAGCCGGATCGCCGTACCCGGATCGAGCTTTGGCTGAGACGACGAAGTAGCAAGCTTGACGATGAATTTCTGGCCGCTCGCGGTCGCGGCGACGAGCCGGACATGATCGCCGACGTAGATTGATTGAACGACCGTCGCCGGAATCTCGTTGAGCGCCGTGACGCCGTCCTGCAGAACTGACAGGCGCTCGGGCCTTATCGACAGCGTCACCCTGACACCCGCAGAAAGCGCAGCACCGCAGGACATGGCGTTCAACACAACGTCGCCGTCGTCGAGACGGACGGATACGCCGCCATCCTCGCTCCCGGCCAGCACGGCGCCGAACATGCGGTTGTTCTCACCGATGAAGCTTGCGACAAAGCTCGCCGCGGGACGCTCGTACAGTTCGCGCGGCGTCGACAGTTGCTCGATGCGGCCGGCGCTGAACACCGCGATACGGTCCGACATGGTTAGCGCTTCGGTCTGGTCGTGCGTGACGTAGACGAAGGTCACGCCCAGCCGGGCGTGAATATCCTTGATCTCGAACTGCATCTGCTCGCGCAGCTGCTTGTCGAGGGCGCCAAGCGGTTCGTCCATCAAGACAAGATTTGGTTCGAAAATCAGGGCGCGGGCAACCGCCACACGTTGTTGCTGCCCGCCCGAAAGCTGCGCTGGCCGCCGATTGCCGAATTCGGGCAACTGGACCATGTCGAGAACGTTCCCGACACGTCGCCTGACCTCCTCGCGGCCAAGTTTGCGGACCTCGAGCGGGAAAGCCAGATTTTCGGCGACCGTCATGTGCGGGAAAAGTGCGTAGTTCTGGAACACCATGCCGATGCCGCGACGATTGGCGGGAACGTTGTCGATGCGCTGACCGTCAATGAGAATTTCGCCCTCGGTCGTATCTTCGAATCCTGCCAGCATCATCAACGCCGTCGTCTTGCCGGACCCGGAAGGGCCCAGCAGCGTCAGGAATTCGCCGCGCACGATTTCCAGGTCGAGCTGGCGCACCGCCTGGACCGCATGCCCGTAGCGCTTGCTGACGCCGCGAAACTCGACGTGAACCCGCCCACGCGGAGATCCGCCCATCACCGCGCCTGCGCCTTCGGATCACGGCGCACCGAAGTCGGGCGCTTTCGAGCAGGCTGCGCCTCAGCCGCCGCCGCGGCGCGAAGAATGATGTCGGCGGCCTCGCGCAGATCGGCCACCAGGGCCTTGCGCGCAGCCGCGCCATCGGCGCGACGCAGCGCCGCGAGCATTTCGTCGTGATGGTCCAGGCCCAGGCCGTAGGTCACGTCCGAGCGGACGATGTTCAAGAACGGTCCTGCCTGCAGCCACAATTTCTCGATGATCTGCTGGATGAGAGGTGACCGCGCGGCATGGTACATCGTGAAATGGAAGCGCCTGTTCAGGCCGAGATAGTTAGCCATGACGTTGCTCTCGACGCACTCGCGCATCAGGCTGTTCAGCTTCGCCAATTCATCGAGTTCTTCGGGCGTGATGGTCGTCGCAGCCCATTCGGCCGCCGTCCCTTCGACGCTGCAGCGCACACGCACGAGATCCGAAATACGCGCCACCGTGGCCTCGGGGACGATGACGCCCCGGTTTGGGTGGTCGAACATCGCCTCGTCGCTGACGAGTTGCCGCAAGGCCTCGCGCACCGGCATGGCGCTGGTCCGGTACTGTTCGGCAAGCTGTCGCACGACCAGTCTTTGGCCGGGCAGGAAGTCACCGTTCATCAGTGCTTCCTTCAAGTCCGTATGGACACGAACATGAGCTGTCTTTTGCGCGGCCGAGCCGGCGGTGGCATCCTTGCGATCGAGCATCAGTTTGTCCGGCGGGGCAGTATTTTGAGGTTGCTCGACAGGAAATCGTCGAATGCGGCGGCGAAGCCGTCGAGTTCGGCGTCGCCAAATGGCAGTGACAACGCCAGCATGCCGCGCGGCGTCACATAATACCCTCGCAACAGCATCTCGATATGCCACAGCGCAATCACCGATGGATCGGCATCGTCGAGCCGCGCCGGCGTGTCCACCGGCCCCCTGACGAAATGCAGGTTCATCAACGACCCGCGCCCTATGACGATACCCTCCACGCCATGCCGCTCAAGTGAGACGTTCATCGCTTCACGCAAGCGATCTCCGCGCGCATTGATGGCGCGGCTCGCCTCTTGCGTCAGCACCTGCGTCAGACCGGTGAAACCAGCAGCCATGCTGAGAATATTGTTGTTGAACGTCCCGCCATGCGAGAACGCACCAGGCAAGGCCGGATCGAAGCGGTCGACGAGGTCCGCGCGTCCACCGAATGCGCCAAAACTCGCACCGCCGCCGATGTACTTTCCGAGCGTCACGAAATCGGGAAAAATTCCGTGCGCGCCATGGAGCGCTCGATAGTCGAGGCGCGAGGTCATGACCTCGTCGAAGATCAGCAGCGCGCCGGTCTCCTTCGTCGCTGTGCGCAGCGCCTGCAGGAACTCGCGGGTCGCCGGGATGCAGCCGCCGCCGCCCATCATCGGTTCGACGATGACGGCGGCAAGCTCGTCGCCCTGTTCCTTGATGAGCGCCACGGCGCCTGCACTATCGTTGTAGTCGGCGAAGACAAAGGGGAAAGGCAAATTGAGCGGTGAGCCGCCATGCGCAAAAGTCAGTACGCCGCCGTGATAGCCTTCCCGGAAGGCGAGTATCTTCGAACGCTTCGTGATGGCGCGAGCGGCGGAAATCGCCATGATGTTCGCCTCGGTGCCCGAGTTGCAGAAGCGCACGCGCTCGATGGCTGGAAAACGCTCGACCACCGCCGCTGCCAGGCGCGCCTCGTAGCGGTTGGGTGCACCCAGCATGATGCCGCCCTGTATGACGTCCACAAGGGCCGCCGAAATCGCCTTGTCGGAGTGGCCGTAGAAGCCGGCGCTGTATTCCGAGACCAGATCGACATAGGTATGGCCGTCGAGATCGGTGACCCTGCAGCCCTCGCCGGAGACGAACGAAACAGGGAATGGCGGGTACCATAGAACGGCCCTCGTATTGCCGCCCGGCAACGATGCCGCGGCCTCGTTCTGACGCGCCAGGCTGTTCGGGTTGGCGTCAGCGAAACGCTGTCGCGCCTCGTCCAGAACAGCAGCGAGACTGACATTGGCGCGCACGTCTCTAGTGCCTTGCAGCATTCGATCAAATCCCCTTGTCTTTTTAACTTTTTTGCACCCTATCGCAAATTCCTGTTGCTTATCAATCCATTTTGCGTTTGAAATTTGATCAAATCCACAACATAAGAAAGGGGAACTGCGATGAGGACTTATCTGCAAGCCGTATCTGCCGCCGCGATCTGCCTCGCGACCTCGGCTTTTGCCGCGTCCGCGGCCGATCCCGTCACGGTGGTCGGCTGGGGTGGTACATGGGACAAGGCCTACAAGGATGGAGTCTGGGACAAGTATACCGAAAAGACGGGCGTCCCGATCATCATGGAAGAGTGGGGCGGCGAGGTCGCCAAGGTGCGTGCCCAGGTGCAGGCGGGCAACATTACCTACGACGTCGTCTCGGTGGAAGCGCCCGCCATGGAAGTCGGCTGCGCCGAAGGCCTGTTCGTCGCGCTGACGCCCGAGATCACCGGCGACGCGGCGAATTATCTCCCAGGCACCCTGCATGAATGCGGTGTCGCGTCCGACACATGGGCAACGGTTCTTGCCTACAACACGGATGTCTATAAGGGCGACGCCGCGCCAAAGAGTTGGGCGGACTTCTGGAACGTCGAGAAATTTCCAGGAAAGCGCGGCCTCTACCAGCAAGCGCAGTTCACACTGGAAAATGCGCTGATGGCCGACGGCGTGAAACGCGCGGACATGTACAAGGTGCTGGCCACGCCGGAAGGCGTCGACCGGGCTTTCGCCATGCTCGACAAGATCAAGCCGAACGTCGTCTGGTGGTCCACCACGACGCAGGGCATCCAGAACCTGGACAGCGGCGAAGTGACGCTCAGCGACGCGTTCAATGCACGCATCACCAACGAAGCCATCAACGAGAAGAAGCCTTACGCCATCGCATGGGACGCCGGCTTCTTCTACGGCACCGACTACTGGGCCGTGGTGAAGGGCGCACCGCACCAGCAAGGCGGGCTGGATCTCCTCAAGTGGTTCTCCATCCCTGAAAATCAGGCCGGCTTCTCCAAGCTCTATGCCTATGGCACCGGCCGCAAGGAAGCCGCTGACCTCATTCCCGCGGACTGGAAGGCCAACCTGCCGACGTCGCCGGAGCACCTCCAGTACGGCGCCGCCTATGACAACGACTTCTGGACCGAGCACAAGGAAGCGCTGGAAGAACGCTTCAAGGCCTGGCTCGCGAAGTAACTTGGGCATGTTGGTCGGGACTAAACCGGCTATGAAGCGACGCCAACGGGGCGGCATGCTCGCCCTGTTGACCGCTCCGCTTATATTATTCGTCGTCATTCTGTTTCTGTGGCCGGTGGCGCGCTTCCTGGCTCTGGCCGTCGACAACTCGGATTTCTCGAACAACCTGCCGCGCACAATTGCCGCTCTGGCCGGCTGGAAAGCAGAGAGCGGCCTGCCTGGCGAACCCGTCTTTGCAGCACTCGTCGAGGACCTGGCCGACGCGCGGCGCGCCGGGAAGGAAGGCGTCCTGGCGCAACTCGTGAACCAGCGCGTCGTCGGTAGTCGTTTCCTCGTCATCAAGACGGCAAAGGACGCGGCCGACGGCAAGCTCGGCATGCGCCCCGTGCGCGACGAGGTGGTCGCCAAACAGGCCGGCTGGAAAAACATCGATCTCTGGCAGGTCATAGCGCGTCAGCAAAGCGCGCGAACGGACTATTATCTGCTTGCGAGCCTCGACCTGAAGCGCGGCGCGGACAATTCGATCGAAGCCGTTTCGGCCGACCGCGCCATCTTCGTCGACGCGCTGCTGCGTACGATCTGGATCAGCATGGTGGTGACGGTCATCTGCGCGGTGCTCGCCGTGCCGCTGGCGCAGGCGATCGTCAGCGCGCCGCCTGCCTGGTCGAAGCTGATGTTCGCGCTGATCCTGTTTCCGCTCTGGACATCGCTGCTGGTGCGCACCGTCATCTGGATCATCGTGCTGCAGAAGAACGGCCCCGTGAATTCCACACTGCTCGGATTGGGTATCGTCAGCGAACCCCTCGACCTCATCTACACTCGCTTTTCGCTGTACCTGGCGATGGTTCAGGTTCTGCTGCCCATGATGGTCCTCTCCGTCGTCGCCATCATGCGGCGGGTTCCGACCACCTACATGCGCGCGGCGCTGTCGTTGGGTGCGCCGTGGCTCACGGCGTGGCGCCGCGTGCAGTTGCCGTTGATCCTGCCCGGGATCCTGTCCGGCGGGGCGATCGTTTTTGTCTTCGCGCTCGGCTATTACATCACCCCGACGCTTGTCGGCGGGCCGACAGACCAGATGATCTCCAGCTACATAGCCTTCTACACCAACAGCACGCTGAACTGGGGCATGGGCGCAGCGCTTTCCCTGCAACTGCTGATGATCCTCGTATTGTTTGCGTTCCTGTTCTGGACGGCATCCGTCCTCTTCCGCAGCAAGGCGCATGTCGCATGAGCGCCGACCGCTTCCGGAAATGGCTGATGTATGCCTATGCGGCGACGTTGCTGGCTTTCATCATCCTGCCCCTGCTGATCGTGGTCCCCATGTCGCTGACCTCGAGCAATTCGCTGGCATTTCCAACGCCGGGCTGGTCGTTGCGCTGGTATGCCGAACTGTGGGTCGACGAGCGCTGGCCGAACGCGCTGTGGAACTCGGTCGTCATCGGGCTATCCACCACGGTTCTGGCTTTGCTGCTCGGCATACCTGCGGCGATCGGGCTCGCCTGGGGTGATTTTGCCGGGAAACGGATCCTCTACGCGATCATCGCCGCGCCTTTGGTGACGCCGGTCGTCATCGTCGGCGTCGCGGCCTTTTCATTCTTCGCCACGTTGGGACTCGTTGGCAACAAGCTATCGATCATTCTGGTGCACACGGCGATGGCCGTGCCTGTGATGCTAACCACCGTCGTCGCCAGTCTTTCGACCTTCGACCGGACGTTGGTTCGTGCGGCGGCATCGCTGGGCGCCGGCGCCATGCGCACCTTCTTCAAGGTGGTGCTGCCGCTGATAGCGCCGGGCGTCGTTACAGGGGCCATCATCGCCTTCATCATTTCTTTCGACGAAGTCGTCGTCGCAAGCTTCCTCTCGACGGGCGCGGAGCGAACCTTGCCCCGCATGATATTCTCCGGGGTGCGCGAGTCCATCAGCCCTGCCATCGCGGCCGTCGCCGTGCTGCTGATCGCTTTCTCGGCGATCCTGCTTGGGGTCATCGCCATCCTGCAGAGCCGCTCGCAAGCTCTCCGCGCAAAGGCA
The DNA here is from genome assembly GCF_040323255.1 of Mesorhizobium sp. M0052. Classification (NCBI taxonomy): domain Bacteria; kingdom Pseudomonadati; phylum Pseudomonadota; class Alphaproteobacteria; order Hyphomicrobiales; family Phyllobacteriaceae; genus Mesorhizobium; species Mesorhizobium sp. M0052. The sequence goes on along the minus strand of NZ_JAMYUS010000002.1, from coordinate 217,959 downwards.
TCGGCATGAAACTGGTTCCGTCGGTGCAGCAACTCGAGACCGAGATGACGGCGTGGCGGCGGCATCTCCATGCCAATCCCGAGCTCGGTTTCGAAGAGTTCGAGACGGCCCGTTTCGTGGCGGACAAACTGCGCGCGTGGGGCATCGAGACGACCGAAGGCGTCGGACGCACAGGTGTCGTCGGCACGCTCAGGGGCAGGCTTGGCGCTGGTCGCAGCCTTGGCATCCGCGCCGACATGGATGCCCTGCCGATGACTGAGGCACGGCCGCTGGCGCATGCGTCCCGCACCCCCGGGCGGATGCATGGCTGCGGCCATGACGGCCATACCACTATGCTGCTCGGCGCAGCCTCGGCGCTTGTTCGCTCGCCCGACTTCGCCGGCACGGTGCATTTCATCTTCCAGCCGGCCGAGGAGGGTCGAGGTGGGGCGCTTGCCATGCTGAACGAGGGCCTTTTCGAGCGTTTCCCCTGCGATGAAGTCTACGCGCTGCACAATTGCGAACGGCCGCTCGGCGAGATCGCCGTCCACCGCGGAACGGTGGCCGCGGCGGCCGATCGCTTCGAGATCGTCGTCCACGGAAGGGGCGGCCATGCGGCGATGCCGCATCTGGCGATCAATCCACTCCCCATCGCCGCGCGCATCCTGCTGGCAATCGAAGCCCTGCCCGGCCGCGTCACCGATGTGCATTCTTCCGCAATCGTCACCGTTGGCAGCCTGCTCGCAGGCGAAGCCTTCAACACCATCCCCGATACGGCGTTTCTGACCGGCACCGTGCGCACCTTCAACCACCAGGTTCAAAAGACGCTGGAGACGGCAATCCGCCGCATCGCGAAAAACGAAGCTGAAGCTTTTGGCGCCGGCGTCGACATCCGCTACGAAACGCCCTTCGCACCGACGATAAACACTGCGGCGCAAGCCGACGCGATGATCGCGATTGTGAACGAGGTGATGGGACCGGCAAGTCTCGTCATCGATCCGCCTCCCGAGATGGGTTCTGAAGATTTCTGCTACATGCTGGAACAGCGGCCCGGCTGCTATTTCCTGCTCGGCCAGGCCGACGATGCGCACCAGGCCGCGGCTCACGACACCAACTACGATTTCAACGACGCAATCCTGCCGATTGGCGCGAGCCTTTGGGTCAGGCTCGTGGAGCGCCGCCTATCAGCCAGAGGCGCATCGTGATGCAACTGTCGGAAAAGGACATCGTCTGGCGAAGCCATTGGCTGCGGCAGGCCCTGCCCGAGGACCCAGACCTTGCGCCTCCGCTCGAAGAGGCGACCCAGGCTGACATCTGCATCGTCGGCGGCGGCTATCTGGGCTTGTGGACCGCTATACGCCTCAAGGAGCACAATCCCGCCTTCGATGTTGTCATCGTCGAGCGTGACATTTGCGGCGGTGGCCCGAGCGGCCGCAACTCCGGCATGGTGCTCTCGGCATGGACGAAATACAGCGCGCTCGCCGCGCTGCGCGACGGAAACGATGCACTTTCGATCATCAAGGCATCCGAAGCCGCAATCGGCGGCATCGAGGCTTTCTGCAAGGCCGAGGGAATAGACAGCTGGTTTGATCGCATCGGCTGGATCTGGGGTGCGACGTGCGAAGCCCAGCTTGGCGCCTGGGACGACGCGTTGAACAAGCTGGCGGCGCATGGCTACGTGCCGGCGCGACGAGTTTCGCGCGACGAGATCGCAGCGATGGCCGGCACGACGAGCCACCTCGGCGGCGCGTTCGATGCGTCCTCGGCAACCGTGCATCCCGGTTTCGTCGTGCGCGGCCTGCGCCGGGCAGCACTAACACGCGGCGTGCGCATCTATGAAAAGTCGCCGATGACGCGGTTTTCGCGCGACGGCACGCTCAAGGTGGAGGCGGGGAGAGGCACTGTGTCTTGCGGCAAGATCGTGCTTGCCATGAATGCATGGTCCGGCGCCATTCGAGAACTGGCGCCGGCAATCTTCAACATCTCCAGCGACGACGCCATGTCAAAACCCATTCCAGACCTTCTCGACAAGATTGGCTACCGCCGCGCGCCGCTGATGATCGATTCCCGCGTTTTCGTCGGCGGTTGGTCACCGACGCGCGATGGTCGGCTGTCTGTCGGCGTCAGTGGCGGCGTCATCGGCCTCGGCGGCATCGTCGACAGGCGGTTTCATGGTCTATCGCCACGGGTCGCCGACATGCGCCGCGCGTTGCGGGACGGTCACCCGGCGCTCGCCGACTTTCCGCTCGATACATCATGGAACGGCCCGATCGATCGGACCGTCAGCGGCGTGCCACTGTTCGGCGCCCTGCCCGCCAACCGCGACATCGTCTACGGCTACGGCTTCTCCGGCAACGGCACGACGATGGCCTATCTCGGCGGCAAGATCCTGACCGGCCTGTTGACCGGCGGCGAATCCGAGCTCACCCATTCGGCGCTCGTGCGCCCAGTGACGCGAGGCTTCCCATCCGAACCATTCCGGTTCGTCGGCGCGCATTTCGTTCGTGGCGCGGTGCGGCGGCGCGACGATCTCGAACATGCCGGCCGAAAACCCGACCTCTTGACCAGATGGCTCGCGGGACTGGCCCCGTCCGGCGTCACCCCTTCGAAAGCCAACCTCCGCGCAAGAAAAGGATAAACGGTGTCCAAGGCCAAGATCTTCAAGCGCAGCGAATTGACCCTGAAGCCGTCCATCACACCGACCGGCACATCCTCGATTGCCCGCGTCATCAATGCCGATATCAGTCGGACCATGGGCGGCGGCATCGAGTATCTCGAGAACGCCTCGATCGACTGGACCGTGACCTACGACGAGGTGCTGTTCATCCACGAGGGCACCCTGACGATCGAACTGGACGACGGTCGCCATGAGTGCAATCCCGGCGATATCGTCTGGCTGCCAAACGGCACCCACCTGAAATACATCGCCACCGAGCGTACCGGCTATTTCTATTGCCTTTACCCATTCGACTGGGCAGCGCGGCAGGGAACGGCAGAACCCTGAACTGACAGGCACTCCTTTTCCATGCGTTGGCCATGCGCAGCGCAGTTCCGAACCCGGGGCGTCCACCGCGCATGTCTGGCGGCAGATTGCAGCGACACAGCTCAGCCGCAGCACCTAAGCAGGAACCGGTAGTTCGACGAGTGGGGGGAAAGGCGGTAGCGCTCTCCCGCTACCAGCCCACCTTAAGCTATTGAAATAATAGCAAAGACGCGGACCTATGGTAGGCGCCCTGTCCGAAAAAGTCTTCAATGATTTTAGGACCTAGCCTGCTGCCATTGTGACGCCAACGAACGTGTTGCGACGCTTCGCAGACAACAAACTGCGCCTCGAAAGTCTCCACCTGCGGACCCCATTCGGTCTCGATTCCGAGGCGCAATCGACGCGGATTTTCGAATGGCGCGCCCGTGTCGCCCGCCAAGCCCCTGACGCTCGGCGGCTTCTGCCCGAGTTATCCTGCTAAATTAAGCAGTCTCATCGGGCGGGCGCTCTGGATTCGCCGACGCCAATCCGCGTGAGCGTACGCGGATCGTCTGACAGATACGATCAGCGAGAGAAGCGAGCGCGCCCTGCACAGTGCGTGCCCCGAGAACGGATTGGAGGGTAACGGCCTGTGTTGCAAACCTATGTTTGAAGGCCTCTCCGCCACAGAGGAAATCGACCAATCCCAAGCCGTGATCAAACGACCACTGTATATACTCCGTAATCAGGACCGCACCCGGCGACGCTCGGCTAAAATCAGGGTCGTAGGTGGTAACGAATGCCATCATGACGTTGTGCTGGACGATGTTGATGGAAACCGCGACCATCGCACCATTGCATTCAAGTACGAAAATGCGCAGCACACCGGCGCGTGACAGCGCGTCCACCAGGGCGGCAAGAACCGGCTCGCCCTCTTCGAAAAGGTCGGATTCACGCGTGTGCTTTTCCAGCCATCTGCGCTTCAGCGCCGACAGTCGCTCCAGCAATGGCTGCAGCGGCTCGTCGGCCGACAGGAGGCGGAATTTCGCTTCGCCTGTTTCCTCCAGTATCTTGATGCCGCGCCGATAGTTCTGGCGCATCTTTTTCGGCTGGTCCGCCAGCCACGCTGCTCCGCTGGCCCACTGTCCAGCGACGCGATAACTGACTTCCTCCCGGTGATTGGCGCGAAGCTTGACGCCGCTGGAAGAGCCCGGTGTAAAAATCCTGCGGGCTCCCGCATCCGGCGACAGACGATTGATAAAAGCAAGATCGAAGCCACCCGCCGAACAGATCCGGTTCCAGAGGTTCTGGAGGGCCGATAGGGAGCATTCCGGCGCGACAAGAATATCACCATAGTCCGTATAGCTATTGGCGGCCCATTCGAGGAGCCGAAGTCCTTTTCGTCTGCCGATCGCCAGGGGAATGACAGCGACCAGCCTGTCATCGCTCCATACCAGGCCGATCCGCAGCGAGCGCCGGTCGCGGTCACGCACGGTGCTCCACCATGCCGAAACCCAGGCATGGCTCTGAAAGATCAGTGCATGGGTACGATGCCATAGGTCTACCCATTCGGCTTCGATGGCGGCCAGGCGATCCGTCGAACTGACGATTTCCAGTCGCTCCGCACCAACAGCGTCAATCGAAGCCATTTTGTTCATGGTTGGAGACGGTCCTGCGGCTGCGCGACATCGATGCGCTTTTGAAAAAGTCGCATGATATGGTTTGCCATTTTCTTGAGCGGCAGCACGTAAAGTCCGAAAAGCGACTGATAGTCGCGTACGTCGCGATCTGTCAGTCCAAACTTGAGGTCTTCGTCCGGATCCGGGATGAACTGCGTTCCGAATATGCGATCCCAGAATGAAAAAAGCAGCCCGAAATTCTTGTCGTAGTGGCGAGGGTCGACACTGTGATGCACCTGGTGCCAGTGCGGACACAAGATGACGCCGTTCAACCGGCCGAAGGAAATCTTCAGATGCGTGTGGCGAACAAAGTCCATCATGAGAATGTTGCGAATGACATAGACGTTGATGCCAAATATGGCGATCTCGACCGGATCAAGCGCAATCAGGCTCCACAAGCCGAAACTGATCCCCGGTATGACGCCGTCCCAGATCCGGTTCATCAGATCGTCCAGGGGGTGAACCCGGTCCTTGGTGATCCCAACCATCACTTCGGCCGAATGATGCACCTTGTGCAATTCCCACAGGAACGGGAAACGGTGCTGGGCAACGTGATATAGGTAGTAGGAGATATCGTAAGCAACGAGCATGGTTGCGGTGAAGAGGATGATCGTCACTGGGCCGGCGGGGCCGGGTATCAGCGGTTGCGAGATGCTGAAGAGCCAGCCGACTGCCTGGTTTGTTGCATATCCCGTGGCGGCAACGAAGGTGACACCGGCGGGAATGAGCAGGAAGGGCATCACCAGCCTTTTCGTGATCCAGAACAATGCGTCCGCTCGCGCCGATGGGTGCATGATGACTTCCGCGGGAAAGGCGAAGTCGAAAAAGTCCCGGAAGGATTTCTGTTCGACCGTTCGCCAGTAGGCGACCACCGCGCTCCCCAGCGCCGTGAGCAACAGGAGACCGAGTGTCAGCAGATCGATGTGTGAGAGTTTTTCCACGATCACTCTGGCGAATTCCGAAAACATCGATGCAGTGGCTCCTAGGTGGTGAAATGGTGATCCGGCTCGTCGCGAAGCACATATTGCCAGGCCCATCATATGCTGCCCGCAACTGTGTATCGGGATGCGACTGGCAGAACAATCATGGCCAAATTAGCAGATCAACGGTGTCAAAACCGCTAAATATCTGAACGTAATTAATGTCGAACGCTGCGCCTGCAACCTGCCCGTTATCGGGTCTGCGGCGGACTTGGCGCGAGCCGGATGACTACTCCCTTTTCGCCTACTTGGCCACGCCATGCGAGGCGTTCGGCTGGCTGCCTTGCACCAAAACGCGGCGAAACCCAGCCGCCCTGGCCCGGTGTGTCGCCGCCGGAACGGATGTGGATCGCTGCGTCTGGAAAGTGGATAGTCATCAAAGGTTCAGCGCCGCGCAATATCGTGACAATGTTTCCATCCCTGTTGGCGTGGAGGTCGGCGGCGAGTTGGAAGACGATCTCAGCGACGCGGCTGCCGCCGAGCAGTTGGTCGGTCACGAGGATGCCGTCGCCATCGCGTGTCACGGCGCGTTGATGCACAACGCCGAAGCGGCCTTTGTACCCGTCATGTCGGGCACACAGCCTCCAGTGCGGCCCCGGCTCGCTCTCCACCAATGTCGCAACCGCCTTGTGCGACCAGTTGAACGCCCCGGAGATGATGCTTTGGCTTTTACCCTCTAGGTTCAGCGTGTTGTGCGCCGGCGTCGAGCGGAACCAGTCGCGCCAGCCTCCCCCCGAACCATAGAGCCATGTGCCGGGGTCGACCAGCACCGGATCGCCGTCAATGCACAGGGTGAGCGACAGCGCGTCGGCATGACCGTGCGCCGCTATCGAAAGGTAGCCCAGCGGGCCGTGGTCGTATGTCAGATGGACGTTGCGACCATTCATCTCGCCGCGCCAGACGGAGAGCCCGCCTTGCGTGAATGTATGCAATCCATTCGGCACCGGCGCCGGCCGCGGTGGCGCGCCGAAGAAAAGCGCACGAAAATCGCCAGGCTCCGGTGCGCTGCCCGGCATCCGTAGAAAACCACGGATGGCGGCCGCGACCGATCCGACATAATCGGTTTCGCCCCCCAGCGTGATCACGCGGCCTTCATCATTGTCGCCGAAGCCGCTGGTTTTCGGCGGGAGCCAGCCTGCGAAATTGGCGAAAGCGGCCAAACGCGCTTCGACGGGCTGGGGAAAAGGCAGTCCGGCCTGGCGCGCCGCCGCAGCGCACAGCAGGAAAAGTTCGGCACTGAAGGCGGCGTAGGTCGGGGTCTGCTCGGCCCCGGCGCCATCGGCCAGGATCTGTTTGAGCACCTCAGCCAGGAGCGACTCGCGAGCCACCTCGGCCCCGAAAGCCAGACCGATCAAATATTCGCCAGCCAATTCCGCGACGAGATGGTTGTTGGCGGACGAAAAACGGGAGGGAAACCGCGGCAGCCAATAGGCGCTTGCCGCCAGTATTTCACCGACTTTTTCTCGCGTCGCCGCGCCAAGCCGGTCGCCGACGAGGTCGAGCGTGACAATCAGGCTGATGGCTCGTAGCGCGACCTCGATGCCCGAGGCCCAGCCAACGCCCCGAAATGGTGGGTTGGCGAAATGCCAGCTCTCGATCGCCGCCTCGATGGCCGCACGGGATTGATCATCGCCGGTGAGAAGCAGATGGGCAGCCAGTGGCGGCAGTTGCTGCAGCCGGTTGATTTCCCAGACATATTTTACATCGCCACGGCCGGTGGCATGGCGAAAATCGATATCGAAAGTATGGGTCTTGGGGCCTGGCCAAAGCCGGCCGGTCACCGGATCAAGGCGCCAGAGCTCGGGTGGAAAGAGAGTATAGGGGTCTCGCTGTGGCCAGGTCTGCCCAAGTGCTGAAAACTGGCCCCGAAGAGTGTTTTGCGCAGCCGCCTCGATAGCTTGCCGCTGGGCTGGTGTCGCAGCGGCCGGCACAGCATTCCGCAATCCGTGCAGCACCGGGTGCAACTGCGGCGACGCATAGCGCTGCCAGCCGTTGTCGCGGCGGCGCGAAACGGTCCTCCGGCGCTGCTCGTCCAACCGATGCAATATCTCGGCCAACTCCATGCTGCGCAATCGGTTGAAATACCACCCGACCCTCATCCGCGCTCCGCCAAGATTTTGATCCTCATACACCATCCCGTCGAAAAAGCGTGTGGCGGCATCCTCTTTTCCGTTCCCGCGGTTAATATCTTCGGCCATGACGCGGAGTTTTGCGATGAGAAAAGTTGTCTACGTCATAGCGTGCGCGCTTGGCATGGCTTTGTCAGCCGAGGCGGCGCCGATCCCGCTTGAGCGCGGCGTTGGCGTCCATGAATGGCTCAACTGGTCGCCGGTGGAGAAAGATGGTTCCTACAAATGGCCGCCCTATCGCAGCGAGAAGGAATGGCTTGCGGGCGGCAGGCCGCTCACCGATTGGCCGGACGGCGACCAGTTTGGTCGCATTCGATCCATGGGCTTCGACTTTGTCCGGCTGAGTGTCGACCCTGGCCCTCTGCTTGCCAGCGAGGGCGCCAAACGACAACAGGCGCTGGACATGCTTGCCGCTGCGGTGCAGCGGGTGGTTTCAAGCGGGCTCAAGGTGGTTTTCGATCTGCATGGCGTCAGCCAGGTTCCGGCCTACAGCATGGAAATGATCCATGGCGGGGCCGACAGCGAGGGTGTTGCCCGCTATCGCAAAATGGTAGTGGCGGTGGCTGCCATGCTGATCAAAATTGGCGCCGACAAGGTCGCCCTCGAGCCCTATAACGAGCCCGCCTACTACCCTTGCGATTCAAGCGGCAGCGATGACTGGCAGCGGATCATGGCAGGCACGGTTCGCGATATTCGCGCCGTCAGCAGCGAACTCACCATCGTCGCGACCGGCGCCTGCGGCGGGAGCATCGCGGGACTGGTCAACCTGGACCCCAACTTCGACGACCCCAACGTCTATTACAGCTTCCACATGTATGATCCGCACAGCTTCACGCACCAGCGGGCCGATGACAAGAACGCTTTCTCCTCCGGCCTTCCCTGGCCTGCCGACGCCAGCACGCCCGAAGTGGTCGCCGAAACCCTCAAGGCGCAGATGGACGCCGCCGGCTTGAGCCAGATCGAAGAGGTGATGAACATGGCCTCGGCGCGTGAAACGATCGCCCGATACTTTGAGCAGAATTGGGGGCAGAGCCAGCTCGAAGCGGGTTTCCGTCAGGCGGTCGACTGGGCTGAAGCCCATGGCATAGCGAGCAGACGCCTGTTCGTGGGCGAATTCGGCGTTATCCTGATGTCTGCGGATGGCCGCATGGGAGCTTTCGATGCTGATCGCCTGCGCTATCTCATGGCAGTGCGCAGAGAGGCGGAACGCTTCGCGATGCCGTGGTCGGCCTGGGAATTCTCCAATCCTTACGGAATGAGTGTTATCCAACCCAAGGGGCCTGCGATCCCGGACCGGGAGATGTTGCGGGCACTGGGCCTGCCATAACTCGTCATCGGGTCAGGATCGGTTCGAGCGGTCTGCCTGGTTGCTGGCGATCAATCGCGTGAAACCCAAGGACTGTCGTCTCCAGTTGCAGCCGAGAGGGCCTGATCGAACCAAATCAGGCTCAGTTTTAAAATCACTCCACCGAGCAGCTATTAATATATTCGCTGTAGATTGGTGTCCTCGATCATACGCAAACAAGGGAAAGAGGGCCAAGGGAAAGAATGTGCGGAATTGCCGGCTGGATTGGGCGCAGGGTCGAGAAGCCACAAGATCGGGCCGCCGGGATGTCGAATGCCTTGCAGCATCGTGGTCCCGATGCCGAAGGCATCGAACTCCTGGACCTGAACACAGGCGAGGACCAGTTGGCATTGGTGCATCGCCGCCTGGCGATTATTGACTTAAACGCCGATTCAAATCAGCCGATGCAGACCGAGGACGGACGGCTCCGGATTATTTTCAACGGCGAAATATACAACTACATCGAGTTGCGTGAGGAGTTGATCGGTCTCGGCCACCGTTTTCGCACACGCTCCGACACGGAAGTGCTGCTCAGGGCTTATGACCAGTGGCGCCTGGCCATGTTCGACCGATTGAGCGGGATGTTCGCTTTTGCGCTGTGGGACGCTCAACGGCGCGAATTGATCCTCGCTCGCGACCCCTTTGGAAAAAAACCCCTTTACCTCATGCAAGGCAGAAATTTGCTGTCGTTTGCCTCGGAGATCAGCGCGTTGTTGTCTGCGCAGCCAGATGGCCAGCAGCTCGATCTGGATGGAGTGCGCGAGTATCTGACCTGGCGTTACGTGCCTGGACCGCGGACGCTTTTCAAACAGATCCGCAAGCTCAACCCGGGAAGCTACGCTGTGTGGTCGCAAGGGGAAGTAACGGAAACGCGCTACTATGCGCCCCCGGATCAGACCGATCTGACAGCGGATATCGATCCAGGAACCGCCAAGCGGCGATTTCTGGAATTGCTCGACCGTTCTGTCGAGATCAGGATGCGCAGTGATGCGCCGTTTGGCGCCTTTCTGTCCGGGGGCCTCGACTCGTCGGCAATCGTTGCCCTGATGACCAGGCACAGCGACAACCCCATTCGTACGTTTTCGGTCGGTTTCAGCGAACAGGCTTACAGCGAGCTTCCATTCGCCCGGCGCGTCGCCGATCATTTCAAGACCGATCATTGCGAAATCGTCATCCAGGCGGATGACCTGATGAATCATCTGCCCAAGATGGTCCGCCATCGGGGGGCACCTGTTTCACAAAGTACGGACATTCCAATTTACCTGATGTCGGTTCGAGCCTCGCAGGACGTCAAGATGGTGCTTACGGGCGAAGGTGCGGACGAGATTCTCGGCGGCTACCCCAAACATCGCGCAGAGTCTCTGGCGGGTGTCTACCGGTCACTTGTTCCAGCGTCGCTTCACAACAATCTCCTCGCCCCTTTGATGCGCGCATTGCCCGGCGCATCGGCCAAGTTCGATACATTTGCCCGAAGCGCGGGTGAACGGGACTTTGCCACCCGGATGATCTCCTGGTTTGGAGCCATGACGGCGCGGGAACGCGATTCGCTCCTCGGTGGGTTGGCCACTTGCGGCCATGACTGCAACGATTTCCCGTTCTCTTCGAGTGTGACGGAATCTCATCTGCGCCGTGTGTTGTTTTTTGATCAGACATCGTGGTTGCCCGACAACCTCTTGGAACGGGGCGACCGGGTGATGATGGCCGGTTCAATCGAGGGGCGAATGCCATTCCTTGATCGCGATCTGGTTTCCTTCGTTAGCCAACTGCCCGATCATTACAGGCTCGGCCTCCTGCACAGCAAACAGATCCTGCGCGACTGCATGGCCGGCATGGTTCCCGACGAGGTCCTCAACCGCCCAAAGATCGGCTTCAAGGTGCCCGTCGCCGAATGGTTTCGCGGGCCGATGAGCGATTATGTACGGGACCATCTGTGTTCGTCCCATTCGGTCATCCGTAGCTATTTGAGCGCCAAGAAGCTGGACCAGATTGTCAGGGAGCACGCCGAGCGCGCCGCGGACCACGAAAAACTGATATGGGCGCTTTTGAACCTGGAGATATTCCACCGCGAATTCGCGCTTGGCCCGCCGCAGTGACGACAATGAAGGACAGCGTCAGCGCTTGACCGATCGCGCCTCGGACGCGACCGATCTCCAGACATCGCAGATCGCGTCGACAAACGGTGCAAGCTCAAGCCTTTCCCGGTGCACCGCCATGGCGGCGGCGCCAAGCCGCGCGCGCAGCGCCGTATCCTCGACCAGCCGAGTTAACGCCTCGGTCAACGCCGCCACATCGCCGGGCGGCACCAACAGACCGGATTGTTCGTGGGTGATGATGTCCTCGACCGCGCCAACCGGGGTGGCCACGACAGCCAGGCCGGCCGCCATGCCTTCGATCACCGACATTGGCAGATTTTCGGCGAACGAGGGGAGCACCAGAATATCGGCCGAAGCGATCAGTGATGCGACCTCGTCAGGTCCCACCCAGCCCGGAAAAGCAATACGGTCGGCAATCCCTAGAGCGACCGACCTCGCTCGTGCCGGCTCGACCTCACCATCGCCGGCGATCGTGGCACGCCAACCCCTGAGATGTTTCATCCGCTCCAGCGCCTCGCCCAACTGCGGCACGCCCTTTCGCTCGCCGATGCGGCCGAGGAACAGGATGTGCACGTGATCGCCTCCGCCGACATGCGCCAGGGAAGGAACTGCCGTGGCGTTGGGAACGATGACAATATTGCCGCCGCTCGCCGGTGCCCGGCTGGCGACGAAATCGCGCCAAAGCCCCCCCAGGACAATCACCCGGCCGGCATGCTCGAACAGAGCCCTGATACGGCGGCTCATGAAACTATGATCGTCTTTCCAGAATGTCTGATACTGGGCCCCATGCAGATGAAGGACGTACGGTATCGACAACAGCCTGGCGCAAGCGGCGATCATCATCTTGCGATAGGTGCTGCCGGAGACCGATATATTGATGTGAATGACGTCGGCGCGTCTATCGAGGCGGGCCGCAAGCATCCGCGCGCAAAAACCAAGCATGTAGAAGATCGAAAGCCCGACATGTCCCGGGCCACGGCTGGAAAGAAAGCGCAGATCGATGTCGGCGATCTCTTGCCGTTCGAACTCCTGCTTCAGCGCCCCCATGATCCGGTCGATGCCGCCTTGTCCCGAAACGCCCGAGGGCGTTGCGACCAAGACATGTATTTTTCTATTGTGGGCGAGACGCTGCAACATGACACCATTTGGGTTGCGAATGCCGGGTGACCGTAAAGCAAAGGTTCCAAAAAAGGTTTACGACGAATCTTTTGGTTCAAACTGTATCCGTTCACCCTTTGCCGTCATCATGCTGGAATTCCCGTCGGTCAACGGTTAATCGACGGCAAATTTTCCGGGGACAACCCTTTGCTGCTCCGTTCCACACTCATCTATGGCCCTGCTATTCTGCTGACGCGGGTTTCCGCTCTGCTCCTGCTGGTCGTCATGACGCGGTTGATCGACCAGACCGAGTATGGCCTGCTGACCCTGGTGGTCACCGTGGGCGAAATGACGGATGTTGCCGTTACCAACTGGCTGCGCATTGCCTTGCTGCGGCTTGGTGGAAAAGGCGACGTCAGCCGTGGCAGCCTGATGCTTGCCGGACAGGTATTGCTTGCCACCACGGTGCTGGCCCTGATCATATCCGTGATCGCCTCCGCGGTGATCGTGCCGGAGCGCTGGATCGAATTTGCAATCGCCGTCTGCAGCTATCTGATTGCCGGCTCCATCAGCCGGTTCGCGTTGACGGTGCTGCAAATGCAGCAGCGTCATTCCCTCTATTCGATGCTTGAATATCTGCGCGGCCTGCTGCAACTCGCCTTGCCGATCGCCGCCATCCTTATCTTCCAACGCTCGTTTCTGACGGTATCGCTCGGCTCGAGCCTCGCCGTGCTGATTGCCGGCATCGTGGCGTGCGTTGTGGCATCCGGGCGCGTTATTGGCGGCCCGCCGCGCTTCACCCACAAGGAGTTTTTTGCCCTCGGCGTGCCCCTCGTCATCATGGCGCTGGTCGGTTTCGGTCTCAACAGCGCTGAACGCGTCTTCCTCAAGCTCTACTACGATGCCGGCGCGGTGGCTGTCTTCGCAGCCGCCTACGCATTGGCTCGGCAGCCGATCGATATGGTCGCCAACGCAATCAACATGGGCGCATTTCCAGAAGTGGTCAGCCGCTTCGACGACGAGGGATCCGAGGCGTCCGGGCGGTTGTTGTCGCAACTCATGGCCTTGATGATACGCCTTTGCCTGCCGGTCGCAGCAATGCTTATCGCGCTCAGCGGCGACATCACGCGACTCCTGCTGCCCGCGGAATATCATGGTCGCTTCGGCCTGCTGTTCCCGATCATCGCCTTCAGCGTTCTTTGTGCCAATCTCACAAGCTTCGTTTATGGCGTCGTGGTGCACGCACATAAGCGGCCGTGGTTGCTGATCATCGCCAATTCCTTCGGCTCGGTGGCAACGATTTCACTGTCTTTTCTGTTGATTCCCACCATGGCGGAGATTGGCGCGGCTTTGGCGTTGGCAGGGGGATCGCTGGCAGGTCTTGCAGCCTGCATCGTCATCGCCGAGAGGCTCACGCCGGTGCCGGTGCCCTGGCGCGACATCGCTGTCTCAGTCATCATTTCTATCTGCACCGGATTGGCCGCCAGCCTTGCCGGCACTGCGCTGGGCTATATGCCGGCGATCTTTCCGCTCGCGGCGGGCGGCGTCGCCGGCGCTGCGGCTTTCCTGGGACTGACCTGGTTGTTTCACCCCGCGGCCGTGACGCAGTTCATCGGCAAGCTAAGGGCACGGCTCCGGATCGCATAAATCCCGCGCTATGAGGCATGCTTGTCTGAAAGTCGCGAGCCTACGGATTGACGTTTCGGCGTCCCCGGCGAGACCAGAACTCACGCCACAGCAGCAGTGCATAGGCGGTGTTGGTATCGTAGTAGCGGCGCCACAAGCGTCGCGGCTCCTGGGCCACGCGGAACAGCCACTCCAGGCCGGCCGCCTGAACCAGTTTCGGTGCCCGGGCGACCTTTCCACCATAGACGTCGAAGCTGCCGCCCACGCCCATGACGAAACTCGGAGCGAGTACGTCGCGATAGCGCTTGAGAAAGCGCTCCTTGCTCGGCGTCGGCATCGCCACAAACAGGCAGTCGGCACCTGAAGCGTTGATGGCCTCGACGATCGCGGCCTCTTCGTCCGCCTTGAAATACCCATTGCGCCTGCCGGCAATGGCCAGGCTCGGATGATCTCTGGCAAGTCGGCTTTCAACTGCGTCGAGAATGTGCTGTTCAGCGCCCAGAAGGTAGGGGCGATAGCCACGCCTGGCGCACAGCGCAAGCAGGTTGATCATGACATCGACGCCGGTCACACGCTCCGGCAACTCGACGCCGCAGAGCCGCGCGCCCCAAAGCACGCCTTTGCCGTCGACATTGACCATATCCGCCCCGACGACATCCTCGCGCAGTTCGGCATTCTTGCGCATGTTCACAAGCTTGGCGACGTTCACGACAACATGATGAAGCGGCCGCCGCGTCGCCATCGCCTCGTCTGCGATGGCCAACGTCTCGGCGATGGTCAGCGCATGGATGGTCGCACCGAGAAACTCGCGGCGGCGTGATGCCAATAGGGAGTGTTGCGCCCATGCCGGGTCATGCGAGTTCATGCCGCTTCTCCGGTGCGAGCGAGAGACTGCGAGCGTTCCATTTCGGATTTCTTGCCTTCGATGCGGGCGTCGGGCTTGCGCGCCTTGCGCCAGGTCCACAGGCCCCGTGTGTCGACGAGCTTCTTGTCCTTGAGCGCTTCGGGATCGATCAGATTGAATTGTCGATGGTCGACCAGCAGGACGACGATATCGGATTGGTCAATAGCGGAAAGTGCATCGGTGAACATGACGCCGCTGCCCTCGAGTTCGTGTGGCAACTGACGCGCATTGGGCTCGGCAGCGACGATCTTGATATTGGGAATCTTGGACAGAAGCTTAACAACCTCGACAGCCGGGCTCTCGCGCATATCGTCGATATTGGGTTTGAAGCTGAGGCCAAGACAGGCGATCGTCTGCTTGCGGGTCGGGTCGAGCAATGCCTCGATGTCCCTGACCACCGACAAGGGTCGCTCGGAATTGATGCGCCGCGCCGAACTGATCAGCCGCGTATTGTTCGGTGCGGCGTCGATGATAAAATACGGATCGATCGCGATGCAGTGGCCGCCCACGCCCGGGCTCGGCTGCAGGATGTTCACGCGAGGATGCCGGTTGGCGAGATCGATTACCTCCCAGACATTGAGGGACAGATCCTGGCACACCGCCGCAAGCTCATTGGCGAAGGCGATATTGACATCGCGGAACGCATTTTCGGTCAGCTTAACCAGTTCCGCGCTTTCGGCCTGGGTTATGAACAGGTCGCCGGCGACGAAGCTTGAATAGAGTGCCGCTGTCCGCTCCGAAGACTTTCGGGACAGTCCGCCGATCGAGCGATCGTTGTTGATCAGCTCGGTCAGCACCTTTCCCGGCAGCACGCGCTCGGGAGAGTAGGCGACCAGGACGTCAGCTTCCTCGCCATGCGCGACGGGAAATTTGAGATCGGGTCGCAGTTCCGCGAGCAGCGCTGTCATGACGCGCGTCGTACCGACCGGCGATGTTGATTCCAGCACCACCAGGTCGTCCCGTTTTAGTACCGGAGCGATGCTTCGCGCTGCCGCAAGCACGTAGCTGACATCCGGCTTGCGGTCCGGGGTGATCGGAGTTGGAACGGCGATAATATAGGCATCGGCCGGCTGAGGCGTGCTGAATGCCTTGAGCTTGCCATTGGCGACAACTTTCTGGATCAAACCATCCAGGTCCGGTTCGATGATGTGGATTTCGCCGCGGTTGACCTTCGCGACCACCGCCTCGTTGATATCGACACCGATGACATCGAGTCCGCGGCTGGCAAAAATGGCGCAGGTCGGCAGGCCGATATAGCCCATGCCGATAACGGAAACGGTTTTGATTTCAGCCATGATTCAGCAATTCCTCAACGATCCGGGTCGCAGCTTGGCCATCGCCGTATGGGTTGTGCCTCTCCGCCATGCCGCGATAGACGCTCTCATCATCGAGCAGGCTATTGGCATTGGCCAGAATTTTTTCGATATCGGTACCGACCAGCCGGGCAGTACCAGCGGCGATCCCTTCGGGTCGCTCCGTGTTTTCCCGCATCACCAGCACCGGCTTGCCGAGTGAAGGCGCCTCTTCCTGCACGCCGCCGCTGTCGGTCAACACCAGGTAGCTCTGTTTCTGCAGGTACAGGAACGGCAAATAGTCCTGCGGGTCGATCAGGTGGATGTTCGGCACCGTCCCGATTTCGGCGTCGACCACGGAGCGCACATTCGGGTTGGGATGGACCGGGTAGATGATCTGCACATCCCTGCGCGCCGACAATGCCTTCAGCGCGGTGCAGATTCTCTGGATGCCGCCATCGAAATTCTCACGGCGATGACCGGTGACGAGGATCATTTTCTTGGTCGGATCGATGAAGGGGAAACGAGCGGCGAGCTTGGCGTTCATCAGCTCGTCGGCATCGATCTCACTGGAGAAATGCAGCAGCGTGTCGATCACGGTATTGCCGGTTACGAAGATGGTGTTCGCAGCCTTTCCTTCGGCGATGAGATTGTCGCGCGCCTCGGTGGTCGGCGCAAAATGCCAGGTGGCGATGTTGCCGGCAATCTTGCGGTTCAGTTCCTCCGGAAAGGGAGAGTTGATGTTGTGGCTGCGCAATCCCGCCTCGATATGGGCAACCGGAATGCGCTTATAGAAGGCAGCTAGAGCCGCGGTCATCGCGGTGGTTGTGTCGCCCTGGACGATGACGATGTCCGGCTTCGCCTTCTCCAGCACCCCCGCCATTCCGAGGAGCACGCGCGAGGTCACGTCGAACAACGTCTGACCTGGCTGCATGATGCTAAGATCGTAGTGCACCGGCAGGCCCGTCAGTTCAATGACCTGATCGACCATCTCGCGATGCTGGCCCGTCACACATATTTCCGTGGTAAAGCCCGGATGGGCAAGCGCGGCGCGCGCCACCGGAAAACATTTGAGCGCCTCCGGCCTCGTGCCGAACACGATCAGCAGTTTTCGCCTTGCGGGCAATTTCGGATGTGAAACGGCGTTCATGGTTGACCCTGGTCACCGAAAGCGTGCGCGCCCGGCTGATATGTGCTTACAGCCTAACAATAGCGCCCTGAACCGCCTTCGTATTCAAAAAAATTAACGTATGATTAACGCTAGAGTCCGCAGCCCCCCTTGGGCAACCCTTGCCAGGAACAGTGGGGAAAGATACCAAAGCAAAGCCATTTTTTGCTTTAACGAGAATAACTTGGGTTGACTAATATTTTAATCATCGGCCACGCCGTCGCATCCCGGCGCTGGGAAAATGAGCTTTTTAAGCGGTTGGATGCGGCAGGTTACGTGGTCTCGAGTTGCAACGCGCCGGCGGCGGCGCCAACCGCTCGGGGGCTGGACACTGTCTTGGCGATTGAGAGCCGGCGTTTCGGTCCCTCGCTGGCGGGCCGGTCCGAGCCGCTGCCGCCCATCGATCGCGGCCCTCCGGACCTCGTCATAGATCTCACTGCCAGCGCAACGGGGCAAGGCGCGCCAGTCCTGAGGCTCGAATTTTGCGGCCGCAACAGCTTTCCAGCCGGCGTTGCCGCAATGTTGGCGAGCGGACAATTGCCTGAACTTGGCGCTCGCCTCGATGGCGTTGTCGTAGCCCAGGCTAGACCGATGCTGGCAGACAGGCTCTGGCTATCTCGAAGCTGCAACGACCTGCTCGCCGGTGCCATGTCGCTGATCATGCAAACCGTCGCCCGCTTCTTTGCGGGCAAGCTTGTGCCGGTAAGCGACAACCCGGTGCCGATCCTGAAGAACGACAGTTTTGTTCGACACTATGTGCCCTTTTTTGGCAGGGCTTTGATCGATCGCGCCGTGCAAAAAATCAGGCGGGGACGACGCCCCTTCTATTGGCAGGTTGCCTATCGGGTGATCGACGGACCAGGCATCGCCGAAACCGGGCAACTCGACGGCAAACCGTTCACAGTCCTGCGGGACGATGGCCAACGCTTCTATGCCGACCCGTTCGTCTTCGAGGCCGACCGCCGCCATCATCTGTTTGTCGAGGAATTCCCCTACGCGACGAGTCGCGGCGTGATTTCCGTCGCCGAGCTCGGTGACGATGGCACTTTCGGTGTTCCAAGGGTTGTATTGGAGGAAGCGCACCACCTGTCGTATCCGCAGGTGTTCGCACACGATGGCGAGATTTTCATGATCCCCGAAAGTGGTTCGGCTCGCGAACTTGTGCTCTATCGCGCCGCGCAGTTTCCCGACCGCTGGGTCCGCGACACGGTGCTGATGACGGACAGGGATTTCAACGACGCGACGCTGCTCGAATCCGACGGTCGCTTCTGGCTGGTTGGAACGGAGCGGTTCGGCTACGGCAGCGCGTCGGACACGATGGCGGTCTATTGCGCACCCTCGCTGCGCGGGCCATGGGTCGCCCATCCGCTCAATCCCATTGCCGTCGATCATTCGGCCACCCGGCCGGGCGGCGCCTTTATCCGCCAGGACGATGCCCTGGTGCTGCCGGTGCAGAACGGATCGAGGGCCTATGGCGGTGGTCTGGGGCTGATGCAGCTTGAGCGACTCGACGCGTCAGACGTCCGCTTCGCCTCGCCCCGGCCGATCGGCGCGGGTCCAGCATGGGCACGCACGGGCATTCATACGCTTAACCGCGCCGGCAATGTCGAGGTCGTGGACAGCGCGGGCTGACTGAAGCGCTGAAAGCCGTGAGCGTCCCGTTGCGTGACCTGCTTATTTGTTCTCCGTGGCAATATGAGGAAGCGGTGTGTTTCTCGTCTTCCTTCTGCCGTTCAGGGTCTGAAGAATCGGCTTCTCGATCATCTCGTAAATCACCAGACTGACGAGGCAGGCTGCCACGATGCTGACCACCGACACCAACAATACCGTTGTCGGATGCTCGTATCCGACGGTGCGTCTGGCCAGGTACGCCACAGCGCCGATCACGAAGATATGCGACAGATAAAGCGCGTAGGAAGCGTCGCCCAACTGCTCGAGAAGGCTCCAGTGCTTGAGTTTCGGCTCCAGATTGAGGCTGAGATGAAGCAGGCCCGCCGCCCACATTGCTTGTCCCGCGAAGCTGATCTGACCCAAGAGCGGCGTACCGTCATCGACGAATGAAAGCACCACGCCTGCAGCGGTCATTACGCCGAATATCCAGGCATGGCGTATGTCGGAAGTGAAATCACCGTCCAAATAGCGCCGCCCTATCCACATACCGATGACGAATGCCACCGGAGAAGGGTTGAGATAGAACTGGATAACAGGGTTGGTGGGAGCCAGCCACAGCCCGGCTATCCACATCGCAATGAAAAAGACCGTCAGCACAAATACGCGCGAGGTCACGGACAGGAATGCGAACACCGCAAAAGCGATATAGAAAAATACCTCGTAATTAAGCGTCCAGCCGAGTGAAAGAATTGGACTGGCGCTATCCCGTCCAGGCGCTTCGTGAACAATGAAGAGGAGCGACTGAAGATAGTGGGGCCATGTAAAGACGGTCTTCTGGAAGAGACTTGGCGCGAGCGCCGCCAGAACCGCGGCGAGGCTGGTGAAAAGCCAGTAAAGGGGGATGATCCGGATTGCTCGGCGTTTCAGGAAGGTGGCAGCGGAAAACGGACCATCTCCCGTAATATGGACCATTATGAAACCGCTGATGACAAAGAACAGAACGACGCCCAGGCGGCCCGCCGTCACAATAATCAGATTGTCCACGCCAATCTGATAGGAAAAGGCGTGTGCGAACAGAACCAGCAAGGCGGCGCAGGCGCGAAGATACTGAATCGAATAGAATTTCTTCACCTTGATCTCCTGCGCTTTGCCGGCGCCTGATGCCATTGTGCCGTCCACAGGCAGCGCGTCGGGCGCCGTGCAAAGCATCGCCATCAATACGACCGGCCAATTAAGTGTGGGTTACCGAGTT
This sequence comes from Mesorhizobium sp. M0052, assembly GCF_040323255.1. Taxonomy (NCBI): domain Bacteria; kingdom Pseudomonadati; phylum Pseudomonadota; class Alphaproteobacteria; order Hyphomicrobiales; family Phyllobacteriaceae; genus Mesorhizobium; species Mesorhizobium sp. M0052. The sequence continues at coordinate 197,841 of NZ_JAMYUS010000002.1, read as the reverse complement.
CACGAAATAGCGTAAATCCGGCTGCCGATGCATGTCGCGCAAGTACATTGCGTGCATTCGTTCCCACGCGGCGCACTTTGGTGAGACTTCAATGAGCGGTGTCCGGCTTTTCGGCAAAGCTGACATGTGGCGGCCCATGCCCGGCATCGCCACTGTTAAGATCGGGTTATCCATATTCCTTTACGTTCGTGCAGGAAAATGTACCCGGGGTGCGTTCGTCCCCTGCCATCTCAATCGCAAGCCGCAACGCTGGTCGGATAATCGTGAGTGTCACCCCCACAGAGCAACAGTTCGTGACCGCGCAGGCCAGCCGCCAAGACGCCCTCACACTCCTGTTCTTTCTCCTCGCGGCCTTCGCTTTCCTGCTCCGCTCGACCATCTCGCCGCAGTTGATGAATATGGTGATGTCCTATTCGACGGAGGGGGGGTCGTTTCCCGAAAAGCTGCATATCGGGACCTATGCCATCTTTCTGCTGCTTGTCGTCATCGCCACAACCCGGCCAATTCGGCTCGAAGGCGATGAAGTCAGGCTGTTCAAGGCGACATTGTTATATTCGCTGCTGCTGTTGTGGCTGGTGCCTTATCTCTTTGTGATAGGCCGTGCCGGCTCGGCCGGCTTCATAATCGATTCCTATCTGGTCTCTTGTGCCGCGGCGATGATCATGCTTGCCCTGGGTGACCATGTGCGCAGGGCGCTTGGCAATGTCATCGTCGGCATGATTGTCCTCAGCGCCATCATCGGAACGATCGAGGCCGTCACCCAGCATCGATTCCTGCCCTATCCCCTCGTTGAGCTGGACTTTCGGCCGATCGGACTGTCGGCCCATCCGCTGGCGCTGGGCGCGCTTTGCACCACCGCCATAGGTTTCGTTGCATTGACGCGGTGGCGTATCTGGGTGTGCGCGCTTTGCATCTTCATTCTCTTCATCGGCACGGCCGCTTCGGGCGCGCGCACCGCCCTGCTGCTCGCTTGCGGCGAGATCCTGTTCCTGCTCGTGTTCCTGCCTTGGCCGGACTTGTCACCCAGACATCAACGCCAGGCCAAACTCCTGGTGCTGATGCTGACGCTGGCCGGTGGCGCCATACTGATTGCGATACTCTCTTCGGCGGGGCTGCTGAACCGCTTCAGCAACACGCTCTTTGATCAAAATTACGACGCGCGCGTCAAGATCTACGATGTATTCAAGTTCGTTGAATGGAGGGACATCCTGCTTGGCATGAATCCCAACGAGTTGTTGAAGATCGTCAACGAAAAGCTCAACCTCCCCTTCATCGAAAGCACGCCGGTCGTTCTTACGCTTTTGTTTGGCCTGCCGATCGCCTTGCTCTTCGCGTTTGCTTTCTTCCGGTTCCTTTTCAAGCTCCTGCGCAATACGCCTCGGGCCGCCCATATCGCAGCGGCCGCGTCCATTCTCGCGGCATTGTCAAACAATGCCCTCTCTTCGAAGGCGCCGGATATCATGCTGCTCGTCATCTTGTTGCTCGCTTATCGAAAGCCGGATGGGCGCCAAACCGGCACGCCCCTTCAAGGCCAACCAGCATCAACAGCGACATGACGCCAAAGCCCGCTCCTTGTGGATGCCCTCGCAACGACCTCTTGCATCTTCCATTTGAAACGCCTGCGCGCTTTGCCAGGCTACGACGGGCGTGGCAGAATACCGACCAAAGGTGGATAGATCGCTGTTCCGGAACGCGCCTGACACGCCTGGAAAATGAAATGTTAACGATGTTTCCGTAAAGCAGGCTGTGCGTATTGAATATTAAAGGGTTAGCATGATGTCCGCCGCTTCCGGTCCTCCTCCAACCGCGGCCGCCGCCGGCATTAGCCCCTATGAACGGATCGAAAATGCGCGGCGCGCCAGCCGGCCAAAGCCGCAACAAACCGCGCCGATCATGGCACATGCGGCGGCACCCGCTGTAACGTCGGCCCCTGTAACGTCGGCCCCTGTGTCGCCTGCACCCCTGGCGCCGCCTGTATCCGAGCCCGTCACGACGGTGACGCTCAACAAGATCGGAACCTTTCTCGAACTCGATTTCGGGCGTCTGTTTGTCTGGCTGCGCGCCGGCCTCGCTCTGGTATGCCTGCTGGCAATCGTCGGCGGGATCGTCGGCGGTGCCTACGCTCTGCTGAGCAAGCAGCGCTACACCGTGACCACGGACATCCTCATCAATCCGGCCAATCTTCAGGTTGTTCCGAATGATCTTTACCCGCAATCGGCCCAGGTCGATGGACAGTTGCTCAGCGCGCGCAGCAAAGAGCGAATCTTGACCTCGGGCAGCGTGCTTTCACGTGTTGTAGACGATCTTGACCTGGCCAGTGACCCGGAGTTCTTCGACGCGGACCGTAGCCGCACAGGGACGGACGGCGCCAAACCCGATCCAAAGCTTACCGCCCTGAAGAACCTGGCGGAACGGGTTAGCAGCATCGCGGATGAAAAGTCGTTTGTCACGACCTTGATGGTATCGGCGGAAACCCCCGCTAAGGCGATCCTGATTTCGCAGGATATCGTCAAGACTTTCCAGGAAGAGCTGGCCAGCGCCGAGGCTTCCGGCGCCAGCCGTGCCGCGGCCGCGCTGGACGGGCGGCTGGGCCAGCTCAAGAGCGATGTGCAGGCGGCCGAAGAGAAGGTCGAGGCCTATAGGCGCAGCCACAATCTGGCCACCAGCAATGGGCAGCTTGTTTCCTCGCAAACCATGACCCAGCTCAACGGCCAGATCGTGGAGACGCAATCGCGCGTCATCGCCGCGCAGGCAAGTTACGACGCCCTGCTTGCCGCCGGCGCAAACGGCACCAATTCCGGTCCCGCCACGTCGGAGGCGCTTGTGGCGCTGCGCGCAACGGCCAACGGCCTGCGCCAGCAGATCGATTCGCAGTCGATGACCTTTGGCCCCCGTCATCCGTCGATCGTCAGGCTGAAGACGGAGTACAACACGGTCAGCGCGCAACTCAGCGCCGAATACGCGCGCACCCTGCGCCTGGCGAAGGTCAATCTCGATGCCGCCAAAACCTCGTCGGCCTCCCTCAATGCCAAGATGAATGACTTGAAGGGCAACGTGTTCTCGGATAGCGATTCCGAGGTCGCCTTGCGTGAGCTTGAACGTGACGCCGCGTCGAAGACGGCTATCTATGAGAGCTTCCTGTCGCGGGCACGCCAGATAACCGAGCGCGAACAGATCGACAGCACCAATGTGCAGGTGATTTCCACCGCAGTGCCGCCAAAGGGCCGTTCATGGCCCCCGCGCACCGTCGTGATGATCGGCCTGGGGGCCATTGGCGGCATGATCCTCGGCATGTTGCTCGCCATTACCCTGGGTATCGTGCGCGACATGCGGCTTCCGCCGAACCGCCCGGATGTCATTGCCAGCCGCGCCTGAAATGGCGAAGCGGATTGTCTTTCACATTGCCAGCCTCAGGGGCGGCGGCGCCGAGCGTGTATTCGTCCTGATGGCGAACGAGCTGGCATGGCGCGGCCACAACGTCACGCTTTTTACCTGGAACGCGCAGGGGCCCAATGCCGCCCTGCTTTCGCCTGCCGTGCATCTGGTCGATTTCGGCCTCCCCATTCGCGGCGAGGGTTATGGCAAGTGGGCGACATTGAAAGGCATCGTGCGAAGCGCGGGCCTGCTTGGCCGCCTTTCTCCCGACGCGATCTACAGCGCCCCGGAATTCGCCAATCTGGTCGTGGCGCTGGCGCTTTCCCTCGCGCGAAGCAGGGCGCGGTTCTTCCCGAGTTTCCACGCCGCCGCCTCACTGCCTTCCGGCAGCCTTGGCGCGAAAATGGCGGTCTGGCTTTCGGCCCTGGTTGCGGCCCGCGCCACCAGGGCCATCGCGGTTTCTGAGGGTGTCGGCGGCGATCTTGTGGCCCGAGGCTTCCCGAAATCCAAGGTCGTGGTCATCAACAACCCGCTGCCGCCGGCTGCGGCATCCCAGCAACGCTCCTACGCCTGGCAGGCAGAGCTCGCGGCGATGGGCGACGGCCCCATCATCATCACCGCCGGACGCCTGGTGCCCGTTAAGGATCATTGGACGTTGCTGCGGGCCTTCGCTGTGCTGCGCGCCGGCCGCCGGGCCCGGCTTGTCATCTTCGGCGAGGGTCCGCTGGCCGACGAGCTGCGCGCCTATGCCGAAGAATCCGGTATCGGCGCAGACGTTCTGTTTGCGGGCTATGTCAATGATCCGGCGGCGTGCTACGCCGTAGCTGACTTGTTCGTCCTATCATCGACCAGCGAGGGCTTCGGCAATGTTCTGGTCGAGGCCATGGCAGCGGGGATTCCGGTGGTCTCCACGGACGCGCCGCACGGCCCGCGCGAAATACTTGATGACGGCCGCTTCGGCGCCCTGGTGCCGGTCGGCGATGCCGCGGCCCTAGCAGTGGCGATGGCCGGAATGCTCGACCAGCCGACAACCGCCGCGATCCTGAAAAGCAGGGCGGCGGATTTCGAAATTGAAAAGATCGGAGACCGGTACGAGGCGTTGCTCTGAATTAGCGCATGGATCGGCTTGCGGCGGCACAGGAATTCGCCATTGATGGGACAGGACGCCGCCAACATAGGCCGGTTACTCCCAATCCAATCATGATCTTTAACATCAATTTACCCGGAGTTGGTAACAACAGGGAACCCGCGTTTTATCCTCAGGATAGGGATTTTCCTTGCCGCAGCATCACAGCCTTCCTGCCGGCCGTGCAAACGATCGCAATTGGCCGCGATTGCACCGCTTCATGCGGGTTGAGCTGGAACTCGCGCCTGACGTCCTGGTGCCGCGAGCCGAAACGGAACTGCTTGGCCGGACGGCCGCGGCCATTCTTGGCGAACAGGCGCACGAAACGATCCTGATCGACATGTGCTGCGGCAGCGGCAATCTTGCCGTGGGCATCGTCAGCGAATGTCCTCGGGCTCGGGCATGGGCGGCGGACCTGACCGACAGCACGGTTTCGCTTGCCCGCCGCAATGTTGTGCGCCTCGCCCTGCAGGACAGGATCAAGGTCCGGCAAGGCGACCTATTTGCCGCGATCGAGGGTGACGGCCTCCGCGGCGCTGCCGACATGGTTGTGTGCAACCCGCCCTATATTTCCTCATCCCGTCTCGATAGCGAAAGCGCGCATCTGTTGGAGAACGAACCTCGGGAAGCTTTCGACGGCGGCCCTTACGGTATTTCGATCCTCCAAAGGCTGGTCCGGGATGCCGCAGCTTTCCTCAAGCCAGGCGGATGGCTGCTATTTGAGTTCGGCGAAGGTCAAGATCGGCAGATAGCAACCCTTTTATCGAGAACGAAATCCTACGAAACCCCAACCTTTGCCGTGACGGCCGACGGCCAGCCCCGTGTCGCCATGGCGCGCAAACATGGTGGCCGGGTTCCCGGAACCGGGAGCCCGGCGTGAGCGTCGTCCGCGCCCTCGATCAGGCCGACCTTGCGGCCGTCGCGGGCATGTTTCAACGCATGCTGCGCAAGAAGCGGGGGCCAGCGCCGGCCTCCCTCGTCGATTACATGAGGCGGTTTTATCTGGACGCACCCGACTGGGGCAGCGGGCTCCGTTCGCTTGTCCATGTCAATGACGCCGGCCAGGTTTCCGGGTTCGTCGGCGTTCATGCGCTGCCAATGAAATTCAACGGCCGGCAGCTCTACGCTGCCATCTGCAGCTCGCTGATGGTCGAGGATCACGAGACCGATCCGATGGCCGGTGCCCGCCTGTTGAAGGCCTTCCTCGATGGTCCGCAGGACATCTCCTTCAGCGAAACCGCCAATGATACGTCCGTGAAATTGTGGACGCGGCTTCGCGGCGTTGTGCTGCCGCAATACAGCCTTGACTGGGTTCGCGTGATGCGGCCGGCGACCTTCATGCTCAGCCTTTTTGCCAATCACATGAAGCTTGCCTGGATGTTCAACCCGCTCGCCCGGATCGTCGACCGGCTCTACCTTCGCAAAATGAAGGGCAGTCAACGACGCTGGACCGGCGTCGTCGCCAACGCATCGAGCCGGGGGGCATTTCGGACCTCCGAGATCGACAGCGGCAGCTTTGCGGGGCTGCTGGAGCCGCTTTGCGCCCAGTTTCCGCTACGTCCGCAGTGGGCGGAAGGTCAGCTCAACCATATTCTGGGCGATGCGGCGCAAAAGCCGGATTTCGGAGAGCTTGTCTGCGTGTCGGTGGCATCGCCGAACGGCGCCAATGTCGGCGCTTTCGCCTACTACGCTCGACCGGACGGGATCGGCCGCGTGCTGCAGGTCCTCGCTCTTCCCGGCCAGGCCGGGCCGGTGATCGATTGCCTGGTCGAGCATGCCGCCCGGCGCGGTGTCTCCGGCTTGCGCGGCCGCGTCCAGCCCGCGCTTCTGGAGGCCATGCTTGTAAGACGCATAGCCTTCATACCGGTCGCCTCGACCGTCGTGCATTCACGCGATCCCGAGCTTCTGGATGTCATGAAGAACGCGCAGGTCTTTCTGAACGGGCTTGCGGGCGAGCAGTGGAGCCAGTTGATCGGCGGCCGCTTCACCTGAAGCGTTCCGCCTAGAGCAATTCCAGGAAAGGGTGCGCGGTTTCCGTCCGGAATGGCATAATGCATCAGGTCAGGAGCCGACTTCGTCCACGCCGTCAACGAGCTGCGGGCGCAGGTGCAGATAGCGCGTCGCCTTTCGCTTGGCGGCGATGTCGGCCCAGACGCGTTCGATCTGTGAGGCGGCCAATCCCGCCGCTTGCCCTACCACCTCGGCGGACACGCCGTTGTTGAGGCCGTAGAGACACAGATCCATCCGATCGTAAGGCAGGGAGAAGTAGAATTCTTCCTGCGTCTGCGCCAGCGAGTAGGTGTCGGTGGTCGGCGGCCGGTTGCGGACCTCTTCCGGAATGCCGAGATAGGCGGCTAGCGCATAGACCTGCGTCTTGTAGAGATGCGCGATCGGCTTGACGTCGGCGGCGCCGTCGCCGTTCTTGACGAAGAACCCCTGGTCGTATTCCAGCCGGTTCGGTGTGCCGAGCACGGCGAAGTTCAGCCGGTCGGCATGATAATATTCGAGCTGCTTGCGGGTGCGCTGCTTCATGTTGGTGGCGGCAACGATGCCGAGATAGACTGCCACCGGCATCCGCAGTTTCGTCTGCTTGCCTTGCGGGTCCTGCACCACCAGCGACGAGATGTTGTAGCCCTCGCCTTCGAGCACGTTCGCGATCACGATCTTCGAGGCCCAGCCCTTGCCATAGTCCGGGACCAATTCGCGGATGAAGGCGTCGCGGCGTTCATAGCAGCCCATTGCCCGCAGGGTCGGCCCGATATCCTCCACAACGGCCTCGACGCCGAAAGTGTCGGCGACCAGATGGCCGAGCCGCAGGCTTTCGGGGTCGGAATCGCTTTCCGGCATGAGGACGCACAGCACATTCTGGTGGCCGACGGCCCGCGCGGCCAATGCAGCCGAAACGCTGGAATCTATACCGCCCGAAAGACCAAGCACGAGGCCGCGTTTGCGAATGCCGCGCAACTGCTCGCGCAGGGCCGCCACGATCCTGTCCGTTTCCGCGGCGGGATCGATGGCCAGGGCTTGGGTGAGGGCCGGCGCATCCTGGGTTGAGCCGATGTTCATTGCTCGGCCTCCATCATCTCAGCCGCGAGCCGGCGGCTGACCTTGCCCGACTCCGTCTTCGGCAATTCGCTGCGGAACTCTATGATTTTGGGGACCATGAAATCCTCCAGGTGGCGCGCGCAGTGACGAATGATGTCCTTTCCGCCAAGCGCCGGGTCGGACCGCACGACGAGCGCGCCGATCGCATGCCCCAGCACCGGATCCGGCACGCCGACGACCACCGCTTCCGCGATACCTGGATGGGCGTGGAGCACGGCCTCCACTTCCTTGGGGGCGACCTTCTCGCCACGCGTCTTGATGATGTCGTCCTTACGCCCGACAAAATAGAGAAAGCCGTCCTCGTCGGTCTGGAACAGGTCGCCCGTATAGAGCACCTTTTCCCAAGGGTTAGGCCCCGGCCGGAGCGCTCGTTCCGTCGCGGCCTGGTTGCGCCAATAGCCCTGCATGACGTGCGGACCGCGGATGACGAGCTCACCCGCCACGCCCGCCGGCACGCGTTGTCCAAGGTCGTCGACGACAAAGGCTTCCGTGTTGGGGATGGCTATGCCGACCGACCCTGGCCGGCGGTCAAGTTCCTCGGGTGGCAAATAGGTGCAGCGCTTGCATTCGGTCAGTCCATACATCGAATAGATCCGGACGCCGGGCAGCAGCGAGCGCAGGCGTTCTATGTGGGCTGGCGGCAAGGCGGCCGCGGTGTTGGAAATATAGCGGAGGCTGGGCAAGAAACCCGGCGCCAGATCACGCATCTGCAGGATCATCGCCGCCATGGTAGGCACCAGCGGAAGGCCGGTGACGCCCTCTTTGCGGATGCGTTCGAAGATCTCGTGCGGGAAGGCGAAGGACTTCTCGAGCACCAGCGTGGCCCCGAGCCTGACTGCCATCAGCAACTGGTAGAGGCCATAGTCGAAGGCAAGCGGGAGGACGTTCAGGATGATGTCGTCCGGCGCGTTGCGCAGATAGGTGGCGATCGACCCCGCGGCGGCGTCGCAATTGCGATGCGTCATCATCACACCCTTGGGCCGGCCGGTCGAACCTGACGTGTAGATCAGCATCGCAAGGTCGACGTCGATGCCGCGATGGTTTACCTCCGCGCCATCGAACGTCAGGCAGTCAGTCAGGGACGCGGCCCCTGCCGGGCATTGCCCATCGGCCCCAGGGGTGGAAGCCACGAAGATGCCGGGCTTGCCTTGCGATGCGCAGGCTTCGGTGACCACGGGCATCAGCTTCGCCTGCGTCAGGACCGCCCTGGCGTCGCAATCGGCGATGACGTAACCGAGCTTGTCGGCCTTTGTGGAGGGGTTGACCGGACTGAAGGTCGCACCTGCCTTGAGTGCGGCAAAGATCGATACGGCGGCCTCCCAGCAATTGTCCATGAAGATCAGAACGCGGTCGTCGCGCCTGATCCCATTCATGAAGAGAGCGGTGGCCAGCCGGCTCGAAAGGTCGTCGAGTTCTTCGTAGCTCAGCCTTTTGCCCTTGGTGACCAATGCCGTCTTGGCCGGGTGGGCAGCAGCCTTCGCCACCAGAAAATGCTCGATCCGCACGGGACGTTCCTCGCCGTTGGCGCTTACGCTGCCAGCGTTTGTGCTCTCGCCTCGATGAAGGACGAGATGCGGTCAAGCGAGTCCAGGTTGGCCGGAACGATGTCGGCATCCACCATCGCGATGCCGAAATTGTCCTCGATGAAGGCCACCAGCTCAAGTACCGCAGTCGAGTCGATAATGTCGTTCTCGATCAGCGAGGCTGAATCCGACAGTTTGTAGGAGGTGTCGCCGAACAGGAAGTTGTCGACGATAAAGCTTCTGACCCTGTCCTTGATTGCCGTCATCATGTCTTTCCTTTTCCTCGCCGTCTCAGGCCGCTCTTGCCGCGCCGACCGCTTGGCCGGCGAAATTCTTCTGCCACAGCTGCGTCGACAGAATGCCGACGAAGGCGGCGTTGTCGCGAAATCCGGTCGCGGTCTCCATGCGGCATTTCTCGTGGAGCTTGGCCACCGCCTTGGCGTTGAACAGGCCGCCGGCGGTAATGCTCGCCTCGCCCAGGCAGTCACGAACATAGTCTAGTTCCTCCGCCCCGACGAAGGAGCGGGCCTCCGGGGCGCGGTAAGGTTGCTTGGTGCGTTTACCGATCGCCGCCGGAAGGTGGTGCCTGGCCACCTTGCGCAATATGTGCTTCTCCATCAAGCCTTTCAGTTTCATCTCCGGCGGAAGTCTTGCCGCGAACTCTACCACGCGATGATCCAGGAAAGGAAACCGCCCTTCGATGCCGTGCGCCATGGCCATCCGATCGCCTTGGCTGGAGAGGATGTAGCCGGGCAGGAGGAAGCGGGTTTCGAGATATTGCGCCTGATGCAGCGGATGCCATAGGGAAAACGCCTCGGGTAGGCGGCTGGTCAGCTCTTCAGCTGCGTCATAACCCTTCAACGTCGCGCGCAGGTCGCCGGAAAAGAAGATTTTCGCCGCCGCCGTGGTCTTGAAGCGTGGCCGATGCGAGAACAGCGGATCGTCGAGGGCAGCGTTGCTGGTACCGAAGAAGGCAGCCAGATACTCCACCGATTGCTGTTGCAGGCCCGGCAGATACGGGTAAAGCCGGCGGAACAGCTGCGGCCTTATGCGCGATGTGGGCTGCCGCCCGCAGAACCGGCGGACACGCGCCTCCTTGAAGACGTCGTAGCCGGCGAAGACCTCGTCGGCGCCTTCACCCGTCAGCACCACCTTCAGGCCGGCCTGGCGAACCAGCGCGGACAATTTGTAGAGTGGCGCTGGCGCCGTGCGGATGATCGGCCGCTCGGCAAAGCGGATGACCTCAGGAAAGACGCTGGCGATATCGCGGGCGCCGCATTCTATGGCGTGGTGGCGCGTGCCGAGCGCCGAGGCCATTTCGGTCTGAAAGGCGCTTTCGTCATGCTCGGCGCTGTCGAAGGTTACGGAAAATGTCTCCAGTCTCCGAGGAGTCATGCCGGCGGCAAGCGCCGAAACAAGCGACGAATCGAGCCCTCCGGAAAGATAGGAACCGACCGGCACGTCGGCCCGCATGCGAAGCCTCACCGCATCGGTCAGAAGGGCTTGCAATTCCTCTGCCGCGTGGTCCTCGTTCGTGATCTTCGACGGCTCATCACGATGCGGATAGTCCAGGTGCCAGTACCGTTTGACCGTGACCTGCCCCTGCGCCGCGATCATCACACTTGCCGGTTCCAACTCGTGGATATTGCGGAACGCCGTGCGCGGAGCGATCGGCGCCCACAGCGTAAAGATCTGATCCAGCGCAATCGGATCAATTTCAGCGGAGACGCCCGGGACCTTCAGCAGGGCTTTGATCTCCGAGGCAAAGTAAAGCACCCCGTCCTTAGTTGTGTAGAACAGCGGCCGGACACCCATGCGGTCTCGTGCAAGCACCATTCGTCGCTGCCGATTGTCCCATATCGCCAAGGCGAAATCACCGTTCAGGAGAGACAAGCAGTCTTCGCCCATCTCCTCATAGAGCTGAAGGATGACCTCTGTGTCGCTCGAGGTCCGAAAGTGTCGGCCCTTGGCGATCAGCCCTTCGCGCAGTTCTATGTAGTTGAAAATCTCGCCGTTGAACGCAATCGTCAAATTGCCGGCCTCGTCGGACATCGGTTGCTGGCCATCTCCGATGCCGATCACCGACAGCCGCGCATGCCCGAGCCCGGCATCGGGTGCTACGAATTTCCCTTGCTCATCCGGCCCACGATGGGCAATTGCGGCTACCATGTGCGTGAGCAAAGCTTCCGCATCCCGGATTGACCCGAAATAACCCCCGAATCCACACATCCCTTGAACTCATATTGAACGCTAAGGTACGGAACATAACCTCGATAGTGGCATCTGGGGTTAATCCGATATTTTCACCGAGCATGTGGTTAACAAGAAGTTTGCCACGATGTGGTCTTCGTGGCTAGGACGCGATGGCTCTCCATCACCTCGCGGTTGCGGCCGTAATAGCCGGAACGATAGCCCTGGCTCGCTCTAGGCCTTTTGTCCGGGTTGGCATGGCTGGACACGGGCGGCTAAGGCTGGAAATGTGATTGCACGTCTTCGCTGCCGGGGGGCTGGCCGGAGGACGAGGAGGATGGCGCTGAATTTCGAATATATTGCCGGCCATCCGGCGCTGCACCGTCATGTCGAGGCGCAGTCGAAGGCGTTGCTGCATATCTATGAAACGAGCCCACGCCTGGCCGCCGTGTTCGCCACGCAACAGCGCTGGTTGCTGGCTCACACTGGCCTAGCCCTGCATTTCGCCCGCGACCCGCGCGATCCCCGCACGGAACTCACACTGGCCCGCTTCATCGATGCCGTGCTTCACTATTCCGTCGCTAGCCGCAACACGGCCGAAGCCTTCATCAAGGAGATGCTGTACTATCACATCATCGAATACCTGCCGCACACCGGTGACGGACGAGCCCATCCCTTTCAGGTGACGGCAGCGACGCTGAAGGAATTCGACGGCTGGGTGGTTGCGCATCTGCGCACGCTCGACGGTCTCGACGGCGGCAACCGCCTCGCCGCGTTTCTCGAGCAGCACGGCATGATTTCCAGGCTGCAGCCGCTGGTGGCGGAAGGCCTGCTCTCCTCCAACCCTGTGCGTGAGCCCAAGCAGACGTTTTCGCTGTTCATCTGGCTCAACAATGGCGGCATCGTCATGGATTGGCTGATGTCCGGCATCGATCCCGACAATGCCGCCCTCGACCGGATCCCGACCAGCGTGGTTTCGATCGGCGAATTCGCCAGTTGGCTAAAACTCTCGCGCACCCATCTTGCGCGCAAATTGCGCGACGCCGAAAAGCTCGGCAGCGTCGGCTGGCTGGGCCGGCGCGGGCATTCCGTAATGTGGGTCTCGAACAGCTTCTACCAGGAATACATGACCGTGCAGGCCGCCAAACTTGCCGTCATCGATGCCGCGTTCGAAGCCTGCCGACCGGCGTCGCCGCACGCTGGCTGAACGTTCGGCGCAGACGCTGTTGCGCAGCCGATCGTGCCGACCGCGAGGACCCGTCCGGGCGCAGGGCCGAGGTGGCCTTTCCGCCGTCGGGATACGGACATCTGGACAGCGGGGGCGAAGCCTGAAAGCGGAACGATCCGCGCGAGCGGCAGCGATCCGCCCGACGGGTTCGGGTGGATCAACTGGTCAAAAGCCGGGCGCAGCATCTCAATCGATGTCGAATGACACGCCCTGCGCCAGCGGCAGCGCCTTGGAATAGTTCACCGTGTTGGTGGCGCGGCGCATATAGGCCTTCCAGGCATCGGAGCCGCTCTCGCGCCCGCCGCCGGTTTCCTTCTCGCCGCCGAAGGCGCCGCCGATCTCGGCGCCCGACGTGCCGATGTTGACGTTGGCGATGCCGCAATCCGAACCATCGACGCCGAGGAAGCGCTCGGATTCCTGCAGGTCGCGGGTGAAGATCGACGACGACAGTCCGGCGCCGACCGCATTGTGCTCGTCGAGCACGGCATCGAAATCGGAATATTTCATCACGTAGAGGATCGGCGCGAAGGTTTCTTCGGTGACGGGAGCCACCTGCTTCGGCATTTCGACCAGCGCCGGATGCACGTAATAAGCATCGGGATGGCCATTCTCGACCCGCGAACCGCCGGTCAGCTTGCCACCGTGAGCGGTGGCTTCCTTGAGCGCCTTCTGCATGGCGTCGAAGGCCGCCTTGTCGATCAGCGGCCCGACGAGCGAAGACGTCTCCAGCGGATTGCCCACCGAGACGCTCTCATAGGCCTTCTTCAGCCGCGGCAGCAGCGCGTCATAGACGCTGTCATGCACGAACAGGCGCCGCAGCGTCGTGCAGCGCTGGCCCGCGGTGCCCATGGCGCCAAAGGCGATGGCGCGCAGCGCCATGTCGAGATCGGCGGTCGGGCAGACGATGCCGGCATTGTTGCCGCCGAGCTCGAGCACGGCGCGCGCAAAGCGCTTGGCCAGCCGCGGGCCGACATCCCGGCCCATGCGGGTCGAGCCGGTGGCAGAAACCAGCGCCACCTTCGGGTGGTCGACCAGGATCTCGCCGACGGAGCGGTCGCCAATCAGCACCGGTGCCAGGCCCTGCGGCGCATCCGCGCCGAAGCGCTTGACCGCGCCGGCAAAAATCGCCTCGCAGGCGAGCGCCGTCAGCGGCGTCTTTTCCGAGGGCTTCCACACCACGGCATCGCCGCAGACCAGCGCCAGCGCCGCGTTCCACGACCACACCGCGACCGGGAAGTTGAAGGCCGAAATGACGCCGACGACGCCGAGCGGATGCCAGGTCTCCATCATGCGATGTCCCGGACGCTCGGTGGCGATAGTCAGACCGTAGAGCTGGCGGGAAAGGCCGACGGCGAAATCGCAGATGTCGATCATTTCCTGGACTTCGCCGAGGCCTTCCGACGGGATCTTGCCGACCTCGACCGACACCAGCCGGCCAAGCTCGGTTTTGTGCGCGCGCAACTCCTCGCCGAGCAGCCGCACCAGTTCGCCGCGCCGGGGACCCGGCACCATCCGCCAAACCTGGAACGCCGTGTGCGCGGCATCGATGGTCTTGGCCGCATCGGCCGGCGAAATCGTCTTCAGCGCCGCGATCTGTTCACCCGTCACCGGACTGCGCACGACGAGGTCGCCGCCGGTCAGCGCGTCCTTGGCCACACCCAGTTTCGCCAGAAGTTCGGCCGTTTCCTTCGCTATCGTCATTTTCATCCCTTTCAGATCCGCTCGCCATCATAGGGCGGCGGTCGAGCCTTGGCGCCATTATCGCCCGCATGCCGCAGGCGCTGTCATGGCGTGCCATTACTCGGTTCAGGGGAAAATCGCCACCCCGGCATGGTCCAAGCCGGGATTGCACGATTGAGCCAGAGGAGAAATAGGCTTAGTGCGCTGTCTTCGCCGGCGCCTTCACGGCTCCGTCTCGCATCAGCCGGTCGATATGCATGCGGATATGGGCGGCTTCCGCTGCCGTGTTGGCCAACGCAATGGCGCGATCGAAGGCGACACGCGCCTCTTCGCCACGGCCGAGCTGCATCAACAGACCGCCCTTGAGGCCGAAGAAGTGGAAATAGCCGGACAGCCTCTCGCCTAGCGGCTCTATCATGGCAAGGGCAGCTTCCGGCCCGCGCACCTTGGCGACCGCAACGGCACGGTTCAGCGTCACCACCGGCGAAGGTTGCATCGCCTCCAGCAGGCTGTAGAGCAGGTCGATCTCTGTCCAGTCGGTCTCCTCGGGGGTTGCCGCCCGCGCATGAAGGGCGGCGATCGCCGCCTGCACCTGGTAGGGTCCGGGCTTCTGGTGGCGCAGGGCCTTGTCGACCAGCGCCAGGCCTTCGTCGATCATCTTGCGGCTCCACAGCGAGCGGTCCTGGTCGTCGAGCAGCACGATCTCGCCATTCTCGTCGAAGCGGGCCGGCGCGCGCGCATGCTGCAGCAAAAGCAATGCCGTCAGGCCCATGATCTCCGGCTCGGTCTGGAACAGCCGCAGCAACAGGCGAGCCAGCCGGATCGCTTCCTCGCAAAGCGGCGCACGCGCCGGCGCCTCGCCGCTGTTGGTGGAATAACCTTCGTTGAAGATCAGATAGACCATGGCGGCGACGGCGGCGAGCCGCTCCGAGCGCTCGACCGCGCCGGGCGTCTCGAACGGCACGCCGGCATCTGCAATGCGCGCCTTGGCGCGCGTGATGCGCTGTTCCATGGCGCTTTCGCCGACCAGGAACGCACGCGCGATCTGTTTGACGGTGAGACCGGAGACGATGCGCAACGCCACCGCGATCTGCTGCGTAGGCGGCAGATCCGGATGGCAGCAGATGAACAAGAGCCGCAATATGTCGTCGCGGTAGTGGGCGCCGTCCAGCCGTTCGGCGATATCGCTCTCGGCATCTTCGAGGTCCGAGATCTGGTCCTCTTCCGGCATCGGCGCCTGCTTGGCGCGCTTGCGCACCGCGTCGATGCCGGTATTGCGGCCGACAAAGATCAGCCAGGCCGCAGGATCGCGCGGCGGCCCGTTCTGCGGCCAGTTCTTGAGTGCCCTCAGACACGCGTCCTGGAAAGCTTCCTCCGCCGTATCGAGATTGCGGAAATAGCGCAGCAGCGCACCCATAGCCTGCGGGCGGGCAGCGCTGATCGCCGAGCTTATCCAGGCGAGGTCTGTCATGTGGCTACTCTGGTTGGGTTGAAGACGGAAACCGGTCGGATCTCATAGGATCCGCCGCTGGGATTAACCTCGGAAAGCTCGCGCGCGAACTCGACGGCCTCGTCGAGATCGGCGCATTCCAGCGTGTAGAAGCCGAGGAACTGTTCCTTGGTCTCGGCAAACGGGCCGTCGATGACGACCGATTCGCCCTTGACCTTGCGCAGCGTCGTCGCGGCGGTGGTGGGCAAAAGCCGCGCCACCGGCCCAAGCCGGCCGGCTTGAGCGTATTTTTCCTGCACATGCATGAGCTTTGCCATGACCTCGTCATCCTGTGCCTTGCTCCAGGAGGAGACGACATCTTCGGAGGCATAGCAGAGGATAGCGTAGAGCATGGGAGGTCCTTTTCTGTCTCAAAGGACGAAACAGTAGGGCCTATGCCGACATGGCGTCGACAAAAAAGTTACGCCATTTTGTCAGCCTTCGCTTGCCTTCAACCATCTCAGCACAAGAGCCTCTTCATCATCGAGACCGTCTATCGATCGCTTGCGCTTGTTGGCCTCGGTCATTTCGCTAAGCAGCCGCCCTTCCACCCAGGCTTCGAAAACCTGTGGATGGATGTAGCATTTGCGGCAGACGGCGCGTGTGTTACCGAGCCGCTCGGCCACCTTGTCGATGACCGCGTTCATCACACGCTTGGTCTGCGCCTGGCTTTGGGGAAGCTCCGTCCGCGCAAACAGCGACGCGGCATGGATGGTGCCGCCCCAGGTGCGGAAATGCTTGGAGCTGAAATTGGCGCCGATCGCGTCGCGGATATAGCGGTTGACATCGTCGGAGCGCACTCCATGCCTCTCGCCGTCCTCGTCGAGATATTGGAACAGTTGCTGCCCCGGAATATCCTGCGCGCCGCGCACGACCCGGGCGATGCGGCGGTCGACCAGCTTCAACTTCCATTCCTTGCCGGACTTGCCCTTGAAGGCAAAGCGCAGGCTGGATCCCTTGATGTCGACGTGGCGGTCGCGTAGCGTCGTCAGCCCAAAGCTCTTGTTGTCGCGGGCATAGGCGGCATTGCCGACCCGGATCATCGTGTTGTCGAGCAGCCAGACAATTGCCGCCACGACGCGCTCGGCCGGCAGGCCACGGCGGCGCAGATCGGCATCGATCCGGCGGCGAAGCTCCGGCAGGCTTTCGGCAAAGGCGACAAGGCTGGAGTATTTGGCGCCGTCGCGCTCGGCGGCCCACAGCGGATGGTAGCGGTACTGTTTGCGCCCGCGCTGGTCGCGGCCGGTCGCCTGGATGTGGCCGGCGGGATCGGGCGAGATCCACACATCCGTCCATGCCGGCGGAATGGCCAGCGCCTTGATGCGGGCAATGGCTGCCGCGCCGACGGCCTGTCCTTTCGCGCCCTTGTAGGAAAAGCCTTCGCCCGCCTTCAGGCGCCGGATCCCCGGCTCGCTGTCGCTGATATAGGTGAGCGAGGCCTGTTCGGCAGCGGTCTGCGCGCCGTTCTTCGGCGCTCCATCGTCCCCCTGTCCGGCAGCCGACCGGCCGGATGGCGTCCCAGATTTGTCAAGCATGCCCGCTCCACGAAATTTTTCTCGTAGATAAGCGCCAAGCCGACTGCTGGTTCCACCCCGTTGCTATGGAATGTGGTCGGGTCCACCAATGGTGGCACCAGCCGGCACGGCCATCCAGAGGCCGCCATCGTCGACGTGAGGCGGATGGTAGTCGCGCCCGGGCGGAATCTGTTCGAACACGGCCCCTGCCTCATCGGCAAGGTAGTCATAGCCCACATCCTGCAGGAGCCCCTTTGGATCAAGGTGGTGGTAGAGATTGCGGCGGGCGATCCGCCGCTTCGGCTCCATCATCTTTAAATGATAGAGGTTGAGCCCGCTGTTGCGGGCCTTGAAACCAAGATCGGGAGGATACCAGAGCCCGTGCAGGTCCTCTGGTCGGTACTTCGCCGGATCGTAGGCTCTGAACAGACGATACTGGAACTTTTCGGCCCACAGCCCGTCGACCCGGTACTCGGTCGGCGAATACAATTCGCGGAGCCGGAACCCCCAGGCCGTGCGCCTGTAATCCCCCGTCAGCTGTCCGATCCGCTCCGCGGTACCGCGTTCCAGCCGCTCATCGGGATCAATAGCCAGGATCCAGTCGGCGGCAGCTTCATGCGCTGCGTCGAGTAAGATCCGCCGCCGCTGCGGCTCGCTGCTGAACACGCCGGTCGCCCCGCGATCGTCATAGGCAATCCAGCCGTCAACGACCGGATCGATATTGGTGATCAGATCGGCAACCAGATGCGCGTCATAACGATAGCTGAAAACTGCGACCGTTCTCTGGCGCGTCCAGAACAGTCGGCTCCGTCGCAAGCGTCGAGGCTTGATTTGGCTCGTTATCATTTTCTTGTTGCCGCTTTCACGCGATTTCGCACGCCAATATAGACACCCACGGATTTGACCAGCAGGGCAAGCCAGACAATTGGCATCGACATCATCGCGAAAGTTCGATCCCGATCGGAAAGCCCGATCTTCGCCAGCTTGCGGGCATTCCGCCGATCGCGAAACGTGTCGCGAAAACACCGAAACGGAGTGTTCAGGGCGGACGCTGCGAGGTAATCGCCGCGGCGACAGCCGCGCCTGTACTGATCGGCAAGCAATCTGGACAGCCGGGTTTCGTTGCGATGAACGGTTTGCACCTTAGGCTCCCAGACCGGCTGCAGTTCCTGCGGCAGCCGCCCCAGAAATTCGGTGTCTTCGGCAGCAGGCATGGTTTCATCGAACAAGCCATATTCATCGAACAGCCGCCGATCGAACGACACGCCGTAACGCAGGGCACGATCCGACGGCAGACCGGGAAGCCGTCGCATGAACATGATCAGATGAGCCGCACAGGCGATCAGATTGCGCGGATGGCTATTCACCATCGCGCTCGCCACGGCGCGGTCGCCAGCCAGATGCCGCTGCATCCGTGCCTCGGCCCAGCCCGAACAGGCGAGGCAATCATCGGCAAGAAAGGCAACGAAAGGCCTTTGGTGGCCGCAATGCCGAGATTGCGGGCTGCGCCGACAAACAGCCTTCGACCGACCTCCATCACTGGCACCTTGACCCCGGCGCCGGTCAGCAGCGCCAGGACCTCACCTCCGCCCGAGTTGACCACCATGATCTCGAGCGGCGCATTCTGATCCAGCAGGGATGTCACAGCCTCGACGATTTGAGCCGGCGCGCGATAGCCGATGACAATGACGGCAAGCTGCGGCGGGGCTGATTCAGGCACGTTGCAACTGGACGCGCGGAGAGGAAAGCCAGCGCCGCAGCGCCAGCTTCAGCTGGTAGCGCCTGCAACGCCAGGTGTTCGACCGCACCTTCGGCGCCGCCGCCGCGATCCTCAGGAACCGCGCCGCCGTCTCCAGATCGCCGCGCGCATAGTGAACCCTGGCGATCTTGAGGGCGACCAGCCCCTCCCTGGTTTTTAGCGACGATAGTGGGATGCCACAGTCAGTCAGCTCGCGCAGCGCCAGCCGCCAGTCGAGAAAGCGGCGCACCGGCCTGGTGATGAAGCGATCATCGGAACGCACTGCCGAAACGTGGTAGATCATGACGGGATGCACGATCAGGGCAAGCGACGCCCTGCCCATCAGCCTGGACCAGAACAGCGTGTCCTCGTCATAGGCAAGCCCGGTCGGGAAGCGCGTGTCGCCGACGACGCGCCGGGAAACCAGCGCACTGCCCACGGCGATCGAGCGAATGTGACCTTCCAGATAGGCCGAGGCATTGGCTATACCGTCTTCTATGTAGCCGGCTGGAAGCTTGAGGTTCCGGTTCTCGCCATCGGTGCGCCGACGGTAGGCGCCGATCACCATGTCGGCGGCCGGCTGCTCCCCCGCCCGGACCAGCATCGACCGCAGCCCGCCCTCCAGATGCAAGTCGTCGGCGTCGATCAGGTAGATCCAGGAGCATTGCGCCTGCGCCAGCGCCACATTGCGGGAGCCGCCCGCGTCCCGGCAGTTGCTCATGAGCACGCGCAACGGCAACGAGAATTGCGTGGCGGCATTCAGCGCGGCTTCTGCCGTCCCGTCCGAGGAGGAATCGTCGACCAGCAGCACCTCGCCGATAACCTCGGCTTCGGAACGAAGCGAGGCCAGCGTGGCCGCTATGGTTGCCGCCGCATTGTGCGCCGGGATGATGACACTGATTGCCGTCAATACCGAACTCCGCATCAGCATGCCTGCCGACCGATCCTCCCCGAAGTTTCGACCGAGCATAACGGGCATGGACGTTGTTGAGAAGCTGTGCTTCGAGGCTGTCAGGCCTTCTCGAGCGCAACCGGAATGACGTCGACGGCCTGGTCGCCGACCTGGCCGCCGGTGGTTTTCAGCACGCCGACGATCGGAGCCACGTCGGAATAGTCGCGGCCATAGCCAACGGTGATGTGGTCGTTGCTGGCCCGCATGCCATTGGTCGGGTCGAATTCCTGC
This sequence comes from Mesorhizobium sp. M0052, assembly GCF_040323255.1. Classification (NCBI taxonomy): domain Bacteria; kingdom Pseudomonadati; phylum Pseudomonadota; class Alphaproteobacteria; order Hyphomicrobiales; family Phyllobacteriaceae; genus Mesorhizobium; species Mesorhizobium sp. M0052. The sequence goes on along the minus strand of NZ_JAMYUS010000002.1, from coordinate 177,690 downwards.
CAGCCGGCATCGCGCCCACACCACACCTTAACCCAGGCATGCATGGCATCGGCGCCTTCGAGCCGCGGCTTCCCTTTCGGTGGAATGGTGCGCAGGAAGCCGCTGACATAACCCGCAGGAATACCTAGCCCGCGCAGGCCGGCGATCATGATGTGGGAGAAGTCCTGGCACACGCCCCGCTTCAAACGGAAGGCATCGCTGGCCCCGGTACGCACCGTGGTCGCTTCCCCGTCATAGGTGAAGTCGCGGTGGATGCGGTTGCACAGATCGATGGCCATGCCGACCGTCGAGCCGCCGGCGCTGTCGCGGGCATAGGCGGTGATCGCCGCATCGATGCCGGCATGATCGCTGGCGGCGAGAAAGTGATGCGGTGCATCCGGCGCCAGTGACCGTACGGCGCCGAGTTCTTCCCACAGGCGCTGCAGATCGGGCGACACGTCGAGCCCAGGCTCCGGCCGCGACACCGACACGCGCGCGCTCATTCTGATGTCGAGCCCGTCATGGACGTCGCGAAAGGCGATCGCGGTGACATTGTTGCGGAAGAAATCGGCAAAATCCGTGCGCTCCGATGGGGTCGGCACAAACGAAAGCGAGGCCGCGATCACGCGCTGAACGCCGGCAATGGTCGGCGGCAATACACGCACTTGATGCCGGCTGCCGCCGGCCGCGGCGTCATAATCGTAGCTGAGATGAAGCCTGATATCGTACAGCATGTTAACCGAAATACGCTTTAGCCAGGCTGCTGTAGAGGTTGCCGATCTCAGTTGCGAGATCGTCCAGCACCTCCGCCGATATCTCCGATGGCTCCATGACGGCAATTGCCGTGTTGAGCTGCAGGATTTCCTTGGCCGCTAGCGACATCTGCCCCTCCGGGCCGACCGAGGGCAACAGGCCGATCTCCGCCTTCAGCCGTTCGAGCTGGAACAGGATCGAGCGCGGGTTGAGTGGGTCGAGCGCCAAGAGGTCGATCACCGTGCGCCGTCCGGCCCGCACCGGATATTGCCGGCGGTGGGTCATGACGCTGTCGCCGATCTCCAGCATCATGTCGAGCGAGCCGTCCGGCGCACCGGACCTTGTCAGTCGGGCTAGAGTACGGGCGATCTGGATGCCGCGCTCGATCCGCCGGCCGATCTCGAGGAAACGCCAGCCGGTGAAACGGTACATATTCTCGTGCAACAGGCCAGAGAAACCGGCGAGCTTGCGCAGCATGACCGTCATCGCCCGTGTCGCGTCGTCACCCGGCGCCACCGTGGTGGCGAACTGATGAATGGTCTTCGACAGGTCCTTCAGCGCCAGCCAGCCATCGGGCGAAAAGCGGTCGCGGATCTGTCCGGCGCTGTAGACGGCGCTGTCCAGCGTGCCGATCAATCCGGGCGGAATGGCCGCTTCGAGATCGACGCCGAAGGGTTCGAGATAGTCCCTGATATCGGCGAGCAGCAGCATGTCAGGATCGGACGTCTCGGCCAGCCGCACATGATAGGCGCGCAGGATGCGAACCGTATCCTCCGAGCGCTCGATATAGCGGCCGAGCCAGGTCAGGTTTTCCGCCGCGCGGCTGGGCAGGCTGCCCGGCATGGTGCGGACAAAGCTGTCATGCTCCTGCGGCAGCAGCGTCTCGCGCTCGACCGACCGGTCGCTGACCACCCAGACGTCGGCCGCCTGGCCGCCGCGCTGCATGGCGATAGCCGTCGGGTCGAGCGAAAGGCCGACACGGGCGAAACCGCCCGGCATTACCGTCCAGCCATCGGGCGTGCGCGCCAGATAGACGCGCAGGCTTGCCGGTCGCGGTTCCAGCCAGCCGCCGACATAGACCGGCGTCGTCGACAGCGTCACCGCTTCCTGGCCGACGAAACCGCTGCCATCGCTCTCGATGCGCGCAATCAGCGCGATGCGTTCCTCCGGCGTCAGTGCCGAACCGAGCCTGGTCTGGCCGTCATCCTCGAAGGCCAGCCGCGTCGACAGCGCCGGACCGATCACCAAGCGATCGATATTGGCAAGCACATGGGCCCGTTCGGTTGCTTGCCCGCACCACCAGGTGGCGACGCTTGGCAACAGAAGTTCTTCGCCGCGCAATGCGCGCGAAATCTTCGGCAGGAAAGCGAGCAGCGCCCGGGTTTCCATCAAGCCCGAACCCAGCGCATTGACCGTCGAAACCGTGCCGCGGCGGATCGCCTCGACCAGCCCCGGGGTGCCGATATGCGAGTCTGGCCGCAGTTCCAGCGGATCGGCGAAGGCGGCATCGAGCCGCCGCCACAGCACGCTGATCGGCATCAGCCCCGAAACCGTGCGCACCATCAGCTTGCCGCCGGCGACGGTCAGATCCTCGCCCTCGAGCAGCATGATGCCGAGATAGCGGGCGATATAGGCGTGCTCGTAATACGTCTCGTTGAGCGGCCCCGGCGTCAGAATGGCGACGCGGCCGTCATTCTCCTTCGCCATGCCGATCAGAGCATCGCGAAAGCGACGGAAGAAACCGGCCAGGCGATGCACATGCATCTCGCCATAGATGTCGGACAAAGCCCGCGTCGTGGCGACGCGGTTTTCCAGCGCAAAGCCGGCGCCCGACGGCGCCTGCGTGCGGTCGCCCAGCACCCACCAGCTTCCATCCGGCCCACGGCCGAGCTCGAAGGCGCAAAAATGCAGGAAATGACCGCTGGCCGGCATGGTGCCGACGACGGGGCGCAAATATTCGGGGCTCGCCGCAATCAGGCCTGCCGGCAGGATTCCCTTCTCGATCAGCCGGTTCGGCCCGTAGATATCAGCGACTATCTCCTCGAAAAGGTCGGCCCGCTGGACGAGACCGGCGCTGATCCCTGCCCATTCCTTGTCTTCGATCAGCAGCGGGATATGCGCCAGTGGCCATTCGCGCTCGTTGGCGCCGGCCTTGTCGTAGACGCGATAATAAACGCCGGCGTCGCGCAGATACTGGTCGGCGCGGGCAAAGCGCTGGCCCAGCTTTTCGGGACCCAGCTCCTCCAGCGCCTCGATGAAGGGCGCCCAGGCCGGACGCGGATGGCCCGAAGCATCGACCATCTCGTCGACGACGCCGTCAATCGGCTGGTAGTGCTCCAGCAGACTGTGCCTCAGCGGCTTGCCGCGGACCTTTTTCTGATTCCCCTTTGCCATCGCTGATCAGAGTCTTGCTGGCCGCCTGAGGTCAAGGGTCATGGGGAAGTCTTCAGAGGCTTCTTCATTGCGCAGCACATAGGCCGACGGCGTATGGCCGCGCGGCTCGAAGCGGGCGAGACGCCTCGCCTCGGCCTCATTGCCGTTGACCGGGAACGTGTCGTAGCTGCGCCCACCTGGATGCGCGACATGGTAGACGCAGCCGCCCACCGCCCGCCCCGTCCAACGGTCGTAAATGTCGAAGACCAAAGGCGTGTTGACCGGCAGCGCCGGATGCAGGCCCGACGAAGGCTGCCAGGCCTTGAAGCGCACACCGGCCACCGCGACCTCGCGATTGTCGGTGACCTTCATCGGCACGATTCGGCCATTGCAGACAATGGCATGACGTTCCGGGTTGAGGCCTTCGGTCCTGACCTGCAGCCGTTCGACCGAGGAATCGACGAAGCGCACGGTGCCGCCGATGGCCCCTTGCTCACCCATCACATGCCACGGCTCCAGCGCCTGCCGCAGTTCCAGCTTGATGCCGGCATGCTGGACTTCGCCGCAGAACGGAAAGCGGAACTCCAGCTGGGCATCGAACCATTCCGGCCGGAATTCGAAACCGTTGAGCTTGAGGTCGTCGAGCACGTCGAGGAAATCCGCCCAGACATAATGCGGCAGCATGAAACGGTCATGGAGCGAGGTGCCCCAGCGCACGAAGCGGCCATCAAGCGGGTTCTTCCACGCACGGGCGATGATGGCGCGCACCAGCAATTGCTGCGCCAGCGACATGCGCGCATTGGGCGGCATCTCGAAACCGCGGAACTCGACAAGCCCAAGCCGGCCGGTCGGGCCATCGGGCGAAAACAGCTTGTCGATGCAGATTTCCGAGCGGTGCGTATTGCCGGTGACGTCAGTCAACAGATTTCGGAACAGTCGGTCCACCAGCCAAGGCAGCGGTGCGTTGCCCTGGTCGGGATGCGGCACCTGCGCCATCGCGATCTCGAGTTCGTAAAGCGAGTCATGCCGCGCCTCGTCGAAGCGCGGCGCCTGGCTGGTCGGGCCGATGAACAGGCCGGAGAATAGATAAGACAGCGACGGGCGCCGCTGCCATTGTAGCACCAGGCTCTTCAACAAATCGGGCCGGCGCAGGAACGGGCTGTCATTGGGCGTTGCGCCGCCGACCACAACATGGTTGCCGCCGCCGGTACCGGTGTGGCGGCCATCGATCATGAACTTGTCGGCGCCAAGCCGTGTCTGCCGTGCTTCCTCGTAAATCGCCGTCGTCGTCGCCACGCAGTCCTGCCAGTTGGCAGCCGGATGGATGTTGACCTCGATGACGCCGGGATCGGGTGCCACCCTGATGACGTTGAGGCGCGGATCGTGCGGCGGTCCATAGCCTTCGATATGCACGGGAAGGCGGATCGCCTTGGCCGCGTTTTCTGCGGCTGCGACCAGTTCGAGATAATCTTCCAGCGCCTCGACCGGCGGCATGAACACGCAAAGCCGCCCGTCGCGCGGCTCGACCGAAAGTGCTGTACGCACCGCGCCGCCGATCTCGGTGATCTCCTGCTCCACCCGGTCTTGCTGGCCGGTCGTCGCAGTGAACGATACCGCCTGCTGGCGCCGCGCCATCTCGTCGGCGCCTTCCTGTTCGGCCGGAGCCGGTTCTGGCAGTATGGCTTCCCGCGCCGGCAGCGGTCCACGCGGCAGCGACGGATCGACCGGCACAATATAGGGGAACTGCGCCGGCGGCACATAGGGCAGCGTGCCCAGCGGCAGGCGGTAACCGACAGGGGAATCGCCCGGCACCAGGAACAGCCGCCCGCGCCGTGTCTTCCACTTCTCCGAGCGCCAGCGCGGGTCCGAAGCCTGGCTGTTCCAGCGCTGCACCGGCAGCACGTAGCCCGACGGCTTGGTCAGCCCGCGCTCGAACACTTTCGCCATGCGGCTGCGCTCTTCCGGGTCTTCCAGCTTGGAGTTGGACGGATCGACATTGTCGGGCAGCTTGCCTTCCTTCAGCAGCCATTCGGCCGGGTCCTCATAGGCCTCGCTGACCATCGCCTTGTCGATGCCGAGTTCGCCGGCGATTGCCGTCAGCAAGCTCTCGGCCTGCAGCGGCCCCACCTTTGCATCGCTCTTTTCGCGTGCGATCAGCGACGGATCGCTCCACACCGGCTGGCCGTCGGTGCGCCAATAGAGCGAAAAGGTCCAGCGCGGCAGGCTTTCGCCCGGATACCATTTGCCCTGGCCGTAGTGGAGGAAGCCGCCCGGCGCGAAGCGTTCGCGCAATTTACGGATCAGCGCATCGGCCTTTTCGCGCTTGGTCGGGCCGACGGCGGCGGTGTTCCACTCGGCGGACTCGAAATCGTCGATCGACACAAAGGTCGGCTCGCCGCCCATGGTCAGCCTGACATCACCCGCTTGAAGTGCGGCGTCGACCTTGTTGCCCAGCGCATCCAGCGCCTGCCAGCTTTCGTCCGAGAATGGCTTGGTGATGCGCGGATGTTCGGCGATGCGGTCGACACGCATGTCGAAGCCGAATTCGACATTGGCAAAGCTCGCCATGCCGGAAATGGGCGCGGCGTTGCGGAAATGCGGCGTGGCCGCCAGCGGCACATGGCTTTCGCCGGTGAGCAGGCCGGACGTCGGATCGAAGCCGATCCAGCCGGCGCCCGGCAGATAGACCTCGCACCAGGCGTGCAGGTCGGTGAAGTCGACGGCGGTTCCGGCTGGGCCATCGAGCGCGACCAGATCGGGCTTCAGCTGGATCAGATAGCCTGAGACGAAACGCGCGGCGAGGCCGAGATTCCTGAGAATTTGCACCAGCAGCCAGCTCGAATCCCGGCACGATCCCTTTTTCGCGGCCAGCGTTTCCTCCGGCGAGAACACGCCGGTTTCCATCCGCACGATATAGGCGATCTCCCGCTGCAGCCGCGCATTGAGGTCGACGACGAAATTGACGGTGTTGGTGGCGCTACGGTCGATGGTTGCGAGGAAAGCCGACAGCAGCGGCCCCGCCGGCTCCGGCGTGCGGTAGATGGCGAGATCGTCCCTGATGTCTTCGGGGTACTCGAACGGGAAGGTCTCGGCCGATGGCTCGACGAAGAAATCGAACGGATTGTAGACCGTCATGTCGGCGACGAGGTCGACCTCGATCTTCAATTCCGTCACTGGTTCCGGGAAGACGAAGCGGGCCAGGAAATTGCCGTAGGGGTCCTGCTGCAGATTGACGAAGTGGTTCGCCGGCCCGACCTTCAGCGAATGGCTGAGCACCTTGGTGCGGGAATGCGGTGCCGGCTGCAGCCTGATGACCTGGGGCCCGAGAACCACCGGCCGGTCATATTTGTAATGGGTCAGGTGGTAGACGGCTGCCAGTATTGCCATGGGGCCCCGGAGATCGGCGTTTCTTCAGCCGAACCCTGACACATCTATTGGCCATTCTCCAAGCAGAGATGTTGCGCTGCACCTAAATTAAGCAGCCGAAGCCGGCTACGCTGTGTCGAGATTCAGGTCAGGCCGAGTCGAAAATGGCTGATACCGAGAACCGGAGCAGAGCGTACTTTTGGCACGCGAGCACCGGAAGCGCAGGTATCGGCCATTTGCAGGCCGGCCTCACTTGAATTCGGCACAGCTTAGAAAAACGCCTGTATCCCCGTCTGCGCCCGTCCCAAAATCAGCGCATGCACGTCATGCGTGCCTTCATAGGTGTTGACCGTCTCCAAGTTCTGCGCATGGCGCATGACGTGGTAGCCGATCTGGATGCCGTTGCCGCCATGCATGTCGCGGGCCTGGCGCGCGATGTCGAGCGCCTTGCCGCAATTGTTGCGCTTGACGATCGAGATCATTTCCGGGGCCATCTTGCCTTCATCCATCAGCCGCCCGACGCGCAGCGAGCCCTGCAGGCCCAGCGCGATCTCGGTCTGCATGTCGGCGAGCTTTTTCTGGAACAGCTGCGTGCCGGCGAGCGGCTTGCCGAACTGCTTGCGGTCGAGTCCATACTGCCGGGCCCGGTGCCAGCAATCCTCGGCGGCGCCCATCGCGCCCCAGGAAATGCCGTAGCGGGCCCGGTTGAGGCAGCCGAATGGGCCGCCGAGGCCCCTGGCGTTGGGCAGCAGCGCGTCTTCGCCAACCTCGACGCCTTCCATCACCACCTCGCCGGTGATCGAGGCCCTAAGGCTGAGCTTGCCGCCGATCTTCGGCGCCGACAGCCTCTTCATGCCCTTCTCCAGCACGAAACCGCGGATTTCGTCCTTGCCGTTGTCGCCCTTCAGCTTCGCCCAGACCACGAACACGTCGGCGATCGGCGCGTTGGATATCCACATTTTCGAGCCGGAAATCTTGTAGCCGTTCGCCGTCTTCTCGGCCCGCGTCTTCATGCCGCCCGGATCGGAACCGGCATCCGGCTCGGTCAGGCCGAAACAGCCGATCCATTCGCCCGAAGCCAGCTTCGGCAGGTATCTCTTGCGCTGCTCTTCCGTGCCATAGGCATGGATGGGGTACATCACCAGCGACGATTGCACCGACATCATCGAGCGGTAGCCGGAATCGACCCGCTCGACCTCGCGCGCCACCAACCCGTAGGTGACGTAATTGGCGCCGAGCCCGCCATATTCCTCAGGGATGGTGATGCCGAGCAGGCCGGCCTCGCCCATCTCGCGAAAGATGCCGGCATCGGTCTTTTCCTCGAGATAGGCCTCCTCGATGCGCGGCGCGAGCTTGTCGGCGGCAAAGGCGGCCGCGCCATCGCGCACCATACGCTCATCCTCGGAAAGCTGGTTCTCGATCAGGAAGGGGTCTTCCCAGACGAACGCGTTCTTGTCGGCGGCCATGGCTTCGCCCTCTCCCAAATCTTGAAGTGCTCGGGCTTATCCACCTCCGCTTCGGAAAAATCAAACAAAATTGCATCACAGATCAATGAGGTTTAGTAATGGATCATGAACGTCCAACGCCGGCTTTTACCCAGCACCAGCGCCCTTGCCGCCTTCGAGGCCGTGGCCCGCCTTGGCTCCTTCACCGCTGCCGCCCAGGAACTCAATTTGACCCAAGGGGCCGTCAGCCGCCAGATAGCCCTTCTGGAGGAACAGTTCGGCCGCCGGCTGTTCGAGCGCGACAGCCGCAATGTTCGGCTGTCCACGGCGGGCGAAATCTATGCCGAAGCCGTGCGGGCGGCACTCGGGCAATTGCACGACGCGGCGCTCGGATTGATGAGCAATCGGCATAGCGGCATGCTGAACCTCGCCATACTGCCGACCTTCGGCACGCGTTGGCTGATGCCGCTGATCCCGGATTTCGTCGCAGAAAACCCTGACATCACCATCAACTTTGTCACCCGCATCGGCCGCTTCGACTTCGCCCGCGAGCGGCTCGACGCCGCCATCCATCATGGCCAGCCCGACTGGCCGGACGCCGACTCCACGCTTCTGATGCGCGAGACCGTAATGCCGGTGGTCTCGCCAGACTTCCTTGCCAGCCGCGATATCACCACCGCGGCCGACATCAGCCGCCTGCCGCTGCTGCACATGGCGACGCGTCCCGGGGCCTGGGGCGAATGGTTCGAGGAACAGGGCTTGAGCGCACCGATCGGACCCGGCATGCAGTTCGAGCAATTCGGCACCGTTGCCCAAGCCTGCATGGCGGGGCTTGGCGTCGCGCTCCTGCCGCAAGTTCTTATCGCCGGCGAATTGCAGCGCGGTGAGCTCGTGCCGGCGCCGGGACAGCCGATGCAAAGCCGCAGCGCCTACTACCTCGTCGTCCCGAACGACAAGCGCGGCCACCCGCCCGTCGTCAGCTTTCGCGACTGGCTGCTGAGCCAGGTTGAGAAGGAACCGGCCGTTCTGGCCTGGTAGCTACTTCCGCTTCATCGGCTCGGTTTCCGGCTGGAAGCGCAGCGTTTTTGCGACTTGCGTTCGGCAACTTTCGCATCGAGCTTGCTGTTGATCCGGGCGAAAGCCTGGTCTCCATCGACCGAACTGCCACTCGCCATGCCCTCGTCCCAAAGACGCCCCAACTCTTGGACACTCACTTTCTCGAAACTTGCCATATCGCGCGTATCTCCACACAAGGATGGTAGATAACGCTCTAGCGATTGCAAGGAACCATTCGAGGCTACTTCCGCTTCAAGGCATCGGCCAGTGCTGCGCCAAACGCGCCTTGCTGTGCCGGTCGTACCGGCTGACGCTGCGGCATCGGCGAAGGTTGCGCCGGCTTGCCGCCGCCATTGTCGCGCGGCCCCTTCGGCGTCCCGCCCTCGCCGCCGTCCTTGCGCATGGACAGCGCGATGCGCTTGCGCTTGATGTCGACATCGACGACCCGCACCTTCACCACGTTGCCGGCCTTCACCACCTCATGCGCGTCCTTGATGAAACGGTCGGCCAGTTGCGAGACATGCACCAGCCCGTCCTGGTGCACGCCGATATCGACGAAGGCGCCGAAGGCAGCGACATTGGTAACGGTGCCTTCCAGAAGCATGCCGGGCTTCAGATCCTTGATGTCGTCGATGCCATCGGCAAAGGTTGCGGTCTTGAAGCCGGGGCGCGGGTCGCGGCCGGGCTTTTCCAGCTCGGCAATGATGTCGCGCACCGTCGGCAGGCCGAAGCGTTCGTCGACGAAGACTCGCGGATCGAGCGCCTTGAGCGCTGCGCTGTCGCCCATCAGCGAGCGCACATCGCGGCCGCAGGCAGCGACGATCTTCTTGGCCACGCCATAGGCTTCCGGATGGACCGACGAGGCGTCGAGCGGCTCGCTGCCATTGGCAATGCGCAGGAAGCCTGCGGATTGTTCGAACGCGCGCGGTCCAAGCCGCGCCACCTTGAGCAGTTCCTTGCGGCTGGCGAACGGCCCGGTCGCATCGCGATGCGCGACAATGGCATCGGCAAGCGACGCGCCTAGGCCTGACACGCGGGCCAAAAGCGGCGCCGAGGCGGTGTTGAGATCGACGCCGACAGCATTCACCGCGTCCTCCACCACCGCCTCCAGCGAGCGGCCAAGCCGGTACTGGTCGACATCATGCTGGTACTGGCCAACGCCGATCGATTTCGGCTCGATCTTGACCAGTTCGGCGAGCGGGTCCTGCAGGCGCCTGGCGATCGACACCGCACCGCGCAGCGACACGTCGAGCCCGGGAAACTCAGCCGCCGCTGTCGCCGAGGCCGAATAGACCGAGGCGCCGGCCTCGCTGACGATCACCTTGAGCGGCTTTGGCCCACCATCCGAAGGCATGTCGGACAGCATGTGGGCGACCAGCTTTTCAGTCTCGCGGCTGCCGGTGCCGTTGCCAATCGAGATCAGCTCGACCTTGTGCAGGCGGATGAGCTTGGCGAGTTCCGCCTGCGTGCCGCGCACATCGTTCCGCGGCGGAAATGGATAGACCGTCGTCGTCGCCAGCACCTTGCCGGTGCCATCTACCACCGCGACCTTGACGCCGGTGCGGATGCCGGGATCGAGCCCCATGGTCGGCCGCGATCCGGCGGGCGCTGCCAGCAGCAAATCCTTGAGGTTGCGTGCAAAGACATGGATCGCCTCTTCCTCCGCCCGCTCGCGCAGGTCACGCATCAAATCGAGCGTCAGGTGCAGCGAAAGCTTGATCCGCCAGGTCCAGCCGGCGACTTCCATCAGCCAGCGGTCGCCCGGCAGGCTGCCGCCGATGGCGTAGGCATTGGCGATCATCCGCTCGACCGGCTTCACCGGCGAGGCATCGTCGGCATCGACCTCTATGTCGAGCGACAACACCTCTTCGTTGCGGCCGCGCAGCATGGCCAGCGCACGGTGGCTCGGAACATTGGCCCAGCGCTCGACATGCTCGAAATAGTCGGAGAATTTCGCCCCGGCCTCCTGCTTACCGTCGACGACACGGGCACGCATGAAAGCGCGCTCCTTCATGTAGGTGCGAAGCTTGCCGACCAGATCGGCATTTTCCGCGAACTGTTCCGACAGGATGTCGCGTGCGCCTTCCAGTGCGGCCTTGGCGTCGGTCAAATCCTCGGTCACATAAGCCAGCGCCGCCTCGGCGGGCACCAACGACCGGTTGGCCAAAATAGCCTCCGCCAATGGCCCCAGCCCGCGCTCCCGGGCGATCTCGGCCTTGGTGCGGCGCTTGGGCTTGTAGGGCAGGTAGATGTCTTCCAGTTCAGCCTTAGTGGCGGCAGCCACAATTTTGGCCTCAAGTTCCTCGGTCAGCTTGCCCTGCTCGCGGATCGAACCGAGAATGGTATCGCGGCGCGCATCGAGTTCGCGCAGATAGGCCAATCGCTCGGCAAGGTCGCGCAATTGGGTGTCATCGAGCCCGCCGGTGACCTCCTTGCGGTAGCGCGCCACAAACGGCACCGTCGCGCCCTCATCGAGCAACCCTATAGCTGCTGATGCTTGCTCCGGCCGCGCCCCGATCTCTGCCGCGATGATGGATGCGATGCGTTTGCTGTCTGCTGCCATGCTGGTCCCTGTCGCAAAGAGCGGCGACCATAGGCGCTGATGTCCGTCACGCCAACCGCAGTGTTCTCAAGCGTCAAAGAGGTCCACAGGAAAGCGCCTTGCCTTGGCTCGTCCTCAGACCATCCCGCTCAGCGCCTCGAAAAAGGCAACGATCTCGCGTTCGAGCGGATAATCTTCAGGCACCGGCTGCGACCCCATTTTTGCAATCACCACTTCCGTCTTCGGATCGACGTAGAGCCATTGGCCATGGATGCCGATGCCGCAGAAAGCACCGTTTGCCGCACCCGTTTGGTACCACTTGTTGCGATAGCGGCCCTTCGGGAACAGATGCACCATCGTGCCGCGCTGCCAGGCCTCCGCGCTGCCGCCGGCAACGGTCGTATCGCGCACCCAGCCTTCCGGCACGATGCGCCGGCCATTGGCCGTGCCGCCCTGCCGCATCATCTCGCCGATACGCGCCAGGTCGCGCGGCGTCACCGAAATGCCGCCGGCGGTGCGCGCCGTACCTTCCATGTCGACGCCGATCGAAGCCTCGCTGACAGCACCCAGCGGCAGCCACAGTTTCTCGCGCATCAGGTCGGGGAAGCGCTGGCCGGAAGCTCGTTCGAGCAGCAGGCCGAGCAGATCGGAATTGGGCGAACGGTAGCGGAAGGTTTTGCCATGCGGTTCTTCGAGCCGCTGCAAGGTCAGAATGAATTCGCGCAAGCTTTCAGTGCCGCCGCCCGGATTCCACAGCGTCGCGCGGCGGTAACGGGCAAAGGCGCTTTCGGGATCGAGATAGGCCTCCTCGAAATCGAGGCTGACGCTCATGTCGAGCACATGCCGGCAGCTTGCATCGGCATAGGCCGAGCCGGCGGCTTCCGGAATGTACTGGGTCACCGGCGCTTCCGGGTCGAACACGCCCTCGCCTTCCAGTATTCCGGCGATGATGGCGGTGACCGATTTGCTGATCGAAAAGATGATGTGACGGGCGCCGAAATCCATATTGGGCGCGAACCAGTCGCCGATGACCTTGCCAGCCTTCATCACCGTCAGCGCGTCGCTGCTCGAACGTGTGAGGAATTCGGCCACCGTTTCCGGGGCGCTGGCGATCGAAACCTTTTCGCCGAGCAGGCCGCTCAGGTCCCGCACCGGCGCTTCGACGCTTCCCGGCGTCGCCGCCACGGGAGCGGTCGGCACCAGTTCGCCAAGGTTCTGGAATGACCAGCGGTTGAACGGGCTTTCGCGCCAGTTGGAGAGCAGCACCTCATTGCGGGCGAAGCCGTAGCGGGTCTCGAACGCGGTCTTGCCGGTCATGAACGTTTCCTCGGAGGGTGATTTGTTGTGGGTCAACCAAGCGCCATGGCGATGGTGTGCACCGCCTTCAGCGTTGCCACCGAATAGGCGACATTGCTGAAATCCGGATAGGTCGAAAGCTTGACCACGACCATGCCGGTGTCCCAGTCGATATGGATCATCTGCCCGAACACGCCCCGGCACATCAGCGCGCGTGAGCGCGGGTTTTCGATCCAGAACTGGTTGCGATAGCTGCCTTCGGGCAGGCTCGGATTGAAGTCCGGCCCATGCCTGCCGTTGCGCGTCGCCTCGATCCAGTCGGCCGGCACGATGCCGCGGCCCTTGTCGAGGATCAGCTGGCCGAAGCGGGCGTAATCGCGCAGCGTCGCGTTGAAGCCGCCATCGGCCAGCGCATAGCCGGCGCTGTCGACCGTGAAGCAGGCGCTTTCGTCGGCGCCGAGCTTTTGCCACAGCTCCTCGGACACCAGCTGCGCCAGCCGTTTACCGGTGACCCGCTCCATGATGAAGGCAAGCACGTCGGTCTCGATCGAGCGGTACTCGAACGCGACGCCATGCGGCCGCACCTTGTCCTTCAGCTGCTGGATCAACTCGAACAGATGCGGCGGCCATTGGAAATCCGGATCGCTGTCCGGCGGCACCGGCTTCCAGCCCGTGGCGACATCAACCTGGCCGATGTCGGAGTAACGGTCGGTGTATTCCTCGGAAAACCGCACGCCGGTGGTCATATCCAGCACATGCTGCACGCTGGCGCCGTCCCAGCCGGTCGCGCCGAGCTCCGGCAGATAGGCGGTCACCGGTTTGGCCGGGTCGATCAAGCCGCGCCCAACCAGAATACCGAACACGGTGCCTGTTACCGACTTCGCCATCGACTGCGACAGATGCAGCGTACGCTCGGCCATGCCGTTGAAATAGCGCTCATAGGCGACCTTGCCGTCTTTGAGCACCAGGAAGCCGTCCGTGTAGGTCTCGTCGAGCAGGCCAACGAGCGTCGTCGGACGGCCCTTGCTGTCTTCCACCGGCAGCGCGTCGAGATCGGTCTCTGCGCGCTCAAGACGATGGCGATGGCCATTGCCGCGCCAGACCTCGATGGTCGGCAGGAATTCGCGGATGTGTTGGAAGGCCCAGCGATTCCATGGCGGCCGGTCCCAGTCGAGCTTCGGCAGCACCATTTGAGGCGGCGAGCCCTGCATGATCGACGGCCGCGGATCGCTGTTGCGATAGGAGTCCATGAAAGCCATTCCGGAAAAGAAAAGACCCGGCGGCGCAGGCCGCCGGGTCTGTCAGGCTGCGGTTATTTCTGCAGTTCGGTCCAGATCTTGGTGTAGATGTCCTGGATCTCAGGCGCGCACATCTTCTGGAATTCGCCTTGTGCCTTCGCAGCCTCCGGAATGACGACTTCCGGGGCATCCTTCATATCGGCCGGCATGTACTTGTCCGAGCCGGTAATGGCGTTTGCGTAGCGATGGAAGGCCGAGAGGCCGGCCGCGTTTTCCGGATCCATGATGAAGTTCTGGAACAGCTTGGCGTTCTCGACATTTTTGGCTTCCTTGAGAACGACGACGTTATCGCTCCACAGGCCGTAGCCTTCCTTCGGATAATTGTAATGGATGGCCGGATTGGCCAGCCGCTGACGCAGCGCCGAACCGTTCCAGTCGCTGGTCGCCTTGAAGTCGCCGGCGCCCATCTTTTCGATGGTGTTGTATTCCATGGCGATCCAGTTCGGCTTGGCCGCGACAAGCGTGTCGCGCACCTTCTTCAGCACCGTCTTGTCGTCGGTGCACTGCTGGCCGCCGACATATTTGATCGCCGCGAAGATAACGTCATTCATCTCGGGAACGACATTGGTCTTGCCCTTCAGCTCGTCCGGCGTGTTGAAGATGATGCCCCAGCTGTCGGCTGGTCCCTTGTAGGCATCGGTGTTGACGACGACACCGACGGTGCCCAGCGCCCACGGCACGGAATATTTGCGGCCGGGGTCGAAGTCTGGATTGGCCCATTCCGGCGCCACGTTCTTGAAGTTCTCCATCTTGCCCGGATCGGTCTCCTGCACGAGGCCCTCCTTGATCCAGATCGGCACGTAGGTTTGCGACGGAACGGCGATGTCGAAGCCGGTGCCGCCCTGGCGTACCTTGGCGAGCGCCGTATCGTTGGAATCGTAATCGGTGATGGTCACCTTGACGTTGTATTTGGCTTCGAACTTTTTGATCACGTCGGGGCTGGTATAGTTGCCCCAATTGTAGATGTTCAGCTCGCCATCGGCGCGGGCCAGGCTCGTCGTTGCGAGCAGCGCCAACCCGATGGCGGCTGTCGTTGTTTTCCAGTTCATGGTTTTAGCTCCCATTTGTCGGTTCAGTCTCTTTTCCTGCTGACGAAGAAAAACAACGTGACGATCGCGACCGAAAGCAGCAGGAAGGCGGTCGATATCGCGTTGATCTCAGGCGTGATGCCGCGGCGGATCTGGCCGAGCATGTAGGTGGGCAGCGTATCCTGGCCGCCCGATTTGACAAACTCGGTGATGACGACGTCATCGAGCGAGATGACGAAGGCCAGCATCAGTCCGGCCAGTATGCCGGGCCACAAAAGCGGCAGCGTGATGCGGCGGAAGGTCTTCCAAGGCGTCGCGTACAGATCGGCGGCCGCGCGCTCCAGCGTCAGGTCCATGTTTTCCAGCCGCGCCCGGATCGGCAGATAGGCGAACGGGATGCAGAACGCCGTGTGCGCGGCGATCAGATAGCCGATGCCGGAATAGCCGGTGAAGATCTTGATGCGCGAGAAGAAGATCAGCAGCGCCACGCCGGTGACGATCTCGGGCACCATCAGCGGCTGGTTGATCGCCGCATATTTGAAGGTGAGGCCCGGATAGGACGCGGTGCGCGTGGTGGCAAGCGCGGCCATGGTGGCAAAGATTGTCGACAGCACCGCAGCCACGGCGCCGATCTGGAACGAGCGTAGCGTCGCGTCGATAACTTGCACGTTCTGCCAAGCCGACTGGAACCAGCGCATCGAAAAGCCGCCCCATTCGGACGTCGAGTTCGCCGCGTTGAAGGCATAGGCGACCAGCACGATGATCGGCAGATAGAGCACGATAAAACAGGTCGCAGCGATCACCGTGAAGCCGGTCTGGTGCTTGATGGAAAAGTTCTTAGCCATGCCGCGCCCCCGACTTGCCGGCATTGCGCACATAGGCAAGCAGCGCCACCATGACGATGATCATCACCGTGATCGACAGCGCCGAGCCGAGCGGCCAGTTGCGGCCTTGGCCGAACTGCAATTCGATCAGGTTGGACAGCATCATATTCTTGCCGCCGCCAAGCACGCTCGGCGTCACATAGGCGCCAAGGGCTGGAATGAAGACCAGGATGGAGCCGGCAATGACGCCGGGTTTGACCAGCGGGAAAATGATCTTCCGCAATACCTTGAATCGGGTCGCGTAGAGGTCGTAGCCCGCCTCGACGAGGCGAAAATCAAGCTTCTCCATGCTGGCATAGATCGGCAGCACCATCAGCGGCAGATAGACATAGGCCATGCCGATCAGAATCGCCGTGTCGGTGAAGAGGATCTGCACCGGCGCCGAGACGATACCAAGCTTGATCAGGATGGTGTTGATGATGCCTTCGTTGCGGATGATCTGCAGCACGGCGAAGGTGCGGATCAGAAGGTTGGTCCAGAACGGAATGGTGATCAGGAACAGCCAGAGATCCCTGGTTTTCTCGCTGCGCGTCGCCATGAAATAGGCGGTTGGAAACCCCAATGCCAAAGTGGCGATCGTCGTTATCACCGCCAGCTTGATCGAGCGCCAGAAGATGGTGACATGCGCTGCCGCAAGCGAAAGCGTATCGTCGAAAATGTCGCGTTCCATGAACACCGACAGCCAGGCATCGGGCGAAAACTGCCACTTCACATCGCCATAGGGGCCAGGCGTCAGGAACGAGTAGATCAGCACGATCAGCAAGGGGCCTGTCGCGGCGAGGAAGATCACCAGCAAGGCTGGCGCTGACAGCAGCCACCGGTCGCGCACATCGCGTCGCTGCGCTGCCTTGGCGACTTGTTCCGCGGTCGCCATGATCAGTCCTTCAGCACTTGCGCGGCGTCGTTGCCGATCATGATGCCGATCTGGCCGCCCTGCACGAAGCCGTCACCGGCGCCGCGGCTGTTCTGACGCCGCACGATGAACGGCTCGCCACCGGCAAGGCGCAGATGGAAGTGCGTGTCGGTGCCGAGATAGACGATGTTTTCGACGGTGCCGGACAGCGAAGCGCTCGGGCTGGCCGTGCCCAACTGCGCATGCTCTGGACGCACGACGATGGTGACCTTGCCGCTGGGGCTGAAGCCTTCCGGCAGCGAGGCTGGGATTTCCACACCAGACGGCAGCTTCACCGTCGCCCGGCCACCAGTCGCGCTAACCACATCCGCCTTGAGGAAGTTCGACTCGCCGATGAAGTCGGCGACGAAACGCTCGGCCGGCCGGTCGTAGATGTCGCGCGGCGAGCCGACCTGCAGGATCTTGCCCGACGACATCACCGCGATGCGATCCGACATGGTCAGCGCTTCCTCCTGGTCGTGGGTGACGAAGATGAAGGTGATGCCCGTCTCGTGCTGCAGCCGCTTCAATTCGATCTGCATTTCCTTGCGCAGCTTGTAGTCCAGGGCCGAGAGCGGTTCGTCGAGCAGGAGCACCTTGGGCTGCGGCGCCAGCGCCCGGGCGAGCGCCACGCGCTGCTGCTGGCCGCCGGAGATCTGGCTGGTGCGGCGGCCCGCCAGCGCCTCCATCTTCACCAGTTTCAGCATCTCGGCGACGCGCGCCTTGATCTCGGCCTTCGGCTTGCCCAGCATTTCCAGGCCAAAGCCGATATTGTCGGCGACCGTCATATGCGGGAACAGCGCGTAGGATTGGAAGACGGTGTTGACCGGCCGCTTGAAGGGCGGCAACGGCGCGATGTCCTGACCGTAGAGGAGGATTTCGCCGGCGGTTGGAAAGTCGAAGCCGGCAATCAGCCGCAGCAACGTGGTCTTGCCGCAGCCGGATGGTCCCAGCAGGGTGAAGAACTCATTCTCGCGGATGGATACCGAGACCGTATCGAGGGCAGCAACCTGCCCCTCACCCGATCCGAAAATTTTACTGACGTTTACGACTTCAATTGCATTCCGATCCGGTTTTTCCGGCACGATACGCCTCACTGTTGACCCCGCTCTTGCTGGCGGAGTTTTTCCCCTGTTCGATGTGACCACACGGCCGGTAGGTTGGCAAGTCCGGCATTGAACCACAGTTCAGTCGGTCATTTCGTCTTGCAAGCGGCAAGCTGTGCAAGCCGCATGCCATTGTCAGGCCTGGTAGGTTACCTTGCCACCGCAGACCGTCGTCACCGGTCGCAGCTTGTGCAGATCGGCCGGCGCCGTCTTCTCGATATCGGCCGACAAAACCACCAGATCCGCCATGTAGCCGGGTTTCAGAACGCCTTTGCGATGCTCGGCGAATTCGGCATAGGCGCCCTCGACCGTGTAGGCGGCAATCGCTTCCTGCAGCGAGAAACTCTGGTCAGGATCGCCTTCTGCCCATGGTTTGCGCTGCACTGCCGCCTGAATGCTCAGGATCGGGTCGATCGCTGCCACCGGCCAGTCCGAGGCGAACACGACATGGGCGCCGGCGCTTTTCAGGGTGCGCCAGGCATAGCTCAGCGGCCAGCGGGCCGGCCCGATGCGTGACACCGTCGGCTCCAGCGGAAAATCCATGGCGCCGGGCGGATGCGACGGCTGCATCGAGGCGATGACGCCGAGTTCGGCAAAACGCGGCACGTCGGCTGCTGTGGTGACCTCGATGTGCTCAACCCTGTGCCGGCTGTCGCGCTTGCCATTGACCTTCTGCGCCGCCTCGTAACCGTCGAGCACTGCGCGCACGGCGCCGTCACCGATCGAGTGCACGGCGATCTGCAGCCCGCGTTTGTCGATAGCCACGGCGAGATCGATAAATTGCTGCGGCGTGAACAGCGGCTCGCCGACCCAGTCGGGACGATCCGCATAGGGTTCGACCATAACCGCGGTCCAGGAATCGAGCACGCCGTCATAGAACACCTTGACCATGCCCGATGACAGCCACTCGCTGTCGTAGCGCTCGGCCATGACGGACGCCTTCTCGAGCATGTCGAGCGTCATGAAATTCTTGTAGTGGAACGGGATCTTGACGCGGCAGGGCAGGCCTTCCTCGGCCTCGATCTCGGAAAGCAATTCGAGTTGGTAGAGATTGCCATCCATGTTCTGGATCGAGGTGATGCCGTGGCGCGCGCACCAGGCAAGTCCGCGCCGCATGATGTCACGGTCAGCGGCCCGCTCGGCGGCCGACGGCATTGGGTCCGGCTCGCCGCCGGTCGACAGCCCCAACCGCACCCGGCTTTCGCCGGCAAGGTCGAGCACCGGACCGAAGGCCTCGCCCTCGCGCAATTCGCCCGCGGCCAGGCCGTCGTCACCCATCACGATCTCGTTGCCCGGACCGAGCGTGCGTCCCTTCAGGATGCCGGCCATCTCCAACGCCTTGGTGTTGGCCCACATCGTATGGTGGTCGGGTGCCGCCATGCAGAAGGGGCGGTCGGGCAGGATGGCGTCGAGATGATGGCGTGTCACCCGCTCGTCGCCGAGCACGGTGTAGTCGACGCCCTGTCCCACAAGCATCTTCGCCTCGGGCCACGTCGTGGCGTAGTCGCGGATGGCGCTTTGAAGCGCCTCGAAGCCATGGATACCGCCGAGTTGAAGATGCGCGAGCTCAGCCCCTCCCGAGAACAGATGCATGTGGGCTTCGATGAAACCGGGCAGGACCGAACCGCCCGTGGCGTCGATCACGTCTGTGGTCGTTCCCTTGAGTTTTTCGATGGCGGCGTGGTTGCCGATGGCGATGATGGCGCCGTCCTTGACGGCAATCGCCTCGGCGGCGGGATTATCATCGTCCATGGTCCGCACGCGACCATTGATGACGATCAGATCAGCATTTTGACCCGCACCCGTGACAGACATCGCGACTCCGCGCTTTTGACGACTGGCTGAGACCGACAACCCTCTTGTCCGACAAGCTGCCACTCCGCTGGAGCGGCGTTATCGGACGAAAACTGATGCCAGTGCGCTGTTTCGAAATTCCCCTTGTGATCTCTCAAAACAGCGTGGATAAAAGAATGCGACTAATTATTCGCGTTTGTCAACGTGCCGAATTTCGAATGTATTGTGGACAACACACCACTTGAGACCGGGACCTGTGTTGAAACCGGCAGGGAACGAAGGCATCAATCCGTGAAGCGCAGTCTCAGCCGCGAAACCAGGATGGCGCTCGAACCGCGCAAGCAGCCGCGGCAGGAACGGTCGAGCAAGGTGGTCGACCGGATACTCGACGCGGCTTTGATCCTGACGCGGGAGCAGGGAACCAAGACGCCGACGACGCTCGCCATTGCCCGGCGCGCGGGCCTGTCGGTCGGTTCGGTCTACCAGTACTTTCCCAACAAGGAAGCCATTCTCCTCGACCTCGCCCGGCGCTGGCTGTCGTCGTTTCCCGAGGTGATCGCCAGGCGCATCGAGGTCACCCCACCCACCAACCGCGACGAGTTTCGGCAGGAGGTGCGCAAGCTCTTCATCGATACCTCCAGAATATATCTCGAAAACGCCACCCTGATGCCGGTGATCGAGGCGATATCCGGCAATGCCGACCTCAGGCCGATCCAGGACGAATATGACGAGCAGATCATCGCGCTTTACGCCGCGTGGCTGCAGCATGTGAACCCGGCCCTTGAAGACAAGATCGCCAGCCGACTCGGCGTGCTGATGATGGATGTCGGGCACGCCTGCCGGCTTGTGGGGTTGAAGCGGGATCGCAAGACATACGACCTCATTGAGGACGATGTGGAAAGAATGTGGCTCGCTCTGGTCACCCCCTATCTCAACCTTGACTGATTTCGCTATTTCGAGAGGAAATTCATGAAGACTGTCTATTCGCCGCTTCATGCCGGCCATGCCGGCCAGATGGAACTGGTCACGTCGGCAATCGTGCCGGGTTTCGAAAAGCCGTCGCGGGCCGAGTTCATCAAGGCGCGGGTCGAGAGCGAGAAGCTGGGGCCGATCATCGGACCGGTCGAGCACGATCTCACAGCCGCCAAGCGCATCCACAAGGCCGACTATATCGACTTCCTGCCGACCGTCTGGCCGGCGTGGAAGGCCGCCGGCTTCGAGGGCACGGCGATGCCCTTCACCTGGCCGACGCGCGGCCTGCGCGGCGACGTGCCACCCAAGCGCGTCGACGCCTTGCTCGGCTACTATTCCTTCGACGCCGGCGCCACCTTCGTCGAAGGCACATGGACCGCGATCAAATCGTCCTATGACGTGGCGCTGACGACGGCGGCCTTGGTCAAGGGTGGCGAGCGGTCGGCCTTCGCGCTCTGCCGCCCGCCCGGCCATCACGCCGGTGCCGGGTTCATGGGCGGCTACTGCTACATCAACAATGCCGCGGTCGCCGCGCAGTGGTTCCTCGATCAGGGCGCAAAACGCGTCTCGATCCTCGACGTCGACTATCACCACGGCAATGGCACGCAGGAGATCTTCTATGAACGCGCCGACGTGCAGGTTCTCAACCTGCATGGCGATCCCATGGTGGAGTATCCGTTCTTCCTCGGCCATGCCGATGAACGCGGCGCCAGCGCCGGCGAAGGTTTCAACGTCAATTATCCCATGCCCTTCGGCACCAATTGGGACGCCTGGAACGCCTCGCTGGAGGACGCTTGCGCCAAGCTCGCCGCCTACGCCCCCGATATCGTCATCGTGTCGCTCGGCGTCGACACCTTCGAGAAGGACCCGATCAGCCAGTTCAAGCTGAAAAGCCCGGACTATCCGAAGATCGGCCATCGCATCGCCAAGCTCGGCCTGCCGACGCTGTTCGTGATGGAAGGCGGCTACGCCGTCGAGGAGATCGGCATCAACGCCGTCGGCGTGCTCACCGGCTTCGAGGACAAATAGGAAAGCAATTCCAGGACAAGTGTGAGGCGGTTTTCCGGCCGGAATTGCGCCAAAGAGATATGGGGCGGCTCCGGCCGCCCCGACCTCTATCTAGGCGGCCGCCGCCGGGTTGGGCGCAACCACCGGAACGGCTGGCCTTCGCGACCGACCGATACGGTAGACAATCACCGCCGCAATCACGCCTGCCGCCAGGATGGCGAGCGCCAGCAACGGTCGGTACCAGAACCAGGCAATCGCAATCGTCACCGTGCCGACCAGGATCGCCAGGACGAAGGCGATGATGCCGGTGCCCATCCGCGCCATGCTGCCGAGGAAGGGTATGACGTCGAGGATCACCCCGATCGGGCTGAGGAACAGCGCAAAGCCTATGGTCAGCAACAGCAAGCCGGCGCCGCGCAGCAGCCAGGTGATCAGCGTGTTGGCGCTGACCGCGTCGGCGAACATCTTTTCGGCCGGGACGTTGCCGGTATCGACCATCAGCAGCGCATCGCCGGCTTGCGTCTGGTAGGGCTCGAAGCGGCTGCCGGCCTGGCGCGCGATGATACTGATCACGCCCAGCGGCGCCAGTTCGTAGCCGATTCGATAGTCACCCAAAGCGGGCGTCGTGTTGTCATTGCCGAGAAAAATCTTGCCATCGACGATGCTGAGCGGTTTCGTTCCGGTATAGGCAGCCTTTATCGCCGCCGACTGGTCGGCTGAGAGCGAATAGTCCTTGTCACCCTCGATACGGTCCAGCACTGGCGTATCGAGATCGAAGGCGACAAGCTTGCCCTCAGGAATCTGGAAGGTCCGGCCGTGGATTTCCATCGGCGGATTCTGGTGGCCGTCCGGCTTCTTGAAGTCCGACGAGTCGATCTGGCTGTCGTCCCACACCTTGGAATAGCTGTAGGTGGTCACCGTCTCTTCGCCACCGCCGAGCTTCTTGGTCGTCTGCGACTTGGACTCTTCCTTCCACTGATACATCTCGACACTGCGCGACAGCCGCAGCCCTTGCGTGGCGATGCCGAAATCCGGATCCGCCAGGCCGCTGTCCGCCGTCACCAGTCCGCTGACATGAACCAGCTTGCCGTCATTGGCGGTATCGACGCTGTCGGCGCCGACCGAAACCACCGCTCCAGAACCTTCGGCCAGCGAGCGCGCCGTCTGCACGGCGCGGCCTTCGTTCCAGAACAGCCCGATCACCATCAGCACGATCAAGATAAGGCCGAAGATGACCCCGCCGACGGCGCGCTTGATCCGCCCGAACCACGAGACGGATGTGACTTCCCGAAATGAATCGCTCATCGTTTCCCCCGAAACAAAGTTGCCCAAGATTTAAACGCGGCCGGCGGCCGCCTCGTATCGATCAGTCGGCGTGGATCTGCGCGCCGCAGTCCCTATCGCCTGTACAGGAATGCACCGCCCGTGTCGTGCCGCCATCGCCGACCCGCCATGGCGATGCGGAGAGCGGCGCCTGGCGATTGCCCCCGAGAAGATCGAGCGCCCGCATCGCCGTCTCTTCGCCGACCTCGTCACGCTTGACGATCTCGACGTCCTTGAAACCGATAGCGGCAAGCTGCGCCATCACCACATCGGGGTCGCCCGCCACCACGATCAGCGACGGATCGAGCGACGCAAGGGCCAGCGCCTGTTTCTGAACCGCATCGAGCGTCAGCTTTGTGCGCGCCGCCATGCGGGTTTGCTGGTCCTCCAGCGTCGATCCGCTGCCGACCGCGCCAATCAGCGAGGAGAACAGACCAGCCGACGTCTCGGCCGATCCAGCCAGCGCCCGGCGATAGACAGTCACCGTGCGGTCGACCTCGTCCTGCGCCACCGGCAAGGTGGTCAGGCCGGCAAATCCTTTCAGGATTTCGGTAATCGCCGGCCCTGTGTTGGCGCGCTCGACGGTGGTTGCCACGACCAATCCCGAGCCGGCCTTCATCGGGCTCATCAGATAGCTCGACACGCCATAGGAGTAGCCCTTCTCCTCGCGGATCACCGAATTCAGCCGGCTGGAGAAATCGGCGCCAAGCAGGTTGGAGACCGCGGTCGATTCGGCGCGCTCGCTCTCGTCGGTGCCGGGCGCCGGCCGCGCCACGAACAGCGCCGACTGGCTGGCGCCGGGTTCGGGCACCAGCAGCACTTTCTGTCCCCCGTTGAAATGCGCCGCCGGCGACGGCTCGACGGCATAGCCGTCGGTGTCGCTTGTCCACGCGCCGAATGCTTTTTCAAGGCTGGCGGCGACGGTCGCGACCGGCATCGGGCCGACGCTGTAGAAGGTCACCGCCTTCGGCGTGAACTCCGCCTTGAATGCGTCCCTCGCCTCGTCGAGCGAGATCGAGGCCAGCGCCTTTGCCGACCAGTCCACCGCTGTCTTGCCCGGCACCTGCGGGATCAGCGTCGCCTTTGCCATGCGGCCGGCAACGCCGGGCAGATCCGCCTCGCGGCCGTTTAGCCAGTCGACCGTCTGCGCCATCAGCACCGTCCATTCGGTCTTGTCGAAACGAGGCTTCAGCACCGCGTCGGCGAGCAGGCCAATACCCTGATCGAGCTTTTCCGGCGGCACGCCGAGCGTCATCATCGTGGTCAGCGTTCCGGCCTGGTGGCCGACGCCGGCGCCGATGTCGCTGGCCGCCTTGGCGAAATCAGCCGAGCCGCGATCGGCGGCCCCGCGTGTCGCCATGCTTGCTGCAAGCTCCAGCAATCCCTCCTTGCCTTCCGGCACGCTGTTCCAGCCGCCGGCGGCACTGGCCGCGACATAGACCATCGGCGCTTCCGGCATTGTGTAGTGGACGAGTTTGATGCCATTCGAGAGCGTCGCCGTTTCCATGGCGGGCAGTGTTGCCGAAGGCGCTTGCCCGGCCGCATGCTTCGGAATGTCGATCGCCGCTCGCTCCGGCGCGGTGAACGGCTGCGGTGTGCCGGACGAGCCGATCAGTGCATCGGGATAGCCGCCGCGCGGTCCGGGCTTCAGCACCAGCACGCTGGCGTCTTCCGGTTTCAACAGCCGCTTCATCGTGGCCTCGACATCCGCCACGCTGGCGTCCTTCACCCGCGGGTCGTCGACCAGCGCGCTCTGCGCATCGCCGAGCACGTCGGCATTGTAGGAGACGACGCCGGCGCGATCCTTCAGTGCTTCGCTGCCGAGCCGCGCTGCCTGCAAGATGCCCGTGCGCGCACGCTCGACATCGACCGGATCGAGCGGGGTCTTCAGGAAATCCGCGAACGCCGTTTTCATCGCGCTTTCCAGCGCTTCCGGCGCCACACCTTCGGCGGCACCCGCCTCGAAGGTAAAGCGGCCACCGAGCAGACCGCCGGTCCAGCTCGCGCTGGCATAGGTGGCAATGCCCAACTGCGAAACCAGCCGGTTGCGCAAAAATCCATATTCGCCGTTGCCGAGCAGTTCGGCGGCAATGCTGAGCGCACCATTGTCGGGCGACTGCGCCACCGGGCCACTGAAGCCGACCACGACGATGGGGCTTGGTACACGATCCTCGAGCACCAGCTTGAGCCGGGCCTGCGTCGGTGCCGGCACGGCGGGCCGCGCCACATCGGCGCCGCGCGCCACGCTGCCGAACGTGTCGGCAATCAGCGCCTTGGTGTCGTCGATCTCCAAGTCGCCGACCAGCACCAGCACCGCATTGTTGGGCAGATAGTAGCTGTTGAAGAAACCCCTGACATCGTCGAGCGTCGCCGCATCAAGATCGGCGACCGAGCCGATGACCATGCGGCTATAGGGATGCGGCTTCGGGAACAGCCCGGACCAGAAAGCTTCCCAGCCGGATGCGCCGGCCTTGTCGAGCACGTTCTGGCGCATCTCGTTCTTGACCACCGAGCGCTGCAGATCGAGCTTGGCCTGAGTCACCGAACGGCCGAGATTGGCCATGCGGTCTGCCTCAAGCGACAAGATCATCGGCAGTGACGACGACAGCCCGTCGACATAATAAACCGTGCCGTCCTCGGTGGTCCAGGCATTGATCTCGTTGCCGAGCGCGGCGTGCGCGCCGAACACGTTCGGCCAGGCCGGCGTGCCGGAAAACATCAGATGTTCGAACAGATGCGCAAAGCCCGAGCGTCCCGCGGGTTCATTCATCGACCCGACGCGGTAGCGCAGGTTCATCACCACCTTCGGCACGCGATGGTCGGGCACCAGCACCACCTGCAGCCCGTTGTCGAGCGCATAGGTAACGGTCGGCTCAGCCTTGGCGGGCGCTGCCATGCCGGCAAGAGCCGCAAGCACCACCGTGAACGCCAGGAAAACCTGCTTCATCATGACCCCCGATGCTGATGGCCGCGAGCAAGCGCCGCCAAATCCGCCGTATGACCGAAGGGATGCCCACCCCTCACGGCTGCCGAGACCCTATCGGAATCGATCGGCCCTCGATACGGCAGTATCGCAACACCCTCTGGCTTTTTCGTGTCGGCGTTTCAGGCCTTTTGCGGCGGAAAAGGCCGCGAAAGCAGCCCCTGAGTCGCTTGAGTCCAATAATATTGATTTTGTCAAATCGCGTTTGATGTCGGATTCATCTGCGGGTAGATTAGACCCGAATCAGCCGGTCCTTGGGGGGCGCGGCGACCACCCAAAGTCTCAAGTTCCGGCCAATGACCGGCACCAGACGCGGACGGCTTCGCGTTCCCTGAATGGATTCGGCGATCAGCGCGACCGCCGCGCCGTGTGAGTGCTTCGTAAACGTGATGCGTCTTCAAGTTCGGCCGCTGCTAACCCCAGCGTCCGGGCTCAAGAAAAGACTCCGGCCATGACATACAACCAAAGCATCCAATGAGCAGTTCCGCCGCGCCTCTCCAATCCGATACGTTAGGCTCGCGCCTCGAATCGCGCGGCGATCTCACCTCCTTTTTCATGCAGCTTGCCGCCGAGATCGGCGCCGACAGCTACATGCTCGTCGCCATCGTCCACGACCAGGACCGCAACGACGCCCGCATCGTCTCATCCAACTGGATCTTCGACGCCATTGAACTGATCGGCAAGCGGCTGATCGCCGGCCTTGCCCAGGGACCGCTGACCGTTGCACCTGGCATCCGCCCGAGGCCCCTGGTCGCCGCCGCGGCACCCGACGCCGGCGGACTGCTCACAGGCGAAGAGGCGCGCCTGCTCGACGTGCTTGGACATGCCGAAGTCTATTCACTGCGGCTCAATGTCGGCCGCCAGCGGCTGTTTGCGCTTTTCTCGGCGGCCGAGGCCGGCAGTATCGACCAGCCGGCGCTGATGAAGGCTCAGTTGAAGTGCTGTTACGCGCTGTCCGCCATCCCGCAATTGATCGCCGCCGTCGCCATGCAGGACCCGCTGTCCGACCGCGAGCGCGAATGCCTGTTCTGGGTGTCTGAAGGCAAAACCACCGATGAGGTCGCAGTGATCCTCGGGGTCTCGTCCAACACCGTCAACAGCTACATCACCCACGCCATCCAGAAATTCGCGGCGTCGAACCGCGCGATGGCCATCGCCACGGCGATCAGGAGCGGCATCATTTGAAACATGCTGACATCAAGGCGGCGGCCGAAGCCCTTTTCAACGAGCAGCGCAATCCGTTCGGCGCCTTCTCCATCGGTTCCGAGACGCACCATGCCGTTACCATCCCGGACGCGGTGCGCCGCTGCCGCTGGATCGCCGTCGACATCAACGCGTCGGCGTTTGGCCTCTACTTCGTCAGCCCCTCGCCGGAACGGGCGCGCCTGGTGCCGAGCTTCGATTCCGACTATCCCGCCACCGCGGTGACAACCAAGTTCATTGCCGGCGCCAATGGTGAGGAGATGGTTCGCCACAGCGGCGCCTCGACAGCGCCGCGCTGGTGGGCCGATGACGGCATCGCCGGCTCGGACGCCGTCTTCAAGAACCTCGCCTGGGCGGAGCGGACGGAGCCGCTGGCGCCGGGCACCAACGGCATTGGCTTTCCCGTCCATGCCGATCGCGGCCATTGCGGGCTGGTGGTGTTCCTCGGCTCGACGATCGCTTTGCCGGAGGACACGCTCTACGAAATCCACGCCCGCTGTTTTTCGCTGTTCGCCGCCGTCGCCCGCATTCGTCCGAACGATGCCGGCCGGATGCGGTCGATCTCCAAGCGTGAACTGGAGTGCCTGAAGCTGACCGCCAACGGCAACACCAGCGAAGAGATCGCCAGGCTGTTGAAGCTGTCGGTCCACACCGCCAACCAGTATCTCACCCAGTCGACGCAGAAGCTCAACGCGGTCAACCGCAACCAGGCGGTGGCCAAGGCGCTGCGGCTGGGGCTGATCGAGTGATCGCGTCTGGCAGTTGGAGTAAGACAAAAGATCAGCGATAGGCGAGCGGCTCGGTCCGGCGAATCCGCGCCTCTTCGATCACCGTCTCCAGCAAGGCCGTGTTGTGCTCGGGGTCCTCGCCCGGCTTTTCGAACGACACATAGTTGACCGCGACCGAAGACCTCTCCTCGCTCAGCGTCAGCTGGAAATAGACGGTGACGCCCGGCGGCCGAAGCTCGAGATCGAGCACGATGCGCGGGCTGCCGCTCCAGTCGACATGTGCCTCTCCGCCATGGCCGAGCCTGAGCGTGCCCGGCAGGAAGAACAGCTCCACCGCCGAATCCACCAGATCCGACAGGCAAGCGAAATGCTCGAGCCGGATGAAAGCGATGTAGTCGGCGACATCGATCAGCCGCAACTCGTCGACCACCTGCTCGATGGCCTTGGCGACGATGAGTTCGCGGGATTTTGCGTGCGGTTGGCGGTTCATGAAATTTGTCTCCGCTCAGCCTTTTTGGAGTAGACGATCCGCACCAGTTCGGCGACGGCCTGGTAGAATTGCGACGGGATCACGCTATCAACCGAAACTTGCTTGTACATGGAGCGGGCGAGCGCCACGTCCTCGAAGATCGGGATGTTGTGCTCCTTGGCAACCTCGCGAATCTTGAGCGCCACAAGGTCCTGGCCCTTGGCCAGCACCATGGGTGCTGAATCCTCGTCGCGGACATATCTGAGCGCGATGGAAAAGTGCGTCGGATTGGCGATGATCAGCGTCGCGCGCGGCACCGCCGTCATCATCCGCTTGCGCGCCCGGTCACGCGCCAGCGAGCGCAGCCGCGACTTGATGATCGGGTCGCCCTCGGACTGTTTGAACTCGTCCTTGACCTCCTGCTTGGTCATCCGCAGATCCTGCTTCCAATGGAAGCGCGACCAGACGACGTCGACCGCCGCGATCAGCCCCATGACGAAGACGATCGCCACCAATATGTCGACGGTGATGCTTTTGATGACGAGGCCGAAAGCGACGGGGTTGGTGATCATGCCGGCCAGGAGCTGGCGGTAGTCCTGCGACAGCGTGAAGTAGAGCACGATACTGGCGAAGCCGAGCTTGCCCAGCGATTTCAGGAATTCTACCCAGCCCTGAATACCGAACATCCTGGTCCAGCCCTTAGCTATCGAGATGCGCGACAGTTGCGGCCGGATCCGCTCGCCGACGACTTGCGGCATGTTCTGCAGCACCGAGGCGCCGATGCCGGCCACCACCAGCAGCACCAGCAGGCTGACGACGGCGTTGCCTATTTCCATCATCACGGTCTTGTAGAGCGCGATGACGTCGGTCTCGGTGTCCATCGGCCACGCCTCGGGCTTTTCCAGGAACATCGACAGGAACATGCCGAGATCAACGACCGCGTCCTTGGCGTAGAAGACGGTGAACACCAGTATGGCGATGAAGGACGCCAGAAGTGCGGCCTCTCGCGAATGGGGCAGCTTGCCCTGTTCGACGGTGTCGCGGATCTTCTTTTCGGTCGCGTCTTCGGTTTTGGAGTCTTTGTCCGCCGCTTCAGCCATTCAGCGCTCGGCGTTAAGCCGCTTCGCTCTGCTGCGATGAGGGCAGTTCGAAAGCCCCCTCGCGCGAAAGCCGGATTGTCGCCACCGCGATGTTCTTGCGCGCCGTCATGATGTCGGCAAGCTGAATGCCTTCCGAGCCCTGTCCGAGCTCGGACTCGATCATGCGCCGCGACCGTGCGCCGATCGCCGAGAGCGCCGATTCCGTCAATGCGGGTGGTGCACCGCGCAGCGCCAGCGTAATCAGTTCGGTCGACAGCCCGTCGAACAGAAGCACCCGCGCCTTCTGCGTCAAAAGCGGCAGATCGTCGAAGGCAAACAACCTGGAGCGGACACCGCCGAGGTCCGGCGTGCCGGCCTCTTCCAGATCCTGCATGACCTCTTCCAACTGAGGCTTGTCCATCTCGTTGAGCATACTGGCGACGCGCGCCTGTCCCGCCGAGATGTCCTTGGTCGCTGTCTGCGCCAGCACGCTGGCGCGCAGCTGGTTCTCGATGATCCTGGTCGCCGCGTCCGGAATGGTCGCCATCGTCACCATGCGCTTGATGATCTGGCTGCGCATCGGCTTTTCCATCGTCAGCAGAATGTTGGCGGCGGCCTGCGGCGCAAGCTTCGACAGCACCATGGCCGCGGTCTGGGGATGCTCGGCGGCAAGGAACGTGCCCAGACGCGTCGGCTCGAGCTTTTCCAGCTCCGGCCAGATCGGCGGTGGTCCTTCCGGCGCAACCTCGAAGCGCTTGTCGCCCATGATGGCGCTCATCTCTTCGGGCGACAGCGATTCATTGAGGATCGTGTCCATCCGGTCGGCGGAATCGAGCAGGCCCGCACCTTCGGTGAACTCGGCCTCGAATTCGGCAACGATGCGTTCGAGGTCGCTTTGCGGAATGGTGCGCAGCAGCCGCGCCCCTTCGATCAGTGCCTTCAGTTCTTCTTGCTTGAAGAATTTCAGCAGCCGGCTGGCCGAAGGCTTGCCCATCGCCACCAGGATGGCGGCGGCCTTTTGCGGGCGCGTGAGCGTCACCGGCGTCGTCATGGCATAAGCTCCGATCGCTGCTGAGACCGCATGTCGTCTAATCCTCAGGCGCTCTTGGCGGCAGCGATGATTTCGGTCAACCTGATGCCAAAGCGCGACGGATCGCTTTCCAGCACGGTGATTTCGCCGCGCGCGATCTTGCGGCCGTTGACCACGACATCGACCGGTTCGCCGATGCGCCGGTTGAGCGCCACCGTCGAGCCCTTCTGCAGCGCCATCAGGTCCGACACCGACATTTCCGTGCTGCCGAGGATGATCTGCACATCGACGGGGATGCTCATGATGATGTTCGAATTGGCGCCGGACGTGGCAGCCCGCAAGGCGGCGTCGGGGCGCTTTTCCTCCTCCTGGAGGACACCGCGCAATTCCTCGATGGCGCGGTCGAGCTGTTCGTCCGGCTGGTCGATATTGGCTTCCACCTTGGTCTTGGCCATCACTCGTCTCCAGATGCTTGGGCTTGCCCGGCGTCAGCCCGGCATGAGCCCATCGATAAAATCCTGACCGGCATCGTAAGGATGCCTGATCCGGACGGTGTAGTTCTGCCCGAGTTTACCGAACTCGCAGACAAACAGCGTCTTGTCGCGCGCGCTCAGCTTGGCTTGGGACTGCGCCGTCTCCTCGAGCTCGATGATCTGGCCCGGCTCGAAGCCGGCGAGGTCGCCGAGCGTCAGGCGGGCCAGCGGCATGGTCGCTTCGAGCGTCACCGTCGAGCGCATCACTTCTTCGGAAAAACGTGCCCGCCAGTCGGAGGTCGTGCCTTCGCTGTCGTGGACATCGGCGATACCGCGTGTGGCCAGCAGGATGCGCTGCGGGATCATCACCGTGACCGTTCCGCTGTCGGTCGGCGTCGAGATGCCGAAGACGATGCGCACCGCCGCGCCATCGCGCAGCACGCGGCGCTTGGCTTCGCTGCCCGAAAGCGCCCGCGGCACCGGCAGCCGCAGCTCGAGCGAGCGCCGGCCCGATCCGTTCAACGCCTGCGCAACTTCCTGGAAGATCGTGGTCGCGACATCGGTCTCGATCTGCGACAGAGCGCGCTCGATCGGCGAAACCGGCTGATCCGGATCGCCGCCGAACAGCGCGCACACCATCACGGCGATGGCCGGCGCATCAGCCACCAGCGTCATCGCATCCGAAGACGTCGGCGATGCTATGATGGCCATGGCAAAGGCATCGCCGGCATTCGTGCGGGCATCGGGAACACGGCTGATCTCGACCGCGCGCAGGTCGACGGTGACCGGTGCGCCGAGTTCGCCGGCCAGGCTCTTCTGCAGCAGCGGCAGGGCGCGCTCGCCCATCGAGCGCCCGGTGCCGATGACATGAGCGGCCTCACCGCTGTCACCGACCAGACGCTCAATGATCAGCGAGCGGGCTTGCGAGGGGCTGCCAGGACTTGTCATGACGGCGTGCGGTCCTGTCTGTCGTCATGCATGGCTCAAGCCGCTTTCTTCTCGGCGGAAGCTGTGTTCATCGTGCTTTGCTCGACGGCATCGATCGTCGGCCGCTCATAGGACGAGATGGTCTTGCGACCGAACTCGATCGCCACCTGCGGCAGGGCGCCGTTCATGTAGGCAAGCAGCGTCTGCTTGACGATGATATAGAGGCGGTTCTTCTTCTCGCGCACCGTCTTGATCTTGGTGGCGACCGGCCCGACCACCGCATAGGACAGGAAGATGCCGAGGAAGGTTCCGACAAGGGCAGCGCCGATCAGGCCGCCGAGGATTTCGGGCGACTGGTCGAGCGCGCCCATCGCCTTGACCACGCCGAGCACGGCGGCGACGATGCCGAGCGCCGGCAGACCATCGCCCACCGCCACCAGCGCATGGTAAGCCTTCATCTTGTCGGACTTGATGGTCTGGATTTCCTCGTCCATCAGCGCCTCGATCTCATGCGAGCGGGCATTGCCGATGATGATGATGCGGCAGTAGTCGCAGATGAAATTCGTCAGGTCGTGGTTCTTGAGCACGGTCGGGAACGCCTGGAAGATTGCCGACTCCTCCGGATTGTCGATATGCGCCTCGACCTCGCTGCGCGACTTCGAGCGCAGTTCGCGCATCAGGCTGTGCAGCACGCCCAGCGTCTCCAGATAGTCGCGCTCTTTCGGCACCGCCTGCTTGAACGCTTCGAGGATACCCCTGCCGGTGTCCTTGACCGTCTTCATCGGGTTGGCGACGAGAAAGGTTCCAAGTGCGGCGCCACAGATGACCACCGCTTCCCAAGGCTGCATCAGCACATGCAGATGGCCGCCCATCGCCATGAAGCCGCCGAGAACACAGCCGAGCGTCACCACAAGTCCGATCAGAATGCCCACGCCAGATCCTTCCGCATCACGTCAGGCCTAACCGATAGCCCCCGTGCCTTGTGTGAGGCTTGAATCATGCAAGGTGAGGCGATTCAGCCTCGCGCAAGCAAGTCCGCATAGTCTTGCTTTTGAAGCTGCGACCGGAGGCATGTCGTGTTGAGCACTTTTACCAGCTACCAGCTCATCGCCAGGGACATCCCCAAGGCGATCGACCGCATCGAGGCGGAGCCGATCACCAAGCGCGACACCGACTACTATCTCGCGAACATCGGCAGCGTGAAATCGATCGACGATTTCGTCAAGAACGACCGGCTGTTCAAATATGCCATGAAAGCCTTCGGTCTCGGCGACATGGCTTACGCCAAGGCCTTCATGGTCAAAGCCCTGAAGGAAGGGGTGTCGGATTCCGACAGCTTCGCCAACAAACTGAGCGACAAGCGTTATGCCGAGTTCGTGTCGGCCTTCAATTTCGCCGCACTTGGCGCTAATGCCACGAGCTACAATTCGGCACAGCAGGGCGTGACCAACAATTATGGTCTCCAGGTCTCGGTCGGCCCTTCGCAGAACGGCTTCACCTACTACAAGGGCGAAACCTCGTACTACCTGAGCAACATTTCCAACGTAAAATCGATCGACGACCTGATGGGCAACGATCGCCTGCTCACCTATGCGATGGCCGCGTTCGGCCTGGACGCCGACGCCGAGCCGGCTGCGACCGTGCGGGCCATGCTGGAAGGCGGCGTCACCGACCCGAACAGCCCCGCAAACACGTCGACAAACAAGGGCTATGCGGCTTTCGTCGCGGCTTTCGACTTTGCCCAATATGGCGACCAGGCTACGGCGCGCGACGCCGTCCAGCAGGCGGTGCCGAAGGCTGTGATCGGCGGAACCGGACTGTTGCTCGTCAAGCCGACCGCGCAATACATCAAGGGCGAGGCCGACTACTACGCAGCCAACATCTCCAAGGTGAAGTCCATCGAAGACCTGCTGAAGGACAAGCGCCTGCTGACCTTCGCCATGGCTGCCTATGGGCTTGATGCATCGACCCAGACGACGAAGCAGATCCGCACCATGGTCAATGGCGGCGTCACCGATCCGTTGAGTCCCGCCAACCTGTTGACCGACAAGAGCTACGCCAACTTCGTCAGCGCCTTTGATTTTGCCCAGTATGGCGATCAGACGATCACGCGCGACGCGGTGCTGAAGACCACGCCGAAGCTCTACACGACCGAGTCCAGTCTTGGCCTCATCAAGCCGAATGCGGACGCCGTCCAGGCCGAGACCAGCTACTACCTCGCCAACATCACCAAGGTGAAATCGGTCGACGACCTGATGGCCGACAGCCGCCTTTATAACTATGCTCTGTCCGCAAGCGGGCTCGATCCGGCGACCACCAACAAGGATCTCGTCCGTGATGTCCTTGAGGGCGGTGTCCGCGATCCCGCCAGTGTCGCCAACAAGCTCTCCAACAAGGCCTATGCCAGGCTCGCCACCTCGTTGAATTTCGAGGCCTACGGCGAAGCGGCAACGACCCGCAGCCCGTCGCAGCAGCCGGTGGTCGACAAATACATGCGCCAGACCCTGGAAGAAGACGCCGGCAAGACCAATGAGGGCGTGCGGTTGGCGCTCTATTTCGAGCGCAAGGCCTCGACCATCACCAACTGGTACGACGTGCTGGCCGACACGGCCCTGGCCAGCGTGGTACGCACCGCCATCGGCCTGCCCGATTCCTTCGCTGCCGCAGATATCGACAAGCAGGCGCAGGCCTTCGACGCAAAGCTCGACCTCACCGATTTCACCGACCCGGCCAAGCTCGAGAAATTCCTCACCCGCTTCACCAGCCTTTGGGAAATCAATCATCCGACCTCGACCGCCCAGACATCGATCGGTGTGCTGTTTGCGCAGCCGACCACCGTCGGCATCTCGACCGATCTGATGATGGCCATGCAGAAACTGAGATTCTGAGAACACCATGCAGGACAGCCTTTACGTCGCCCTTTCCTCGCAGATCGCGCTTGAGCGCCGTCTCGACACCATCGCCGATAATGTCGCCAACGCCTCGACCATCGGCTTTCGCGCCACCGGCGTGAAGTTCGAGGATGTCGTCTCCGGCAGCGGCCCCAAATCGGTGTCCTTCGCCTCCTCCGGCAAGACCTATTTGTCCGGCGCGCATGGCGCGATGACGCAGACCGGCAACCCGTTCGACTTCGCCGTCCAGGGCGATGCCTGGTTCGGCATCGACACCCCGGCCGGCACCGTGATGACGCGCGACGGACGCTTTTCGATGAACGAGAACGGCGAGTTGATGTCGCTCGAAGGCCATCCGGTGCTCGACGCCGGCGGTGCGCCGATCCAGCTCGACCCGCGCGACGGCCCACCCAAGGCGGGCGCCGACGGCTCGCTGCGCCAGGGCGACAAGCTCGTCGGCGCCATCGGCCTGTTCAATTTCGATCCCGGCCCGAATTTCGTCCGCTACGGCAATTCTGGCATCGTGCCCGCGCGTGCGCCGGAGCCGGTCACCGACCGTTCCGATCTCGGCGTCGCGCAGGGCTATGTCGAGGAATCCAACGTCAATCCGGTGCTGGAGATGACGCGCCTGATCATGGTCCAGCGCGCCTTCGAGAACACGGCGGCGCTGATGCGCCAGACCGATGCCTCGACCGACGACGCCATCAAGACGCTCGGCTCCAAGTCGTAGCAGCATGTCGAGCAGCAAATCATCGATACGCGCGCTTGAACGGCAACCGGAGACAGCACCGGAAAACCGGCTGGCTGCGCTGGAGCGGATCTGGCGCCGCTTCGATGACACCGAGACGTTGCTGCGGCGCGGCGGCCGTGTTTCGGAGGTTTCGCCAACGCATTACAAGGTGCGCGGCCTGTCTGAAGTCGCCAGGCTTGGCGACCTCGTCGAACAGCGCGGCAATGCCGGCACGCGCCGCGGCGAGATCGTCAGGATCGGCCGCGACGAAGTCGTCATCGCCCCTTTCGAACGCAGCGCCGACGCCGGCATCGGCGACGCCGTGTTTCGCCGCGGCCCGCTGACGGTAACGCCGCATGCTTCGTGGCGTGGGCGCGCCATCGACGCGCTGACCCGCGTCATCGACGGCGGCCCGCCGCTGATCAGGATCGGCGAGCCTGCGAGCGGCGACGGCACAACGCCCGGCGCCATGGCGCGGCAGCGCGTCGGCACCGCCTTCACGACCGGGGTCAAGGTCATCGACATCTTCACGCCGCTCTGCCTCGGCCAGCGCCTCGGCGTCTTTGCCGGTTCCGGCGTCGGCAAGTCGACGCTGCTCGCCATGCTGGCCGGCGCCGACGCCTTCGACACCGTGGTCGTGGCGCTGATCGGCGAGCGCGGCCGCGAGGTACGCGAATTCCTCGAAGACACGATCGGCGCAGAGAGCATGGCCAAGACGGTCGCCGTCGTCGCTACCAGCGACGAGAGCGCCATGATGCGCCGGCGCGCGCCGGATACCGCCATGCGCGTTGCCGAACATTTTCGCGACCAGGGCCATCGCGTGCTGCTGGTGCTGGATTCGATTACCCGCTTTGCCCATGCGCTGCGCGAGGTAGCGACCGGCACCGGCGAGCCGCCGGTCGCCCGCGGCTATCCCGCTTCGGTTTTCACCGACCTGCCCAAGCTGCTCGAACGCGCTGGCCCGGGCGCTGAAGGCCCCGGTATCAAAGGACAGGGATCAATCACTGCCATCATCTCGGTGCTGGTCGACGGCGACGACCACAACGACCCGGTCGCCGATTCGGTACGCGGCATTCTCGACGGCCATGTCGTGCTCGACCGCGCCATTGCCGAACAGGGCCGCTACCCCCCGGTCAATCCGCTGTCGTCGATCTCGCGCCTCGCCGACAAGGCATGGAGCCCCGAGCAACGCATGCTGGTGACCAGGCTGAAGTCGATGATCTCGCGCTTCGAGGACACGCGCGACATCCGCCTGCTCGGCGCCTATCAGGGCGGCGCCGATGCCGAGCTCGATATTGCCGTGCGCCAGGTGCCGCTGATCTACGAGGCGCTGACGCAGTCGCCCAGGGATCGCGCCTCGAGCGACGCATTCTCCGACCTCGCCCGTCATCTGAAAGGCAAGCAAAGTGTCGATGCAGGAGACTGAGCTTCAGTACACCGAGCGGCTTTTGCGCGAGATGATCGCAGAGGCCAGTGCCGCCGAGGAAGCCCGGGCCAACGAAGCGAGAGCTGTCAGGGCAAAGGCCGATCTCGACAAGGCCGCCAAGGCTGAGGCCATTCTGGCCAGGGCCGCCAGGCCATTCTTGCCCAGGGTAGCCAGCGTAGTCGAGTCCACTGTGCCTCGCTTGGCCGAGCCTGCCTTGCCCAGCGTCGTCAAGCCTGAATTGCCAAGGACCCCTCGCGCCGGCCCCAAAGAAGCGATCGAGACCAGTCGTGACTCGCTTCTCGACGGGCTGTTCCCGGTCACCGAATGGCCGCAGCCGCCAAGGCCGCAATATCCCAGGCTCGACAAGAAATCCGACCGCCGCAGCGATATCGTCTTTGCCGCGCTCGGCATCACGCTTGGCCTGATCTGCGCGCTGTTTCCCTGGTATATCTTCTTCAATCAGGACCAGTTCGGCGTGCAGGCGATCAAGTTCGGCGGCAGCGGCACCAATGCAGGGCGGGTCAGCGGCGGCTCGCAGATGGAGAACAGCGGTCAGCCGCTGACGGCAAACGATGTTCCCGATGTCGACCTGTTCGCCACCGGCACGCTGCAGGACCCCGAGGACAAGACCCAGCCTCCCGGCGTCGACGAGCAGCCCTTCCCGGCGGACGCCAAATTTCGCATGGTTCATGTCGCCAATGGCCGCGCCATGATCGAGGACGATGCCGGCCTGTGGATCGTCCAGCGCGGCTCGAAGCTGCCCGATACCAGCGTCGTCTCGTCGATCGAGCAACGGGGCGGCAAGTGGGTCATGGTCACCAGCACCGACCAGGTGATCGAACTCTCCAAATAGCGGCACACCGGATTTACCCCCGAGCCGCGCAAGGTCCGCGCAAGACTGGCAGCCTAGTCTTGTACGTACCAGCCCGGAGATCCCCATGGAGCCCGTCAATCTTTTCGATCTCGCCGCCAAGCAGTCGCAATGGCTGTCGGTGCGCCAGTCGGCCATTGCCGGCAACATCGCCAACGTCAACACGCCGGGCTACACCGCCGGCGATGTCGAGCCGTTTGAGAAGGTGCTCGACCGCACGGCAGTGTCGCTGACCGCCACCCAGGCAGGCCACCTCGGCACTGCCGCCACTAATGCCGGCTTCACGGTCAAGCCAGAAGAGACGACCGGCGCCATCATGCCCTCGAAGAACACGGTCGTGGTCGAGAACGAACTGATGAAGGCCGGCGAGGTCCGCCGCTCGTTTGAACTCAACACCGCGATCGTCAAGGCCTTCCATTCGATGATGATGATGGCGGTGAAGAGCTGACCATGGACGCCTTGACCTCAGCCCTCAAGATCGCCGCGTCCGGCCTCAGCGCCCAGTCGGACCGCTTGCGCGTCGTCTCGGAAAATCTCGCCAACGCGCAGTCGACCGGCAACACCCCGGGCGCTGACCCCTATCGCCGCAAGACCATCAGTTTCGTCTCGGAACTCGACCGTGCCTCCGGTGGCACGACAGTTGAGGTCAACTCCATCGACCGCGACCCCAGCGACTTTCCCGTCGAATTCCAGCCCGGCAACGAGGCCGCCGACGACAAGGGCTACGTCAAGATGCCCAATGTCAACGTGCTGGTCGAGATGGCCGACATGAGCGAGGCCAACCGCTCCTACGAAGCCAACCTTCAGGTCATCAAGCAGGCGCGTGATCTGATCTCCATGACCATCGACCTGATGAGGAACCAGTAATGATCAGCGGCATTGGCGGTATCGGATCGCTTCCCCTCAAGCCGGAGATCGGTGGCGCCGATACCACGACCGACCTGTTCCAGGGCACCAGGGCGCCGATGGCCGGCAGCGAAATCGGCGCCACCTTCGCCGAAGCGCTGAGCCAGGCTGCTTCAAAGACCGTCAACACCTTGCACAACGCCGAGCAGGTCTCGATCCAGGCGCTCAAGGGCGACGCCGATACCCGTCAGGTCGTCGACGCCGTCATGAGCGCCCAGCAGGCCCTGCAGACCACGATCGCCATCCGCGACAAGGTCGTCTCCGCCTATCTCGAAATCAGCCGTATGGGCATCTGAGGAGACTTGCCGTGAAAGCACTCGCCATCGCAGCGACCGGCATGAATGCCCAGCAGACCAATCTGGAAGTGATCGCCAACAACATCGCCAACATCAACACCACCGGCTACAAGCGCGCGCGCGCCGAATTCTCCGACCTGCTCTACCAGGTCGACCGCACGCAGGGCGTGCCCAACCGCTCCAATTCATCGCTGGTGCCGGAAGGCGTGTCGATTGGCCTTGGCGTCAAGACGACGGCGGTGCGCAACGTCCATACCCAGGGCGAACTGACCTCGACCGGCAACAGTTTCGACATGGCGCTGACCGGCCGAGGCTGGTTCCAGATCGAGGGCGCCGACGGCGGCACACTCTACAGCCGCGCCGGCGCCTTCAACACCAACGCCACCGGCCAGCTGGTGACCGTCGACGGCGCCAATGTCATCCCGGCCATCACCGTGCCGACCGATGCCATCGAAGTCGTGGTCAACAAGACCGGCCAGGTCTTTGCCCGCATCGACGGCCAGACCGACCTCCAGCTGCTCGGCCAGCTGCAACTCGCCAACTTCGCCAATGAAGCCGGCCTGGCGCCGCTCGGCGATAATCTGT
The DNA here is from genome assembly GCF_040323255.1 of Mesorhizobium sp. M0052. NCBI lineage: Bacteria > Pseudomonadati > Pseudomonadota > Alphaproteobacteria > Hyphomicrobiales > Phyllobacteriaceae > Mesorhizobium > Mesorhizobium sp. M0052. The sequence continues at coordinate 137,978 of NZ_JAMYUS010000002.1, read as the reverse complement.
TCCAGGAAACGCCGGCCTCGGGCCCGGCCAATGTCGGCGTGCCCGGCGATCCCGGCTTCGCCTCGGTCGAGCAGGGTTATCTCGAGGCCTCCAACGTCGATCCTGTCAAGGAAATCACCGAGCTGATCTCGGCGCAGCGCGCCTATGAGATGAACTCCAAGGTCATCCAGGCCGCCGACGACATGGCCTCCGTCGTGTCCAAGAACATCAGGTAAGGTTTGATGCTCTCTCCGGCCTCCCGCTCCGCGCTTTGCCGCACCGCGCTGATGCTCGCGCTGGTAGCCGGCGGTGTGCCGGCGTTTGCCCAGGAGAGCGCAGACCAGCAGACCAGCACCCACGTCGCGAGCAGTCAGGCAACCGGCGAGATCGTTCTGATCCCCAACCGGGTCATTTATCCCGGCGAGATGATCGACACCGGCGTGCTGAAACCGGTGACGCTGCTCCCCGGAAAGCACAGGCCGGATGCGGTCGCCACGCAGGCCATGGAACTCCAGGGCAAGGTCGCCAAGCGCACGCTGCTGCCCGGCCGCTACATCCCGGCCGCCGCCATCCGCGACGCCTGGCTGGTCGAACAGGGCGCCGCCGTGCAGGTCTATTTCATCGCCGGCGACCTCACCATTTCGGCTACGGCGGTGTCGCTGCAGCCGGGTGCCGCCGGCGATTTGATCAAGGTCCGCAACACAGACAGCGGCAAGATCTTTTCCGGCACGGTGATGGCGGACGGCACCGTCCGGGTCAGCGCGTCATGAGACGCGGAGCTGCCCTTCTGCTCGCGACCGTTGTCGGCCTGCAGCCGGCGCTGGCCGACGGTCTTACGCCGAAGCAAAAGCGCGATCTTGCCGGCCAGAATGGCGGCGCCTTTGTCGATCCCGAATATGATCCGGCCACCACCAACCGCATGTTCAGGGTCTCCAACGGCCCAAGCTCTCTGCCACCCGGCCAGGTCGCATCGCGCATCAAGGACATTGCGCAGCTGCAGGCTTCGCGCGACAACCAGCTCGTCGGCTACGGCCTCGTCATCGGCCTCGCCGGATCGGGCGACAGCCTGCGCAATTCGCCCTTCACCGAACAGTCGATCCGCGCCATGCTCGAAAATCTCGGCATCGCCACCGAAGGCGGCAGCGCGCGGGCCAAGAACGTCGCCGCCGTCATCGTCACCGCCAACATGCCGCCTTACGTGCAGTCGGGCGCCCGCATCGACATCGACGTCTCCTCGATGGGCGACGCCACATCGCTTGCCGGCGGCACGCTGATAATGACGCCACTGAAGGCGGCCGATGGCGAAATCTATGCTGTCGGGCAAGGCTCGGTCATCGTTTCCGGCTTCACTGCCCAGGGCGATGCCGAAAAGCTGACGCAGGGCGTGCCGACGGCCGGCCGCGTGCCCAACGGCGCCATCGTCGAGCGCACGGTGCGCGCCGAATTCGAGGACCAGGCGCTGCTCACCTTGCAATTGCGCAACCCCGATTTCTCCACTGCCGTTCGCATCGCCGACGCCATCAACGGCTACACCTCGCAACGCTTCGGCATGCGCGTGGCGGCGGAGCGCGATGCACGTACCGTGCAGATCAGGCGGCCGAAGAATGTTTCGGCGGCGCGCTTCTACGCCGAGATCGAGAATTTGGTGGTCGAGACCGACACGCCGGCACGCGTCGTCATCGACGAACGCACCGGCACCATCGTCATCGGCAACGAGGTCAAGATCTCGCGGGTGGCGATCAGCCACGGCACGCTCACCGTGCGCATCACCGAACAGCCGAAGATCGTCCAGCCGGAACCGTTCTCCAAGGGCGTGACAGCGGAGGAACCCTTCACCACCATCGATGCCACGCGGCCTGACGCCCGCGTCAATGTGCTCGACGGACCGAACCTCGAAACGCTGGTGTCGGGCCTCAACCGTCTCGGCGTCAAGCCGGACGGCATCATTGCCATTTTGCAAGGCATCAAGTCGGCCGGCGCTTTGCAGGCCGATCTGGTTCTCCAATAGGCCATGCCGATGATCGATTTCTTTTCCCAAAAGCAGCACCGCCGAAGCGCGGCCTTGGCAGCTTGCGTCATCGCCGCCACCGTCCTTGCCGGCGGCACTGTCCGCGCGGAAGAAGCGGTGCGGCAGGTTCTGCCTGGCGGGCAACAGCCGGCGGCAATGCAGCAGCTGGTCCGCGAGAAGGTGCCCGATGAAAGCGAGATCCAGCGCTTCTGCTCCAACATCGCCGACGCCGCCCGCGACCGCCGTTACGCGCTGCAGGCCGAAGAGTTGAAGCAGTTGCAGGCTGGCATCGACCAGCGCATGAAGGCGCTGGACGACAAGCGCGCCGAATACGAGCAATGGCTGAAGCGGCGTGAAGTTTTCCTGGCCCGCGCCGAGGATGGCGTCGTCAAGATCTATGCCGGCATGAAACCGGATGCCGCGGCCGAGCGCCTGGCCATGGTCAACACTGATCTCGCCGCCGCCATCCTGATGAAACTCGATTCGCGCAAGGCCGGCGTCATTCTCAACGAAATGGACCAGAAGGCGGCAGCCACGCTCACCGGCATTATGGCCAGCGCGGCGCGAAGGGTAGACCCGTCATGAAGTCGCATATACTCGCCCTGGTCGCCACCGCTTCACTTGCCGGCTGCGCCTCCGACCCCAGGGAGATCGGCAGGGAGCCGGCGCTGTCGCCGGTTGGCGCCGGCATTACCGGCAGCGTCAATGCGCCCTACTCCTATCCCGAAACGCCACCCGCGCCAGTGAAGAAATTCTCGCTGTGGGATGATCGCCAGAGCCGGTTGTTCACCGACCCACGCGCGCTGCGCGATGGCGACATCCTCACCGTCAGGATCAAGCTCAACGACAAGGCCAACTTCAAGAACCAGAACGACCGCAGCCGCACCGCCGGGCGCAAGCTCGGCTATGACGTCAACCTCGGATGGGAAGGTGCCACCACCAGCGGCAAGGGCGACGCGGGGCTGAGCTCCACCACCGAAACCAATGCGGACGGCGAAATCAAGCGCTCGGAGAACCTCGAGCTCAACGTCGCCGCCGTCGTCACCGAAGTCCTGCCCAACGGCAATCTGATGATCCGGGGCTCACAGGAGGTGCGCGTCAATTACGAGCTCAGGGTGCTGACCATCGCCGGCATGGTGCGTCCATCCGATATCGGCGCTGAAAACACCATCTCTTATGAACGCATCGCCGAGGCGCGCATCTCCTATGGCGGCCGCGGCCGCGTCAGCGAAATCCAGCAGCCCGCTTACGGTCAGCAGATCCTCGACCAAGTCCTCCCCTTTTAGGACTGGAGAACGGCGCCGTGGCAAATGTCGAACAGGTTCAGCAAAAAAAGGGCCCGTCGCTTGTCATCCAGCTTGCGATGCTGCTGGCGATGACGGGCGCCGCGATCGGCATGGGCTGGATGTCCGGCGGCTATCTGAAGGGCGTCGGGGGACCGGTGCCGGTGCCCGCCGCGCCCGAGAACCAGTCCAACGCCGAGCAACCGAGCAAGGCGGCCGAACATGCGCCCGGCACCGGGCCGACGCTTGTCCAGCTGGCGCCGATCACCACCAATCTGGCTTCGCCTGCCGACACCTGGATAAGGCTGGAAGCGTCGGTGGTCTACGATGCGCCGCAGCCGCCGGAACTTACCGAAAGCATTCACCAGGACCTGCTTGCCATGGTCCGCACCCTGAAGATGCATCAGATCGAAGGCGCCAGCGGCTACCAGCATTTGAAAGCCGACCTCGAGGAGCGCGCCGCAATCCGCAGCGGTGGCCATGCCAAACAGGTTCTGATCAGGACATTGCTGCTCGAATGAGAAAACTCGTCCTCGCCGCCGCGATCGTCGTCGCCGCCACCTCTGTCGCCGCCGCCCAGCAGCTCGATCTCGGCGGCATCGGCAAGGCCGACGGCGCCACCGTCGGCTATATCATCCAGATGTTCGGTCTGATCACCGTGCTGTCGGTGGCGCCGGGCCTGTTGATCATGGTGACGAGCTTCACCCGCTTCGTCATCGCCTTCTCGATCCTGCGCGCCGGCATCGGCCTGCAGTCGACGCCGGCCAATCTGATCCTGATCTCGCTGTCGCTGTTCATGACCTTCTACGTCATGGCGCCGACCTTCGACCAGGCCTGGAACACCGGCGTCAAGCCGCTGATGGACAACCAGATCAGCCAGACCGAGGCGTTCGAAAAGATTTCGGACCCGTTCCGCACCTTCATGCTGCACAATGTCCGCGACAAGGACTTCGACCTGTTCGCCGATCTCGCCCGCGAACGCGGCCAGGTCGTTGCCAGGGACACCGTCGACCTGCGCATCCTGGTGCCGGCCTTCATGATCTCCGAAATCCGCCGCGGCTTCGAGATCGGCTTCCTGATCGTGCTGCCGTTCCTCGTCATCGACCTGATCGTCGCCACCATCACCATGGCCATGGGCATGATGATGCTGCCGCCGACCGTCGTTTCGCTGCCCTTCAAGATCCTGTTCTTCGTCCTCATCGACGGCTGGAACCTGCTTGTCGGCAGCCTGGTGCGCTCCTTCACCTGACCGTCCGCGCGCCGTTGGCGCCTTGCTAAAGTTTTATGCAATATATTTCCGGTTAACCGTCCCGTTTAGCCCTTTGGTAGGGACTTGCCCGCATATTGCTCGCAGATGGCGGGTGATCGGGTCTCACGATCATTGGCATGATGCCGCTCCGTCATACCGGAAAAGCCGGTATGTCAAAAACACCCTGTAAAAATCAAGGTACGAGTAGCCATGTCCAGTATCATGACGAACGCCTCGGCGCTGACCGCGCTGCAGAGCCTGAACAACACCAACAAATCCCTCGAGCAGACGCAGGCCCGCATCTCGACCGGCTACCGCGTTGCCACCGCTTCCGACAACGCCGCTTACTGGTCGATCGCGACCTCGATGAAGTCCGACAACAAGGCCAACTCGGCCGTGCAGGACGCCCTCGGCCTCGGCGCCGGCAAGGTTGACACCGCCTACACCGCCATCAACGACGTCAAGGACCAGGTCGACCTGATCAAGACCAAGCTGGTCACTGCCCGTAGCGCCTCGAAGGAAGACCAGCAGAAGATCGCGACCGAAATCAACGCCATCCAGGCGCAGATCAAGTCCTCGGTCGCCAACGCCAACTTCGCCGGCTCGAACCTGCTGCAGAACGACGCTGCCGCTGCGTCCGACCTGAAGATCGTTGCGGCTTACAACCGTACCGGCGCGACCGTCACCATCGACACCATCGACGTCAAGGCAGCCGATACGCAGGTTCTCGATGTCGCCGGCACGGGCGGCATCGTCGGCGGCCTGCTCGCCGCTGCCTTCTTCGACCCGAGCACCACGGCGGTTACCCCCGCCGCCATCGACACCGCGCTCGGCACTGTTGAAACCGCGCTTGCCAAGCTGTCCACCGGCGCTGCCTCGCTCGGCGCCGCCAAGTCGCGCATTGACACCCAGAAGAGCTTCCTGTCGAACCTGTCGGACTCGATCGACAAGGGCGTCGGCGCGCTGGTCGACGCCGACATGAACAAGGAATCGACGCGGCTGCAGGCCCTGCAGGTCCAGCAGCAGCTCGGCATCCAGGCGCTGTCGATCGCCAACGGCAACTCGCAGTCGATCCTGTCGCTCTTCCGCGGCTGATCTCTCGACATTACGACTGACACCATCCGTCGGGCCGCGCCAACAGCGCGGCCCGATTTCTTTTGCGGCTGTTGATTGTCTTGCTGAATGGCTGCCGATTTTTGCTCTTGGCCAGCGCCCTGAATGGCTTGGTTTAACAGGCCGTTAACCATATCCCGGTAGTCATGGTTAACCATTCCATGGCGGGCAGACCATACGGTCGATGGGCTTATGCCTACCCCCTTGATGAAGTTGATCCGGCGTGTTCGGGACACGCCAGTGTTTGAAAAGGGGTAAATATCTTGGCTAGCATCATGACGAACGCTTCGGCTCTGACCGCGCTGCAGAGCCTGAACAACACCAACAAGCAGCTTGAAACCACCCAGTCACGCATTTCGACCGGCTACCGCGTCGCCACCGCCAGCGACAACGCCGCCTACTGGTCGATCGCCACCACGATGAAGTCCGACAACAAGGCGCTTTCGGCCGTTCAGGACGCGCTTGGCCTCGGCGCCGGCAAGGTCGATACCGCCTACACCGCCATCACCGACATCAAGGACCAGGTCGACCTGATCAAGGCCAAGCTGGTCACTGCACGCAGCGCCAGCAAGGACGACCAGCAGAAGATCGCGACCGAAATCAAGGCCATCCAGGACCAGATCAAGTCGTCGGTCACCAACGCCTCCTATGCCGGCTCGAACCTGCTGCAGAACGACGCTGCTGCGACCTCCGACCTGAAGATCGTCGCGTCCTATAACCGCACCGGCACGACCGTCGCCATCGACACCATCGACGTCAAGGCGGCCGACACGCAGGTTCTCGATCTTCCTGGCACTGGCGGCATCGTCGGCGCTCTGCTGGCGACGACCTTCTTCGATCCCAGCACCACCCAGGTCCTCCCTGCGGCCATCGACACCGCACTCGGCGCCGTTGAAACGGCGCTTGCCAAGCTGTCCACGGGTGCCGCCTATCTCGGCGCCGCCAAGTCGCGCATCGACACCCAGAAGAGCTTCCTGTCGAACCTCTCGGACTCCATCGACAAGGGCGTCGGCGCGCTGGTCGACGCCGACATGAACAAGGAATCCACGCGGCTGCAGGCCCTCCAGGTCCAGCAGCAGCTCGGCATCCAGTCGCTGTCGATCGCCAACGGCAACTCGCAGTCGATCCTGGCGCTGTTCAAGCAGTAAGCCTGACCCGGCTTTCTCTTCCTTGAATAGGCCGCGCCAACAGCGCGGCCCTTTCCTGTATGGGTGTGTTTTGACGCATGTCGTTGACCCGGAACCGCTGCACACTTCCGGGCGACATGCTCTATCATCTTCGCACAAGCTTCGCGGTCTAGTGTTCCCACGGAATATCATGCTGGGAGCGCTTGAATCGTGCCGCAACAGATCCAGAGCATCATCTCGAATCTCAGGGCATTTGGCGTCAGGCGCCTTGCCATGCTGGCCGGCATTGCCGCATTGGTGATGGCCGTCATCGGCATCGGCTCGGTCTATCTCAACCGCCCGGCCTATGAGACGCTCTATGTCGGGCTCGATCGCTCCGACGTGAACCAGATCGGCCTGGTGCTCGGCGAGGCCGGCATCGGCTTCGACGTCGGCTCCGACGGCACCTCCGTGCTGGTGCCGGCCGGCACCACCGCGCAGGCGCGCATGCTGCTCGCCGAAAAGGGCCTGCCGACCAGCGCCAATGCCGGCTACGAACTGTTCGACAATGTCGGCTCGCTCGGGCTGACCTCCTTCATGCAGCAGATCACCCGCGTGCGCGCGCTGGAAGGCGAGATCGCCCGCACCATCCAGTCGATATCCGGCATCAAGGCCGCCCGCGTTCACATCGTCATGTCCGAGCGCGCCAATTTCCGCCGCGACGAACAGCAACCCTCCGCCTCGGTGGTCATCCGCTATTCCGGCATCGACGCCGAAAAGAGCGCCATGTCGATCCGCCATCTCGTCGCCGCCGCCGTGCCGGGCCTGTCGGCCGACAAGGTTACCGTGCTCGATTCCAACGGCAACCTTCTCGCCGCCGGCGACGATCCCTCCAACACAAGTGCTGCCCGCACGCTCGGCGTCGAGCAGACCGTCGAGGCGCAGATCGGCGACAACATCCGCCGCGCGCTGACGCCTTATCTCGGCCCCGACAATTTCCGCGCCAGCGTCAAAGCCGACGTCAATACCGACACCCGCCAGACCGAAGAGACAATCTTCGATCCGGAGTCGCGCGTGGAGCGTTCCGTGCAGTCGGTGCGCGCCAACGAAAACAGCAATCAGAGGCAGGCCTCGACCCCGGCCACCGTCGAGCAGAACCTGCCCGAGACCCAGGCGACCAGCACCGATGGTCCGCAGACGTCATCGGCGAACGACCGCAAGGAGGAGATCACCAATTACGAGATCAACTCCAAGAAGATCGCCACAGTCTCGAACGGCTATTCCGTTACCAAGATGTCGATCGCCGTCGTCGTCAATCAGCAGCGGCTGATGACCATCCTCGGCAAGGACGCAACGCCCGAGCAGATCGCCAAGCGCGTTGCCGACATCCAGAAGATGGTGGCCTCGGCCACCGGCTTCGACGACAAGCGCGGCGATATCATCGATGTCTCGGCGGTCGAGTTCATCGACGGGCTGGACGGCGAGCCGGTCGAACAGCCGGGCATAATGGCGTCGATCGGAACCCATGCCGGTACGATGATCAACGCCGGCGCGTTCATCGTCGTGGTGTTCCTGGTCGCCTTCTTCGGCCTGAGGCCAATGGCCACCGCGCTGAGCGCGCGGCCGACGCCGGCACTTGCCGGTCCGAGCTTCGACGACGTCCAGCGTTCGCTGCCGACACCCGAAGCCGCCGGCGCCGAACCGGCGCCGGCTGCCTTGCCCGGCAGCCGCCCAGGCGCGACTCCACTCGACGATCTTCGTCAGAAGATCAGGCCGGCGCCGCAGGAGCGGCTTGCCCGCATGGTCGACATCAATGAGGAGCGCACCGCGCAGATCCTGCGCAAATGGGCGGCCCAGGAAGCAGCGGTATAGACCATGGCCTCGGCAGCGCTTTTCGACCTTTTGCCGGATTTCGGCGCACGCAGCCAGCGTGCCGGCCAGCCCTCGCTCGCGGCCATGGCCGAGCCAAGGCCGGAGACGTCGGCGCCGCAGGCCGACATCGGCGCGCTGATCGCCGAAGCGGTCATCGATGCCGAAGCCGCCCTTGAAGCCCGCCTTGCCATCGCCCACCAGGCAGCGCTCGAGGCGCAGAGACAGGCCAACGCCGATGAAGCAAAGGCCTTTCTGGAAAGTTTCGGCGGCGATCTCGGCGCGGTCGTCACTGCCCGTATCGAGATCATGGAGGCGAAGGTCAGCGACCTCGTCGGCGCCACCATTGCGCGCATCATTGGCGGCCTTGTCAGCGACGATCTGCAGAAGCGTTCGCTGGAAGCCCTTGCCGGCACGATCCGCGAAGCCGTCGGCGACAGCGAGGCGGTGCGCATCGCCGTGCGCGGACCGCTGTCATTGTTCGAGGCACTGAAGGCTTCGCTCGGCCCACGCGCGGCCAATCTCGATTTCATCGAGGCGCCCGGCTTCGACCTTACCGTCGCCATTGACGAGGCGGTGTTCGAAACCCGCATTGCCGAATGGTCGGCCGCCTTGTCGGAGGCCCTATCATGAGCGAGGGCCCTATTATGAACGAGTGGACGTCATGAGCGTTGTCGAGGCCGCAGACGCCAGGCACGAGATCATCATCGTGCGGCGCAATCACGACGACCACGACGACGCCCACCACGGCGGCGTCTGGAAGATTGCCTTTGCCGATTTCATGACCGCCATGATGTGCTTCTTCCTCGTCATGTGGCTGATCAACGCCGCCAACGAGCAGACCAAGGCGGCCGTTGCCAGCTACTTCAATCCGGTCAAGCTGGTCGATCGCAACGCCAGCCGCAAGGGCCTCGAAGACCTCGGCGATGGCCCGAGCAAGGTCGGGCTGACGGCGGACGACCCGCGGGACAAGACCAGCAAGGCCGGACAGGACGGCGTCGGCGGCGCCGGTACTTCCGACAAGAAGCAATCGAAGGAATCGGCGCCGAAGACCGATCTTTCCGACGAGCATCTGTTTGCCGATCCCTATGCGGTGCTGTCGGAAATCGCCACCGACACCGGCGTCATGCAAAATGTCAGCGAGAAGGGCGATGGCGGCGCGCAGGCGTCCGGCCCAGCTACCGGCGCATCCAGCGGCCAATCCTACCGCGACCCGTTCGCGCCGGATTTCTGGTCGCAGCAGGTGGCTGCACCAGGCGCCGAAGCCACCGCCGAACGCACCAAGATCGAAGGCGATCCGCTGAAGCCGGGTGACAAGGCGGCACAGACGCAAGTGGCGGAGGTGAAGGCCGTGCCGGCCGCGCCGCCAGCGGCCGCGGCGCCGCCAGTGGCCGCGGCGCCGCTCGAGCCGCTGGCGAAATCCGTTTCCGATAAGCCGCTGACCAAGGCTGAAGCCAAAGCAGAGGCCAAGGCTGAAGCAGCGAAGGCCGAAATTGCAAAGGCCGAAGCCGCCGAAGCACAACCCGCACCCAAACCCGAAGCCGCAGAAAAAGCGCCGACGGCCGCCACTGTTAGAGCCGCGGCGCAGGTCAAGCAGGAACTGGCCGAGGCCTTCAAGCCAGGCGACAAATTGCATAATGGCGTCTCCGTCGAAGCCACCGACAAGGGTGTCGTCATTTCGATCACGGACCAGTTCGATTTCGGCATGTTCGAGATCGGATCGGCGGTGCCTAGGCGTGAACTGGTGCTGGCGATGGAAAAGATCGGCCGCATCGTCAACGAGCAGAAAGGCACGATCAGCATCAACGGCCACACCGACGCGCGGCCATTCCGCAGCGACACTTATGACAATTGGCGGCTGTCCACGGCGCGCGCCCATTCCGCCTACTACATGCTGGTGCGCGGCGGCGTCGACGAGCGCCGCATCACCGAGGTCGCCGGCTTCGCCGACCGCGAGCCGAAAATCGCGGCCGACCCGATGGCTGCAGCGAACCGCCGCATCGAAATCCTGATGGCGACCGACGGATGAGGCGCGCCGCCATCATCGGCGGCGTCGGGCTGCTGCTGCTGAGCGCTGTCCATCCGCCATCGGCCTTCGCCGAGGACGGCTTGCAGCCCTATCAGCTGGTGCGCTCGCTGCAGCTTGTGCAGGACCGCATAGCCGCAGGCGATCACGCCGCGCTGCCGATGCAGGCCAAGCTGCTCGAAATGGCCGACACAAGGCTGCGCGCGGCGAACGCAGACGATTTCCGCGACCCGAAGAATTTTCGCGCCTTGCTGGTCTATGGCATGAGTGGCGGCAACCCCGTCACCGTCGAGGCGGCGGTGTCGCGCGCCAAGGCCGACCCGCAAAGCCTGGCCATCGCCAAGGGCATTGTCGATTATCTGAACGGCCGGCAGGCGGCTGCGATCGAGGCGCTGAAGCCGATCGATCCGATGACCCTGCCCCCCGATCTCGGTGCCTTTCTGGCGCTGGTCAAAGGCTCGCTTCTCGCCACCGAGCAACCGGTCAGCGCGCTTGCGCTGCTCGGCGATGCTCGCCTGCTCAGCCCCGGCACGCTGGTCGAGGAAGCAGCGCTGCGCCGCTCGGTCGGCATCGCCGCCGCGCAAGGCGACGGTGCGCGTTTCGCGCTTGCCTCAACCCAATATGTCGAAGACTACCTCTATTCGCCCTATGCCAGCCAGTTCGCCGACGCCTTCGTCTCCGGCGTCATCGCGCTGCACATGGCAATCAGCCAGGACAAGCTCGCCGACATCACCGCAATGATGGATCCCGAGCGCGAGAAGGTGATCTATCTGCGCATCGCCCGCCGCGCCGCCATCGACGGCTTTGCCGATCTCTCCGCCTTTGCCTCGGCCAGGGCTGAACGGGGCCGCGACGGCATCCACAATCAGGATGATCCGCGCGCCCAGCTCTATTCCAGCCTGTCCACGGTAACGTCCGGCACCATCGGCGAGGTCCGCGCCAAGCTGGACAAGATCGATCGCAACCAGCTTTCGCAAAGCGACCGCGACCTGCTCGATGCCGCGCAGGCCGTAGCCGGTGAAGTCATCGCCCCCCCGGCGCCGTTGCCTGCCGAAAAGCCCGCACCTGCCGCGGCCAGGCAGGAGCCGGTCAAGACCGCGGCAGTGGAAAAACCCGACGAGCCAGAGCTGCCGTCGGTCGAAGGCGCGGTGCCGGAACAGCCAGCCGCCACAACATCGAGTGAACCGGCAGCAACCGACCGACTGAAGGCGGCAAGTGAACCGGCCGCGCAGGCACCAAGCACGCCAGAGGCAAAGGCGGCGGAAACGCCTGCAGTCGCCCCGGCCAGCGATGCGGCTCCGGTCGTGCCGGCATCGGCGCCGGCCCCCGCCGCCGTAGAGCCAGCCGATCCCACCGACGCCGCCATGGCGAGGACGCGTCGCCAGCTCGATTTGATCGACCAGATGCTTGGAGCAGCCCCGAAATGACCACCAATGTTGGCCAGGCCCTGCCGGCTCCCGCGCACGCCGGATCGAAGCAGTCGGCCTCAAACGCCAAGGGCGGCGACAAAAGCTTCGGCGACATGGTGCGCGGCGACGACGATGCGCCGACACCGATAGGCCAGGGAGCAATTGAGGCCGCGTCGCACGAGCTGCATTGGGCCAAACGCAGCCCTGCCGGTCCCGGCAAAAGCGAAATCCCACACACCCAGTCTGGCAAAACGGGGACGAAATCCGCTGCCGGCAAGGCCGCAAAAGAACATGCCGATAGTGGCCCGGACAAACCATCCAAGGACGCTGAGGTGGCCGGACGAGACGCGGATGCAGGATCGCTGCAGGATCATTTGCCACTGGTGCTGGCGTTGCACGATATCAGGCATTTCTCAACGGTCCGGACAAGCGGGAACGGCATCGCGACGAATGGACAGACTGGGCAACCGGCGCCCGCTGGCGAGGCCATTTCTGCACAGACGTCGCCTCTGAAGAGACACCGCGCAGCTTCCGGCATTGACAACAGACTCGACACGACGACGCGATCGGAACGGGCCAAGCCCGGTACCAGCGTTTCCGCACAGGATCAGGCGCAAAAGCTGCCCGCGATCGGGCTCCAGTCCGGCAAACTGCCGCACCAGGATGGTCCGACGCCTCCTCTACCGGCGGACCAGACGGCAAGCGACGTTTCGGCACCCGAGGCAAAACGGTCCGCGCCGTCGGCGAAGTCCGTCGATGGAGCCCATTCCGCGGCATCGTCCACACAGGGAAAACAGCCGCCATTCGCTGCGCGCGTCGACATTGTCGCCGAACAGAGCTTCCCCGCGCCGGCGCATAGTCCGATAAACCAAACGACTTCGGCGCTTATCGACGCGCTGGCTTCGGACAACGGCCTGCGGCCAGCCGTTTCGAGGCCGTCAACGACCGCCCAGACGGCCGGTTCTGTTGCCGTTCCGACACATATATTGAAGATCGAGCTTCACCCGGCAGAGCTCGGCATGGTCACCGCCAGTCTGAGGCTTTCCGGAGAACAACTTTCGATAGAATTGAAGCCCGAAACCCATGAGGCTTACCGCCGTCTCGCCACCGATAGCGACGCCATCGTGAAGTCGTTGCGCGGGCTCGGCTTCGATGTCGACAAGGTCACCATCCTGCAACCTTCGATAGCAGTCCACGCAGGGGTTCGCAGCGATGCAGCGAACTCGCAGCCAATGCCGCAAGGCCGCGACCAGTCCGCTTTTCAGCCCGGAAACTCGAGCGGCAACAATACGGGTTCGGGCGGCCACCAGTCGGGAAGAAACCGCAATGACGATGCCCAGGAATTCGGCCGCGCTGGCGCGCCTGCTCGCGAGCGTGCTGGCGACGATATGTTTATCTAGCCTCGCCACCAAGCCGGCCACCGCCGCCACCAACCCTTGCGAGCCCGAGATTTTGCGTGCCGCCGACCGCTATGGCGTGCCCACCGGCATCCTCTATGCGGTCGGGCTGACCGAGACCGGCAAGAAGGGTAGCTTGCAACCTAATGCGCTGAATATACAGGGGAAAGCGGTATTTCCAAGGAACCGCACCGAGGCCATAGCCACCTTCGAAGCAGCCCGGCGTGAGGGCAAGACGCTGATCGACCTCGGCTGCATGCAGATCAACCATCACTATCACGCCGCGCATTTCCGCAGCGTCGACGACATGCTCGACCCGCGCCAGAATGTCGACTATGCCGCACGCTTCCTGGCCAGCCTGCATGCGCGTCATGTCAGTTGGTCGATGGCCGTCGCCCGCTACCACGCCGGCCCCGACAATGATCCCGCGCAGAAATTCTATGTCTGCCGCGTCATCGCCAATATGGTCGCCACCGGCTTCGGCAAATGGACCCCGAACGCCCGCAACTTTTGCAACCCTTAGGTGAATCATCTCTTGCGAACGGCTGCAAATCCACGCCCGGCGGTTGACGTGCCACGTCACCCGTTCGGCAACCAACGATACAACCTCCTGATTGCGGTTATTTCGAAACTCGAAATAACTCCCAAGAAAATAGCTACAAGAAATGATGGTTGTTCAGGATTCCCGGCACCGGTTACGGCTCTTCCCACGGGGCAGATGATCTGATTCGGAGGCGGGGCCGATGATTGTAATCGTTGACGAGCGTGAGCTCGTAACTGAAGGCTATAATTCACTTTTCGATCGTGAGGGCGTCGCCTGTGCAGGCTTCGCGTCCGGCGAATTCGGCGAGTGGGTGACATCGGCCGCCGACACGGATTTGCGATCGGTCCGAGCCTTCCTCATCGGCGACTGCCGCGAAGGCGCCATCTCGCCACGCCAGATCCGCGACCGCACCGGCGCTCCGGTCATTGCGCTGAGCGAACAGCACTCGCTCGAGAATACGCTGCGGCTGTTCGAGAGCGGTGTCGACGACGTCATCCGCAAGCCGGTCCATATTCGGGAGATCCTGGCCCGCATCACCGCCATCCGCCGCCGCGCCCATGAGGACGTCAGCTACACCGAGATCGGCGCCATGCGCATCTTCATGGATGGCCGCGATCCCGAGATCGATGGCCAGCCGCTGCCTCTGCCGCGTCGCGAACGCCGCATCCTCGAATATCTGGCGAGCAACCGCGGACGCCGGGTCACCAAGACCCAGGTCTTCAACGCCATCTACGGCATCTTCGACGAAGAGGTCGAGGAGAACGTGGTCGAGAGCCACATCTCCAAATTGCGCAAGAAGCTGCGCGAAAAGCTCGGCCAGGACCCGATAGATTCCAAGCGCTTCCTTGGCTACCGGCTGGTGTTCTGATGGCGGTCTGCGCCAGCCTCGCGCAAGACAAAAATTATATCCTCGCGACCACAGACATGGGCCCAACGATGTTGGGCATTGAGGAGACGTTTCGATGAGCCTTTACGGAATGATGCGGACCGGCGTTTCCGGCATGAACGCGCAGGCCAACCGCCTTTCGGCGACAGCCGACAACATCGCCAATTCCGACACCACCGGCTACAAGCGATCCTCGGCCGAGTTTTCGACGCTGATCATGCCGCAGGTTGGCGGCGCCTATAATTCCGGCGGCGTCAACACCACCATCCGCTCGGCCATCAGCGCCCAGGGCGTGCTGCAGTACACGACCTCGGTTTCCGACCTTGCGGTCAACGGCAACGGTTTCTTCGTCGTCCAGGACCCCAGCGGAACGCCTTTCCTCACCCGCGCCGGCGCATTCGTTCCCGACGCTCAGGGCAGGCTGGTCAACGCCGCCGGCTACCAGCTGATGGCCTACAGCTACGCCAACGGCACACCGGCTGCCACCGCCAATGGTTTCGAAGGGCTGGTGCCGGTCCAGATCTCCGACCAGGAAATGACCGCGACGCCCAGCACCGCGGGCAATTTCAACGCCAATCTGCCGGCCGGCGCCACGCCGCCCGCCGGTCCGCTGCCGTCCACCAACAGCCCGACGGCGGAATACACGTCGAAATCCTCGATGGTCACCTACGACAATCTCGGCAACAAGAAGCTGCTCGACCTCTATTTCACCAACACCGGGACCGGCACCTGGTCGGTCTCTGTGTTCGACCAGTCCCAGGCGACGCCGGGCACATCCTTCCCCTATACGGGCGGCGCGCTGGCCACGGCCAACCTGACCTTCGACACCACCACCGGCAAACTCACCGGCGCCGTCGATTCGATTACCATCCCCGTACCGGGCGGTGCGTCGCTCGACCTCGATTTGTCCAAGCTGACTCAGCTCGGCACCGGCTTCACGGTCTCCGAAGCCAAGGTCAACGGCAACGCGCCCAGCACGATCGAAAAGATCCAGATCGGCGAGGACGGAGTCATTTACGCCCAGTATCAGGACGGCTCGACCAAGCCGCTGTTCAAGATTCCACTGGCCGACGTCCAGAGCGCCGACAACCTCACCGCACTGCCTGGCAATGTCTATGCGCAGTCCACCGACTCCGGCACCGTGCGCATCGGCTTCGCCAACGAAGGCAAGCTCGGCAGCATCATCTCCGGCGCGTTGGAAAATTCCAACGTCGATATCGCCGAGGAATTGACCAACATGATCGCGGCGCAGCGCAGCTACACCGCTAACTCGAAAGTGTTCCAGACCGGTTCCGACCTCATGGATGTCCTTGTCAACCTGAAGAGATAAACGACGGGCGCCAGGGGAATGAACCCAAACCAGAGCAGCGCGGTGCGCGGATTTCGAATTCAAGGCCACACCGGCAAACCGGCCGGGGTGGTCTGGAATTGCAGGTTTCCGAACGCCGATGCCGCCGACAGGGCAGAGACGTCATCCCGTCCCCACTGGCCTCGTGAAAGACCCGCATGTCGCTGACTTCCGCATTGACCATAGCCCAACAGTCGCTTCAGACCACATCGAAGCAGACCAGCGTCCTTTCCCGCAACATTGCCGACGCCAGCAACCCCGACTATGCCCGCCGCACGGCGGTCGTCGTCAGCAGCGCGCCCGGCGCCCGCTCGGTCGAGATCCAGCGCGCCACCAACGCCCTGCTGTTTCGCCAGAACCTTAGCGCGCAATCGGCATGGAGCGGCCAGAGCACGCTTTACAGCGGAATTGACCGCCTCGCCGTTGCCGTCAACGGCGTCGACAACGCCTCCTCTGCCTCGACCGCGATCGGCAAGCTGCAGAACGCGCTGCAGCTTTACGCCGCTACGCCATCCAACCAGAACCTCGGCTCCAGCGTCATCGACGCGGCCCAGCAGGTGGTGCGCGCTCTGAACGACGGCACCAACGCGATCCAGGATTTCCGCACCCAGGCCGATGGCGAGATATCAACGGCGGTTAACGATCTCAACTCGCTGCTTAGTCAGTTCCAGGACGCCAACAAGGCGGTCATCTCCGCAACCCGTTCGGGTACCGACGCATCCGACGCGCTCGACCAGCGCGACGCTTTGCTGAAGAAGATCGCGGACTATGTGCCGGTGTCGACCTTCACGCGTGGCGACAACGACATGGTCATCACCACCAAGGATGGCACGACACTGTTCGAGACCATTCCGCGCTCGGTAAGTTTCACCCCGTCGGCGGGCTACACGGCCGGCACACCAGGCAACACCATCTACATCGACAATGTGCCGGTCAGCGCCGGGGCTGGCGGCAACACCAGCGCCGACGGCAAGCTCGCCGGGCTCATCACCTTGCGCGACGGCGTCGCGGCGACGATGCAGAGCCAGCTCGACGAAGTGGCGCGCGGCCTCATCACCGCCTTTGCCGAAACAGCACCTTCGCAGCCCGACCGAACCGGCCTGTTCACCTGGTCGGGTGCGCCCGCCATTCCGGCCGCCGGCACGCTGATCGACGGGCTTGCCGGCTCGATCAAGGTCAACGCCGCAATGGACTCGAGCGTCGGCGGCAATCCGGTGCTGCTGCGCGACGGCGGCGCCAATGGTGCGGCCTATATCGCCAACACTGCCGGCAACGCCTCCTATTCGCAGCTCTTGATCGGCTATGGCGACAAGCTCGACAAGCCGATGCCTTTCGACGCTGCGGCCGGCATCACCGTCACGTCCAGCGTGTCCGACTACGCCGCCAATGCCATTGGCTGGTTCGAAGGCCAGCGCCAGCAGGCCTCGAGCAACGCCGACGCCAAGGAAGCGCTGGCATCGCGCACCGCCGAGGCGCTGTCCAACGACACCGGCGTCAATGTCGACCAGGAGATGTCGCTGCTGCTCGACCTCGAACACACCTATCAGGCCTCGGCGCGCATGATGAAAACCGTCGACGACATGCTGTCGGCCCTGCTCGATGCCGTGGGATAAGCCATGAAAGCCACATCCGTCTCCTCAGCCGCTCTCTCCAACGCCGCGCGCTATCAGCAGATGCGCATGCAGGGCGAACTGGTCAAAGCCACCAAGGAATCGACGACCGGCACCGTCGCCGATGTCGGTCTGGCGCTCGGCGCGCGCACCTCGCAGGCGGTCACCTTCTCGCGCGACCTCGACCGGTTGAACGTCATCATCGATTCCAATTCGCTGGTCACCGCGCGGCTGTCCTCGACGCAGGCTGCGCTTGGCCAGCTTTCCGACACTGCGCAGAATTTGCTGACCGCACTGACCGCCGCCGGCAATTCCTCGAGCACCATCACGCAGCAAGCCGGCAAGGCCGCCGTGCAGCAGATGACCTCTATCCTCAACGCCAGCGTCAACGGCGAATATCTGTTTGCCGGCACCAACACCGACGTCAAGCCGATCGATGACTTCACTGCCGCCGGCTCGCCGGCCAAGGCGGCGTTCGACGCTTCCTTCTCGTCGTATTTCGGCTTCACGCAGACCGATCCGCTCGCCGCCAACATCACCGCCGCCCAGATGGATAGCTTCATCACCAGCAATGTCGTGCCGCAGTTCATGGGCGCCGGCTGGCAGGCCAACTGGTCGAACGCCACCGACCAGCAGATCGTCAGCCGCATTTCGCTGGGCGAAACCACCCAGACCTCGGCCAGCGCCAATGAAGACAGCATCCGCAAGCTCGCCATGGCTTCCGCCCTGGTCACCGGCCTGCTCTCCGGCAACATCAGCCAGGCGGCGAAGACCACCGTCGTCGGTCGCGCCCAGGCGATGGTCGGCGAGGCGCTGGGCGGACTCGGCCAGTTGCAGGCCGAGACCGGCCTTGCCGAGAAGCGTGTTTCCGACGCGAGCGACCGCATGAAGACGCAGGTCGACCTGTTCGAGCGCCATATCCTCGATCTGGAGGGCGTCGATCCGGCCGAGGCCGCCACCCGCGTCGCGGATCTGACGCAGCATATCGAGACGTCCTTCGCGCTGACCGCGCGCCTGCAGCAGATGAGCCTGCTGAACTACCTGACCTGACAATCTCAACCGCAACGGTAGAGCCAAACGATGTATCAATTCTCCTACGCCGACATCCAGACAGACTCCGTTGCCGATGCGAAAGATCGCGAGCGGCAGCTTTTGACCCGCTCGATCGAAATGCTGGCGGCGGCGGCGGCGGTCGGCCACACCTCGATGGAGGCGGTCGAAGCGCTGCACTTCACCAACCGGGTCTGGACCACCTTCGTCGAGGATCTCGGTTCCAGCGACAATGTCCTGCCCAAGGAACTGCGCGCCAACCTCATCTCCATCGGCCTGTGGCTGCTGCGCGAGGCCGAGGACATCCGCCAGGGCCGCACCGACAATTTCGAAGGGCTGATCGAAGTGTCCCAGATCATCCGGGACGGCATTCAATGACCAACACGCTGAAGATATCGCTGAAGCCGAACGAGAAGATCTACATCAACGGCGCCGTCATCCGCGTCGACCGCAAGGTCACCGTCGAGCTGATGAACGACGTACAGTTCCTGCTCGAGAACCATGTCATCCAGGCCGACGATGCCTCGACGCCGCTCAAGCAGCTCTATTTCATCCTGCAGGTGATGCTGATGAACCCGGCCGGCGCCATCGAGGCGCGCGCCATGTTCCGCCGCTCGCTGCCCTTGCTTTTGGCAAGCTTCGAGGATGAGCAGATCAGTGGCGCGCTGAAGCAGATCGACCGCATGGTCGGCGAGGACCATATCTATGAAGCGCTGAAGGCTATCCGTGCGCTTTATCCGCTCGAACGCCGCGCACTTGGCGGCAACGACGATGTTCAGGGTGCGAAGCGCCCGCTGGCCGTGGGAGCACAATACTGATGAATGTGGACATGACGACGACGATCCCCACGGGTGCCAACCAGGGTACCCAGCAGACATCGAAGACAGCGGTCGACTACCAGTCGTTCCTGAAGCTGCTGATCGCCGAGATGAAGAACCAGGATCCGACGAAACCGATGGATTCGACGCAGTATGTCGCCCAGCTCGCCACCTTCTCGCAGGTAGAGCAATCGGTGCAGACCAACACCAAGCTCGACCAGATCATGCAGTCGTCGGCGCTATCGCAGGCCGATGCCCTGATCGGCCGTTCGATCACCTCGGCCGACGGCAAGACGACCGGCGTCGTGGCCTCGGTCAAGCTTGCAAGCAACGGCGTGATCGCCGTGCTGCAGAACGGCACCGAAGTGCCGGTCGGCGCGGGCGTTTCGATAAAGCCGGCCAGCTAGACAGTTCCATAGAGGCGCGCTCACATGAACGAGGCCGACGCCCTAGACATCGTCCAGTATGCGGTGTGGACGGTGCTCGTCGCGTCCGCGCCGGTGGTGCTGGTTGCCATGGTGGTCGGCATCGGCATCGCGCTGATCCAGGCCCTGACCCAGATCCAGGAAATCACCCTGACCTTCGTACCCAAGATCGTAGCCATCATGCTGGTCGTGGCGCTGACCGGTCCGTTCATCGGCAGCCAGATATCGGCCTTCACCAACGTCATCTTCGAGCGCATCGAAAACGGGTTCTAGGCAGCGCTTGCAGGCGGCTGTGTTCCGGCTAGATTGCAGGCCATGACTCAGGCAGAACTCACCGGCAGGCCATGTGCGGAATAGCCGGCGTCTGGCGCAAACGAAACCCGATCGACGCCAACGACCTGTCGGATGTCGCCAGCATGATGCAGGCGCTGGTACATCGCGGCCCCGACGATCATGACAGCTGGCACAACAATCGGCTGGCGCTCGGTCACCGCCGACTTACCATCATCGATCCCTCGCCCGCCGCCCGTGAGCCGATGCTGACTTCTTCCGGCGATGGCGCTCTCGTCTACAATGGCGAGGTCTACAATTACCGCTCGCTGCGCGAAACGCTGCAGGCGCAAGGCGTCGTCTTTCGAACCATCTGCGATGCCGAAGTGGTTCTCGAAGCCTTGCATCACTGGGGTCCCGAAAAAGCCGTGCCGCTGTTCGACGGGATGTTTTCCTTCGCCTATTTCGACGCTCGCAGCAGTGCGCTGTGGCTTGCGCGTGACCGTCTTGGAATCAAGCCGATGTCGGTGGCCGACACGCCGGAGCGAATCCTGTTCGCCTCGGAGGACAAGGCGATCCTCGCCTGCGACGGTTTTCCGCGCGACATCGACAGCCGCGAGATCACCTTGCGGCTTGCCTGGCAGAGCCGCGATTCCAGCTACAGCCTGTTCGACCGCATCGAGCGCCTGCCGCCCGCCGGCCTGTGGAAGATCACCGATGGCGTTATCGAGAAGCGCCGCTTCTGGCATGTGCTGGACGTGCTGGAGACCGCGCGCATTACCGGCGATGCATCCGCTGATGCTGAACACATGGCGACGCTCGAGGCGTTGCTCAAGGACAGCGTCGGACTTCACTGCATCGCCGATACCAGCGTTGCCACCGCCTGCAGCAGCGGTGTCGATTCCGGCCTGATAACGGCGCTGGCAAAGCGGTTCAGGCCGGAAGTCCACGGTTATGTCGTCGACCCGCAGCTCGGCTACAGCGAGGCCGAAGACGCCGAACGCACCGGCCGCCATGTCGGCGTGCCCTTGCGCCGGGTGCCGGTCGACAGGAACCGGTTTTTCGAACTTTGGCCAAGGGTAATCTGGCATCTTGAAAGCGATGGCTGGCACGCCAGCCATGTCGCACTGCTGGCGCTTGCCGAACGATGCCGGGCCGATGGCGTCAAGGTGCTGCTCACCGGCGAAGGCGCAGACGAATTGTTTGGCGGCTACCCCTTGCAGGCCTTGAGCATGAAGAAGTGGCGTTCCTGGTCGTGGCCCCGGCGCCTGGTCCATTCGAAGCGCTCGCTCGACCGGAGATTCGAGCAACAGCGTCATGCCCCCTACAAGGTCTCGGCTGGAAGCCACTCACAAATGGATCGCAGCATGGTCCTGCGTGCTTTGTCGCCGGAGCTGAATTTCCTGCAAACCGAGATCTTCGACCGCCTGGAGCCGGTTATGCCGCCCGCGGATCGCGCCTTTCTCGGTAGTTGCCTCTACGACCTCTATTCGCATCTGCAGGACATACTGCACCGGCACGACCGGCTGAGCATGGCGGCGTCCGTGGAACTGCGGGTCCCGTTCCTGGAAAACCGCCTGATCGACTTCGCCATCCATTTGCCGAGGCGGCAGAAATACCGCGACAAAACAGGAAAATGGCTTTTGCGAAAGGTCGCTGAAAAGCATATTCCGCGCCAGAACGTCCAGGCGCGCAAGATCGGCTTCGAGATGTCGTCGCAATTTTCGGCCGGCACGGAGACTTTGCTACGCGGCGGTTTCCTGCGCGATGCCTTGAAATGGCCCGCCGCGAATTTGGAGGACATGGTCCAGTTGGCGCGGCGCGAGCAACCGTCCAGGCTGCGGCTTGTCGGCATGGAGCTTTTCCTGCGCCTTCACGCCGGCGGCGAGACGACAGGCACGCTGACCGAAGCCTTGCATACCGCTGCCCGGGACAGAAGCTGACTTCGCGCGCGGCCGACAGCCCCGAGCAGTGGACCAATGAGAACATCGCTCTGGGTAGCGAACCCTTCCCGGCTGACGTATTTTCGCCTTGCTATCCTGTTGTTGGACCATGATCTTTTTCGAAGACGCGTTCGCCCTTTTGGATGTCGTGCTCTATTTCAAACGGATGCCATGATTGTCGTCCCGGCGGACGAAACCAGCACGTTAAGGTGGGACAGGTCTGATGATCGATGACGAGCCGGACAGCGAACGCGTTTCGGCGCTGGCGCCGTTCCGGCACGGCATCTTCCGCGCCGTCTGGTCGGCCAGCCTGGTGTCGAATTTCGGTGGCCTGATCCAGGGCGTCGGCGCCGCCTGGATGATGACCACCATCGCCACGTCGCCCTATCAGGTGGCGCTGGTCCAGGCCTCGGCCACTCTGCCGATCATGCTGTTTGCACTCGTCGCCGGCGCCATCGCCGACAGCTTCAACCGGCGCAAGGTGATGCTGATCGCCCAAATCTTCATGCTGGTCGTCTCTGCACTTCTAACGCTGTTCACCTGGAACGGCTGGATGACACCGTGGACGCTGCTTGCCTTCACCTTCCTAATCGACAGCGGCACGGCGCTCAACAACCCGTCCTGGCAGGCATCGGTCGGCGACATGGTGCCGCGCAACAAGCTGCCGGCCGCGGTTGCACTCAATTCACTGGGCTTCAACCTGACACGCAGCGTCGGCCCGGCGATCGGCGGCATCATCGTTGCCGCCGCTGGTGCGGCTGCTGCGTTCGCCGCCAATGCGCTGAGCTATATAGGTCTCATCATCGTGCTATTCCGCTGGAAGCCGGAGCTGCCGGTCTCGACGCTACCGCGCGAGACGCTGGGCGCCGCCATGGGCGCCGGCCTGCGCTATGTCGCCATGTCGCCCAACATCGGCAAGGTGCTGGTCAGGGGCTCCGCCTTCGGCTTCAGCGCCGGCGCGGTTTTGGCGCTGCTGCCGCTGGTGGCGCGCGACGTCGTCAAGGGCGATGCCTTGACCTACGGCATCATGCTCGGCGCCTTCGGCATCGGCGCCGTCGGCGGCGCGCTGATCAGCGTGCGTCTCAGACAATTGCTATCCAGCGAGACGATGGTGCGGATGCGTTCGCCGGCTTTGCCGTCTGCGCCTTCAACGCCGCCATCAGCCTCAATGCCTGGCAGACTGCGGCGGGTTTGCTCATCGGCGGCGCCTGCTGGGTGATCGCGCTGTCGCATTTCAACGTCACGGTGCAGATGTCGACGCCGCGCTGGGTCGTCGGCCGGGTGCTGTCGGTCTACCAGACGGCGACCTTCGGCGGCATTGCGCTGGGCAGCTGGATCTGGGGCGTCGTTGCCGATGCGCATGGCGCCGAAACCGCGCTGATTGCGGCGGCCATCGCGATGCTTGTTGGCGGCGCCATCGGCCTGTTCCTGCCGCTGCCGCAGCAGACGACTCTCAACCTCGACCCGCTCAACCGCTTCAAGGAGCCGCATCTCGGCCTCGACCTGAAGCCGCGCAGCGGCCCCATCGCCATCATGATAGAGTACATTATCCGCGACGAAGATGTACCCGAATTCCTCGCCACCATGGCCGAGCGCGGGCGCATCCGCCGCCGCGACGGCGCCCGCAACTGGACGCTGGCTCGGGACCTAGAAAATCCCGCAGTCTGGATCGAACACTACCACACGCCGACCTGGCTGGAATACATCCGCCACAACCGGCGCGCCACCCATGCCGACGCCGTCGTCGGCGAGCGGGTGCGGGCGCTGCACAGCGGCGACGAACCGCCGCGCGTGCGCCGCCTGATCGAGCGCCCGACGACCGCCGGCACCGCGCTGGTCTCGCCGAAGGGGCCGATCGATCACTGAGCTCGCCATAGCCGTAGCGCCGGTCAGCCGGCGCTCTGGATCATGTAGAGCTTGCGCGTGGTCTCGCGTATCAGCCACTCGCCCTTCCAGCCCTGCGGCAGGACGAGGAGATCGCCCGGACCGAGTTCCCGCACCTCGCCATCGATGCGGCTCAGTTCCACGCGCCCCGAAATGATGTGGCAGATCTCCGACGAGTCCGAACGATCGGCGGTGAAGCGGCCGGGCGTGCATTCCCAGATGCCGACATCGACAGTCCCGTCCGGCGATTGAAAGAACGAGCGCACGGCCTCGACCTGATCCCCTTCAATCGAGGTTGGCTTAGGAGAGAACGCGCCGATCTCGGCCTTGGCGAGATCGTGGAAGGTCGAAAGATCGATCAAGTCTAGCTCCATGGATAAGAGCAATTCCAGGAAAGCGGTCTGCCCCGGAATTGCGTGAGAACAAATGGCTTTAGTGGCCGGTGATGCTGTCGGCCAACGCGGCCAGCTTCGAGGTGTGCGCAAGGCCTGCCGCCTCACGGCCATCGGCAATGCGATAAAGCTGGTACATCGAATGCACGCCCAGCCAGCGGAAGGGCTCCGGTTCCCATGGCCTGACCTTGCGGTTGACCCAGGGCAGCTTCGTCAGCTCGGTGTTTGCCCCGAGAACAAGGTCAGCCAGCGTGCGCCCCGAAAGGTTGGAGCTGGACACGCCGAGGCCGACATAGCCGCCGGCCCAGCCGATGCGGGTCGCGGGATCGAGGCCGACCGTGGTGCACCAGTCGCGCGGCACGCCGAGCACGCCGCACCAGGCGTGATCGATGCGGCATCCCTTGGTCTGCGGCAAGAGCGTCGTCAGGATCGTGTGCAGCTGGTCGATCGTGGCCTGCTGCGTCTGGCCGTTGACGTCGGTGCGCGAGCCGTAGCGATAAGGCACGCCGCGTCCGCCCATCGTGATGCGTCCCTCACGCGTGCGCTGGGCATAGCAATAGGCATGCGCCGCATTGCCGAGCAGTTCGTGCCCTTCCCAACCGATGTCGCGCCACAGGTCGGCAGGCAGCGGCTCAGTCACGATCTGCGCGCTGTTGAGCGCCAGCCAGGTCCGCTCCTCGCCGGGGATGCCTGATGTAAAACCCTCGGTCGCGCGGATGATCGTCTCCGCCTGCACCGTACCGCGGTCTGTCGTCACGCTGCCCTTGGCGATGCTTGTCACCGTCGTCTTCTCATAGATCGGCACGCCCAGCCGCTCGACGGCATCGGCAAGCCCGCGCACCAGCTTGGCCGGCTGCACCCGCGCCTGGCCATGGACGACGAAGCCGCCCATGACGTTACGGATGTTGATGCGCGTGCGCGTTGAGGCGGCGTCCAGCATCTCGACGCGGTTCGGGTCGACATCCCAGGAACGGATCGTCTCGCATTCTTCGCGCACGCGCTCCAACTGCGCTGCGTTGGTGGCCACCGTCAGATTGTCGACGCGGCGAATGTCGGCGTCGATGCCTTCCTCGGTCGCGACCCGGATCACTTCATCAACGCAGCCTGCCATCGCCGCCTGCATCGCCATCACGCCTTGGCGGCTCGATGTCTTGAGATATTTTTCGCGCGACCAGCTGAAGCCGCCCGACAGCCAGCCGCCATTGCGCCCCGAAGCGCCGAAGCCGGCAAATTCGCGCTCGACGATCACGACGCGCAGCGATGGCTTCGCCTTTTTCAGATAGTAGGCGGTCCACAGGCCGGTATAGCCGGCGCCGACAATGGCGACATCGGCCTCGATGTTTCCAGGCAAGGACGGGCGCGGAACGGGAACCGCCCCCAGATCCGCATACCAGAACGATATGTCGCCGTTGCGCTTGGCTTGCATGGAATGACTTTCAGATGGGATCAGGCCAGATGGGATCAAGCCAGATGGAATCAGGTGAGTGTGGTGTCGGCGCTTGCGTCGTCCGCGAGCAGCTTGGCATCGCTGCCGTCGAAGCAGAGCTCGACCTTGTCGCCGAGGCCAAAACTCTCGCCGGTCAGTGGTGAGCGCACGATCGCGGCCGAGCCGTCGGCGAGCTTAACTTCGTATTTCGATTCCGAGCCGAGATAGATGGCTTCCGCGATCGTCCCCGACAGGCGGTTGGCGCCATTGGCAGCACTTTGGCCGGCTCTTCGGATCGCGAGCTTTTCGGGACGCAGCAGCATCACCGGACTGGCTTCTCCCGACAGCTTACGCGGTACCGTCACCGTCTCGCCGGCGATGCTCAGCGCGGTGCTGTTGCCATCGCTGCGCGCCTTGCCGCGCAGCACGGTGGAATCGCCGATGAAGCGGCCGACGAACAGCGTTGCCGGCTCGTCATAGAGCTGGCGGCCGGTGCCGACCTGCTCGATGCGCCCGCGGTTGAACACGGCGATGCGGTCCGACAGCACCAGCGCCTCTTCCTGATCGTGCGTGACATAGACGAAGGTGGTGCCGAGTTCGCGATGGATGCGCTTGATCTCGAGCTGAAGCCATTCGCGCAGCTTCTTGTCGAGCGCGCCGAGCGGCTCGTCCATCAGGAGCAGCGGCGGGTCGAAGACGATGGCGCGTGCCAACGCCACGCGCTGCTGCTGGCCGCCCGACAATTCGCTGGGATAGCGATGCGCGAAATCGCCCATCTTGACCATGTCGAGCGCCCTTGCCACGCGTGTCTGCCTCGTCGCCTGGTCGACGCCGCGAAGCGTCAGCGGATAGGCGACGTTGCGGCCGACGCTCATATGCGGGAACAGCGCGTAATGCTGGAAGACGACGCCGATGTTGCGCTTGTGCGCCGGCACGCCGACGACGCTTTTTTCCCCGACCAGAAGCTTGCCGCTGGTGACATCGGTGAAACCGGCAATCACGTTGAGCGTCGTCGTCTTGCCCGAGCCGCTGGGGCCGAGCAGCGTCATGAACTCGCCGGGCTCGATGCGCAGCGACACGCCGTCCAGCGCCTTGAAGCCGCCATAGGCCTTGCTGATCGCTTCGAGATCGATCGCCGCGCCCTTGCTTGTCGGCTTCGGATTCATTGGCGTCCTTTCCGCTCGCGGCCAAGAAGGAGCATGCCGCCGCCGATCAGGATCGTGGTCGCGAAAAGCAGGATCGTGCCGACAGCCGCCACCGTCGGATCGGCGTCGCGCGTGATCGAGGCAAAAATCTGCACCGGCAATGTCTTGAGATAGGGGTTCGTGATGAACAGCGACACGACAATCTCGTCGAACGAGGTGGCGAAAGCGAACAGCAGGCCTGAGAGCACGCCCGGCGCGATCAGCGGCAGCGTCACCGTGCGAAACGTGGTCAGTGCGCCGGCGCCCAGGCTCGCGGCGGCTGTCTCCAGCCGGCGGTCGAACACTTCGAGACTGGCCGAGACCGCGATCAGCACGAAGGGCAGCGCAAGGATGGTGTGGGCCAGCACGAAGCCGAGCAGCGTGCCGACGAGCTGCGTGTCGAGATAGACGGCATAGATGCCGATCGCCAGCACCACGCCCGGCACCACCATCGGCGTCAGCATCAGCATACGCAAAAGGTTCGCCGGCCGCGCCTTCATGCGGTCGAGGCCGAAGGCGGCAAGCGTGCCGAGCACCGTTGCCAGGACGGCAACGATGGAGGCGACTTTCAGCGAGTTCAGGAAGCTGTTCGACCAGTCCGGATTGGTGGCGAAATTCTGGTACCACTGCCAGGAAAAGCCTTGCGGCGGAAACGCCAGCGATTTGTTTTCGTTGAACGACATCGGCACCACGACCAGCGTCGGCGCCACCAGCCATATCGCCACCAGCAGGCAGACGAGCCCGAGAAGAACGCGGGTGAGCGGCTTCATCTCCATCAGCGCCGCCCCGCTTCCCGATGACTGGACCGCATCACAGGTGCTGCCAGCGCCAGCAGCACGAAGGTGGTGACCAGCAGAACGACGCCCATGGCGCCGCCCCTGCCCCATTGCAGCAGGCTGAGCACCTGCGTCTGCACCAGCGTCGACAGCATGGTCGAGCGCGGGCCGCCGAGCAAAGCAGGCGTGATGTAGAAGCCGAGCGACAGGATGAAGACGATGATCGCGCCGGCATAGACGCCGGGCAGCGACAGCGGCAGATAGACGGTGAAGAACGCGCGCGACGGCCGCGCACCGAGGCTTTGCGCCGCACGCATCAGCCTGAGGTCGATGCCTTGCATCACGGAATAGAGCGGCAGGATCATGAACGGCAACAGCACCTGCGCCATGCCGATGACCACGCCGGTCTGGGTGCGGATCAGCTTGACGCCGCCGAACCCGACCGAGCGCAGCAACGAATTGATGACGCCCGAATCCTGCAGCAGGATCACCCATGACAGCGTTCGCACCACACCACTCACCCAGAACGGGATCAGCACGCAAAGCACAAGCACCAGCCGGACGCGCGGCCCGACCGCGGTCATCAGATAGGCATAGGGATAGGCCGCGATGACGCAGACCAGCGTCACCCAGGCCGAAATGACGAAAGTCCGCTGCAGCACTGTCAGGTTGACCGGCGCGCCGAAGAACCAGGCATAGTTCTGCAGCCCCCACTCAGGTTCCGACAGGCTGCGCAGCACGATGGTGAGCAGCGGATACCCGATCACCGCGACGAGCAGGATGAGCGCCGGCGCCGTGAGCGCGAACGGCCGCCATGCCCGACCCGGCCGCGCATGGGCGGCGGGTTGGGCGATGGGTTCGGACGCGCTCACGGCCTGGCTCTCACTTGGCTGTTCAGTTGCCTGCCATCAGCGCCGACCACTTCTCCTGCGCCACCGGGAAGTTCTCGACCCAGAACTTGATGTTCTGCTTGTAACCCTGCTTCTGGCGCTCGGGCGTGTTGGTCAGGAAGGCGGCGACCGACGCATCGACCTTGGGCTGCGCGTCATTGTTGATCGGCGTATAGGAGGTCTGCTGCGCCAGGATCTCCTGCGCCCCCTTGCCGAGATAGGCATTGAGCAGCGCATAAGCCGCATCCGTATCCTTGACGCCGACCGGAATGGTCATCTGGTCCATCACCACCAGCCAGTCCTGCCAGGCCGGCGCATATTTGGCGCCGTTCTTCACCGCCGTCATGGCACGTCCGGTCCACATCATCAGCATGTCGGCTTCGCCAGATTCGGCAAGCTGCTGCGACTCAGCGCCGGTCTTCCAATAGATCGTGTCGGGACCGAGCTTGCGGATGACATCGATGGCCTTGTCGATGTCGGCCGCCGTCATCGCCTTCGGGTCGCCGCCAGACGCCTTCAACGCCTGCTCCAGCAGGCCGCCCGTCGGGTCGCCCGAACCGTCGAGCGCGCGCGTGCCGGGGAATTTTGCCGTGTCGAAGAAATCGGCCCAGTTCTTGGGCGGGTTATCCCCATACTTCTCCTTGTTGTACATCAGCACGACGCCGTAGTTCATGGCCGGCACCGAGCATTCGCCGACCTGGCCCTCGGGCACCTTGGAGACGTCAAGCTTGCTGAAATCAAGCTTCTGGAACAGCTTGCCGCAATAGACGTAAGGCGGCAGGTCGGCGGTGTCGACGACGTCCCAGGTGACGTTGCCGGATTCGACCTGCGCCTGCAGCTTGGCGATCTCTGTCGGCCCGTCATTGAGCAGCGTGGCGCCGGACTTTTCGACGAACTCCTTGAGCGCGGCGGCCTGGCCGTCCTGGTAGATGCCGCCATAGGAGACGAGCGTCAGCGTCTTGCCCTTGAGCGAGCCTTCCTTGACCTCACCCGCGACAGGCTTTTCCTGCGCGAACGCTGCGGTTGCCAGAACGCCGAGCGCCAGCACGGCGCCAAGGCCAAGATGTCTTGTTTTCAGCATGATTATTGTTCTCCCATTTGACCCGCATGGATTGAACCTACCTGGCTGCGAGCGGTTTCCAGGCCCTGTATTGATCGAGTTCGGCGCGCACCGAAGTCGGTGGCGCAATGATCCACATCACCTCGGCTCGGCCACTGCCGATGTTCTCTGAGCGATGTGCTGTCGATGTCGCGTATTCGATGCTGTCGCCCTCTTCCAGCACATGCCTGACATCGCCGAGCGAAACCTCGACGATGCCGCGCAGCACGACGAGCATCTCGTGCGCGTCGCCATGGGTGTAGAGCGCTGGGCCGGTCGAGCCGCCGATTTCGAACTCGCCGACATAGACTTCCATGTCGCTTAAAGGGGG
This sequence comes from Mesorhizobium sp. M0052, assembly GCF_040323255.1. Classification (NCBI taxonomy): domain Bacteria; kingdom Pseudomonadati; phylum Pseudomonadota; class Alphaproteobacteria; order Hyphomicrobiales; family Phyllobacteriaceae; genus Mesorhizobium; species Mesorhizobium sp. M0052. The sequence goes on along the minus strand of NZ_JAMYUS010000002.1, from coordinate 107,663 downwards.
ACGCGAGAGCAGCATCTTGCGGCAGCCGTCGCTGGGCGGCAGGCTCGGCCGCTCGCTGCGCAGCAAGACCCCGCGCTGCCCGGCGGCACTATCCTCGAACAGCATCGCCACGCTCACCCCAAGCGCCGAGGCCATCTGGTTGAGCGAGGCGGTGCTGGCGCCGGTCAGGCCGCGCTCGAGCTGGCTGATGAAGCTGGCGCTGGTCCCGGTCAGCTCGGCGAGTTCGCGCAGCGAAAGCCGCCGGCCGAGACGCAGGCTCTTCAGCCGCTGGCCCAGCATCTGATGGGCATGCGTCGCCGTCGAGGCGACGCCATTCTTGACCGGAGCCTGGTCGGTGCTCATCCCGTCTTTTTCTCCCACTGAACAATTTGTACAGTGACACTGTACACGTGGCAAGCGCCGAGTAGGGACATTTAAGATGCCGGCCGAGGCCTAGTCTTCGCCCGACAGGTCGCGCCGCGCCTTGTCGAGTTCCTCGGCGTAGCGCCGTATCAGATGGCCCTCGGTCAAAAGCCCGACAACGGCCCGGTTGTCGAAATTCTCGACCACCGCCAGTTCCTCCGCGACGGCGCGCTGGATGGTTTCGGCGGTGGACTGGACGTTCATGGTCGGCACCAGCACCGCATGCCGGAATTTGGCCGGCGCCAGCACCGGCGTCTCACCATCGAACGGATCGCTGTGCAGTTCGGCGACGATCAGCACGCCGACATAATGCCGGCTGCTTGCGGCGCCATTCTGGCGCTGAGGCGCAGTCAGGCTTGCCGCCCCGCTTCAATTCCCCGCGAGCGTGTCGAGGTACATGAGCGATCGCTTACGCAATCGACGCAGCTGTGTTATTTTTGGCCGTCTCCATTTCCCTCAAGGAGGAGAAGATGAGTGCGCGGGGATTTTTTTCATTAGCTGTTGGCATGATTTTTTTGAGCTCGTCTGCGGTGAGCAATTCAAGCATGGATATGCCGGTTAGGTCTGTTGTGTCACACCCGATGTCTCTTTTTTTGGCGGGAGGCAATCCGGAAAACCAAAGCCGGCCGGCAAAGGAATTTATCCAGACTGCACAACAAGATGTTTGCTGTCCTGGCGGCTACCCTTGGTATCGCAATTCGACGAACACCTGCTACGGCAGCTATGAAGACTGCCACGATACCGATGGCGGCGGATGATCCTGCAGACAGGTAAACGCCTGCTAGACTTTCTTGGGCCTACGCCTTCTTGACTCTGCCCGGTCCTCAGATCGGCTTCGGCTCGCCGGCCTCGTAGAGCATGAGGTTGCGCTCGCCTATGCCGAGCGATGCCCAGCTCGCCCGCCAATCGGCGATGTGAGGCGAGCGGAAATGCGCGTCGAGCGCGGCCCTGTCGCTCCACACCTCGATTACATGGATGAGCCCGGCGTCGAGCACGTCCTGCGCGTAGGAGTATTCGATGCAGCCGGGCTCCGCCCAGCTGCCCAGTATCATGCGCCGCATGGCCGGCCTTGCCTCGTCGAGCCGTTCCGCCGGCAAGCGAATGGTGCCGATGATCACCAGCATGATCTCTCTCCTCAAGGCCTCTGTCGTCCCGGCAACTAACCAGTCCTCCCACCCTCGCGCAAGCTTGACCGGTTAGGCTCGAAGGGCTGTCGCGTGCTCGGCAGGCTTGTGATTGGGGACGACATGGCGGTCAGCGAAAGCTTAGCGACAGGAACAGTGGCCAAGAACGGCCGCGATGTCTTCTTCGCCATCGGCATCGTCATCATCCTGGCCGTGCTATTCCTGCCGATCCCGGCCTTCCTCATCGACATCGGCCTCGCCTTCTCGATCGCACTGTCGGTGCTGATCCTGATGGTGGCGCTGTGGATCCAGCGGCCGCTCGATTTCTCGTCCTTCCCGACCGTGCTGCTGATCGCCACCATGCTACGGCTATCGCTCAACATCGCCACCACGCGCATGATCCTGTCGCACGGCAATGAGGGCACGCACGCCGCCGGCTATGTCATCGCCGGCTTCTCCAAACTTGTGATGGCCAGCGATTTCGTCATCGGCCTGATCGTCTTCATGATCCTGATTGTGGTCAACTTCATCGTCATCACCAAGGGCGCCACCCGTATTGCCGAAGTCGGCGCCCGCTTCACCCTCGACGCCATCCCCGGCAAGCAGATGTCGATCGACGCCGACCTGTCCGCCGGCATGATCGACGACAAGACAGCGCAACTGCGCCGCCGCGAGCTGGAAGAGGAATCCTCCTTCTTCGGCTCGATGGACGGCGCCTCGAAATTCGTCCGCGGCGACGCCATTGCCGGCCTCATCATCACCGCCATCAACATCGTCGGCGGCATCGCCATCGGTTACATCAGGCACGGCATGGGCATGGGCGAAGCCGCCGATGTCTTCATCAAACTGTCGGTCGGCGACGGCCTCGTCACCCAGATCCCGGCGCTTATCGTTTCGCTCGCCGCCGGCCTGCTTGTTTCCAAGGGCGGCACGCGCGGCTCGACCAACCAGGCGGTGTTCGGCCAGCTCGGTGCGCATCCGCGCGCGCTCTATGTCGCGGCCTCGCTGCTCGTCCTGCTCGGCCTGATGCCCGGCCTGCCGTTCTTCCCGTTCTTCACGCTGGCTGCAGGCATGGCCGGCCTTGGCTACGTCATCCCGATGCGCGCCAACCGCGAGGCTGCCGCCGCCGAAGCGATCAAGGATCTGGAGAAGGCGAACAAAGTCGAGGAAGAGAAGAACTCGGTCAAGGCTTCTCTGACCACCGCCGAGATCGAGCTTCTGATCGGCAAGCAGCTGTCGACGCGGCTGCTGGTGTCGCATCAGGAACTGGTGTTCCGCATGGCCAAGATGCGCAAGAAATTTGCTACGCAATACGGCTTCGTCGTGCCGGAAGTCCGCGTCGCCGACGATTTCGGCATCCCGCCGAAAAGCTATCAGATCAAGGTCCACGGCACCGTCGTCGCCGAATACCAGATGCGCGTCGGCGAGATCATGGTGCTGCTAGGCAACCGGGATTTGCCCGACGTTCCCGGCGAGGAAATCCGCGAGCCGGCCTTCGGCATGCGCGCCTTCTCGGTGCTCGAAACCTTCGCCGAGGATCTGAAGCGCGAGAACTATGCCTTTGCCGACAACATGTCGGTGCTGCTCACCCATTTGTCCGAGGTGATCCGCAACAACCTGCCGCAGCTTCTGTCCTACAAGGACATGAAGGCGCTGCTCGAACGCCAGGATCCGGAATACCGCAAGCTGGCCGACGAGATATGCACCTCGCACATCTCCTACCCCGGCCTGCAGGCGGTGCTGAAATTGCTGCTGGCCGAACGCGTATCGATCCGCAACCTGCATTTGATCATCGAGGCTATCGCCGAGATCGCGCCCCATGTGCGCCGCACCGAGCAGATCGTCGAGCATGTCCGCATCCGCATGGCCCAGCAGATCTGCGGCGATCTCTCTGAGGGCGGCATGCTCAAGGTGCTGCGCCTCGGCAACCGCTGGGACCTCGCCTTCCACCAGAGCCTCAAGCGCGACGCCAAGGGCGAGGTGCGCGAATTCGACATCGACCCGCGCCAGCTGGAAGAATTCGGCCAGGACGCGACCAAGGCGATCCGCAAGCATCTCGAGGCCGGCGAGCGTTTTGTCCTCGTCACCGCGCCCGATGCTCGCCCCTATGTGCGCATGATCATCGAGCGCCTGTTCACGACGCTTCCCGTTCTCTCCCATGTCGAAATCGCCAAGGGCGTCGAGATCAAGGTGCTCGGGACGATCTCGTGAACATACTGTCGCAAGGCGTCGTCATCGCCGCCTTCCTCGCCTTCTGTCGCATCGGCGCCTGCTTCATGCTGATGCCGGGCCTGTCCAGCGCCCGCGTGCCGATCCAGGTCCGGCTGTTCGCGTCGATCGCGGCCACCGGTGGCCTGCTCGCCTTCCTGTGGGACAAGATCTTTCCCTTCGTCGATGCGCGTCCGCAGGTGCTGGCGCCGATGATCATCTCCGAACTTTTGGTCGGCGGGCTGATCGGCGCGATGACGAGGCTCTACATGGAGGCGCTGCGCTTCATGGGTTCGGCCATGGCCATGCTGATCGGCTATGGCGGCACCGGCGGCCCCGCCATCGAGGAGCCAGAACCGCAGGCGGCTCTCGCCGCCATCATCTCGTTTTCAGCGTTGCTGCTGCTCTTCGTCTTCGATTTCGACCACGAGATCATCCGCGCTCTGGTCGCCTCCTACACGGTGGCGCCGGTCAACGTCTTCTTCAATCCGCAGGCCGCCCTGGTCGATCTCACCGACACGGTGTCGGACGCCTTCTTCCTGGTCATCCGGCTCGGCAGCCCGTTCATCGCCTATGCCATCCTGGTCAATTTGACGATCGGCTTCGTCAACAAGCTGACGCCGCAGATTCCGGTCTACTTCATCTCACTGCCTTTCGTCATCGCCGGCGGCATGATCATCTTCTACTTCGCCATCGGCACCATGCTGTCGCTGTTCGTCGACGGCTTTGTCGATCTGACGCTGGCGAGGTGAGATGAGCACGCGCAAGGAACGGCTGAAGAAACTGGTCAAGGTGCAGGAGCAGTTGAAGGCCCTGCACGAGACGCGCCATGCGGCCTTCCTGGCGGCAGCGGCAACCGCCGAAACCGAGGCCAGGGAACTTGTCCAGCATTTCGACGCCGACCAGTCGATGGCGGTGCTGTTCCCTGACCTCTACCATCGCCGCATCGCCAATGCGCTAGTCCGGCAGGAAGCGAGCCTGGAAAGCGGCAGGCAGGAGGTCACGCTCATCGCCACTGCGACGGCGCGCACCAACATGGTCGAGCGCGCCTACAAGGACGTGCGCCGACGGGACGAACGCGAACGCTCCGACCGCGACCGGCTCGATCTGATCGCGCAGAGGCGCGGGCAGGAATAATCGAAAGTTAAAGCCGCGTCACTTGCGGACGGCGTTCGGTTTCGTTCCGTGCGGCGGGCTGTATTGGGTGTACGGCGCCGTGTTCGGCCTCTGCGCCTACGCCACCTACGATCTGACCATGGCGACGCCGGCAGCGCCCACCGCAAACGACCAGATCGCATCGACCCAGCCGGACTTGCCGCTGCTGATAGCAATGGCCCAGCATCCGGCGAAGGATTTCAAACCGGCAAGCCTGCCACAAGCTTGTTGCGGCATGGTCGCTCAGGAAACGCGGCAAAGAGGCGGACTTTCTTGGCGATTTCTCCACCCAGCGACATCGTTCTCGATGTTGCCCGAGCCGTCGACCCGACGGATATCGAGGCTGCCCGTGCCGCGCTGGCCAAGCGGGCCAACGGCGTTGGCGGTAATTTTTCTGTCGACATGGCTGCTTCGGTCGATGCCGGCTCGATCCTGTCGCGCGCTACCGCCGACAAGGCCGCCGCAAATGCCGATCCCGGCAGCAAGTTCAAGAAGTTCGAGGCGATGGTCTTGCAGACCTTCATCCAAAACATGCTGCCCAAGGACACCGAGGGCGTCTACGGCAAGGGGCTGGCCGGCGACATGTGGAAATCGCAGCTTGCCGAGCGTGTCGCCGACGTCATGGCCGAGCGCGGCGGGATCGGCATCGCCAAATCGCTGCTCGCCGACCACTACAAGGACGGCAAGCGCACCGTGCCGATCGGCCCGGTGTCAACCGGGCCGCACAAGACCGAGATCGACCAGCAGACCCGGCTGTCCACCTCGCTGGTCGAGGAATTGCAGCGCAAGGCCGCACGGTCGATGACCGGCGACGAGACGACCATCAAAACCGAAATCAAGATCTAGACCAGGATTTTCAATGGCCGATTTTTCAAAATACTCTTCCAACCTGCCGGCGCGTACGTCCGAAGCGCCGATCCCGTTTGCACGGCCGGGCAACCTTGCCGCCATCATCGGCCGCATCGAGGAAGCGGTCGAGGAAGAGACGGCCGGTTTGAAGAACGACACCAGCTATGACCTCAAGGCCTCCAACGCCCGCAAGAGCCGCTACCTCTATGAGCTGACCCGCGCCATGAAGGGCGCCAACGAGATCGAATTCCTGGAACAGCATCGCGACAGTCTGGCGCGGCTGCGCCAGAAGCTCGCGAAAAACGAGGCTGCAATCCTCGCCCACCTCAACGCGGTCAACGAAGTCGCCACGCTGTTGAAGAACGCCATTCAGCGCGCCGAAGCCGACGGCACCTATTCGGCCGGCGAATTCGGTTGGGCGAGCTGATGATCTCGGCAACAGGCGGGAACAACCGGTGATCAAATTCATCGCTGCCGCGATCTGGATCTGCGCCGCCACGCTTGGCGCGGTGTTCTATTCGTTCCAGGCGGCCGGTGAGCGCGGCGTCGGCGAGACGCCGAAACCGATGCTGGGTGGCCTCGACTACGTCAAGACCGACATCATCTCGGTGCCGCTGATCCGCGATTCCAAGATCGACGGCTATTTCCTCACCAAGCTCGTCTACACGGTCGAGCCGGCCGAGATAAAGAAGATGTCGATCCCGGCCGAAGCGCTGATGACCGATCAGGTCTATTCCTATCTCTACTCCAATCCTCAGATCGACTTCACCAAGAAGGAAACCATCGATCTCGATGCCTTCCGCAAGGCCATACGCGACACCGTCAACGCCCGCGTCGGCGCCGACCTGGTGCATGAAGTGCTGATCGACCAGGTCAACTTCCTGACCAAGGACGAAATCCGCGACAACGCCATGCGCCGCCGCAAGGATCCGGCCACGCCGACCGAACCGGCCCCGGCGGAATCGGCCCAGGCCGAGGCGGCGAAGCCCGCTGCTGAACACTAACCTTCGTCGCAGGGCGAATGTTCTCTGCCGCATTCCTTCCGACTGAAACGAGATGACGCATCGCGCGTTGACGTTTACGTCAACTCGAAGCTATATGCGCCAAGCGACCAGATCGCGGTACGCGCGAGACAGTGACTTCGGCGGAGGCCGGTCACTGAAGCGCGGCAAAACGCAACGAGACCAGGAGAACAGTCATGAGCGTTCAGGATATTGCCGAGAAGATGAGGTCGCGCGTGGCGAGCGCCGGGTTCGAACATTCCGTGAAGTTCGATACCGGCAGCAACGGCGTCATCGTCATCGACGGCGCGACCGTCTCGACCACCGACGCGCCGACCGACTGCACCATAAAGCTGTCGCTCGACGATCTGGATTCGCTGATCGCCGGCGACCTCAACCCGACCATGGCGTTCATGTCCGGCAAGATAAAGGTCGAAGGCGATATGTCGGTCGCCATGGCGCTCAGCCAACTGATCGGCTGAGCCCTTCGCAACAACAAAACGCCGCCCTCGCTGAAATGCAAAGGACCGGCGGCGTTTGTTTTTGGACAATCAGGCGGCCAGCGACAGCCTCTGTGCCTTGAGCTTGCGACCTGCAGCCTTCAGCGTGCCATGCGCGCCGTCGAGCGCACCATCGATCAGTTCCAGCGCCAGCAGGCGGTGCCGCTCGTACGGACCAGGCATGGCGAGCGCGCCGGTCTTCTCCGCCGAGAAGCCGAAGCGGCCATAGTAAGGCGCATCGCCGACCAGCAGCACCGCGGCATGGCCGAGACGCGCGGCCTCGGCCAAAGCATGGCGCATCAGCGCCGAGCCGATGCCGGCGTTCTTCAGCGCCGGATCGACGGCGAGCGGTCCGAGCAGAAGTGCTCCCGGGCCACCCTCGCCAAGACGCACGTCCCACAGCCGCACCGTACCAGCAACCGCGCCGGTTGCATCGCGCACGACAAAAGCGAGGCCTTCGGAAGGCCGGCGGCCGCGCCGCAGCTTCTCCGACGATTTCTTGCGCCGCATCGGCCCCATGGCGCGATCGAGCAACGCTTCACGCGATGCAATGTCTGCCGCAGTTTCGGCGACGATGGGAATGGCGCCGGCCATCTCCCCCTCGGGGGGGGAGAATCCAATGCCGTCAATGTAATTTACAATGTCCATTTCCGCGATCCTTCACGAGCGGAGCTTGTTCCACAGGCGAACCCGGGCGGACGCAAACGTCCGCCTGGGGTGATCTGAAGGCCGAAGCCGTCAGATCACGTAGGATCGGAGAGGCTCGAAGCCGTTGAAGGCGACCGCCGAGTAGGTGGTCGTGTAGGCGCCGGTGCCTTCGATCAGCACATCGTCGCCGATGGTCAGCGACAGAGGCAGCGGATACGGCGTCTTCTCGTACATCACGTCGGCCGAATCGCAGGTCGGGCCGGCGAGCACGCAAGGTGCGGTCTCCGAACCGTCATGGCGGGTGACGATCGGATAGCGGATCGCCTCGTCCATCGTCTCGGCCAGACCGCCGAACTTGCCGATGTCGAGGAACACCCAGCGCACATTGTCGTTTTCGGCCTTCTTCGAGATCAGCACGACTTCCGACTTGATGACGCCGGCATTGCCGACCATGCCGCGACCCGGCTCGATGATGGTCTCAGGGATCGCATTGCCGAAATGCTTGCGCAGCGCCGAGAAGATGGCCTGGCCATAGGCCTGGGCCGCCGGCACGTCACGCAGATAGCGCGTCGGGAAACCGCCGCCCATATTGACCATCTTGAGGACGATGCCTTCATCGGCGAGCGTGGCGAACACCTTCTTGGCGTCGGCCAGCGCACGGTCCCACGCCGTCAGGTCGGTCTGCTGCGAGCCGACATGGAACGACACGCCATAGGCGTCGAGGCCGAGCGTCCTGGCATGGCGCAGCACGTCGACGGCCATCGCCGGCACGCAGCCGAACTTGCGCGACAGCGGCCACTCGGCGCCTTCGCCGTCGGTCAGCACGCGGCAGAACACGCGGGCGCCGGGAGCGACGCGGGCGATCTTGTCGACTTCCTCGACGCAATCGACGGCAAACAGCCGAATGCCGAGCTGGTAGGCGCGTGCAATGTCACGCTCCTTCTTGATGGTGTTGCCGAAGGAGATACGGTCCGCCGGCGCACCGGCGTCCATCGCCATCTCGACCTCGGCAACGGAAGCGGTGTCGAAGGACGAGCCCATCGCAGCAAGCAGGCGCAGGATTTCCGGCGCCGGATTTGCTTTCACCGCATAGTAGATCCGGGAATCGGGCAGCGCCTTTTCGAAGGCGCGAAAATTGTCGCGCACGACATCGAGGTCGACGACGAGGCAGGGGCCGGACGGACGTCGGGTGGCGAGGAAGTCGAGGATGCGCTGGGTGGCCATCGGGGTCTCTCCATTAACGCCTTGCGGCGCGCAATAAGGCTGCGGACGCGGGGCTTTCGGCCTCGCGAACACGCGGTCAAACAAAGGCGGGACGGAAATCCATGGAACCAGCCGGTGGAGACCCCGGAACCATGAAACGCCATCTCGCGGCGGTGAACCTTGGCCTTGCCCGGCCTCGGTTCGCTTTGTCTGCCTTGGCTTGGATGGGAGACCCGTCCGCACTGCCGGCAATGAAGGTGTGCCTCTTCAGTAACCCCGGTCTTTGGACGACCGGCAGAACACCAGAAAGGCCCGCACCGTCGTTGCTTCAAGGTGTCCTCGGGCTGGCGGTTGGCCGCTAGACCGACTGGAGGGGTTAGCTCCAGTTACCTTACCGATTTCCCTCACCATTCGAGGATCGGCGGACACCCACAGGCACGTGCGACTTTGGGCAAGCGCGATATAAGATCGAAAGATTTCACAATCAATAAAAATCGTATCCCAGGTTGTAAAATTTCCGGCATCGAACAATGCTGGGCCTACTGTGTACGGATATCGAACGATGCCAGGCACGCACGGCCCGCTCAACGCCTTTCTCGACCTGCGCCGCATGCCGGTCGCCAATGCGGAACTGGGGCCGCTGGCCGGGCTCAGGCTGGCGGTAAAGGACATTTACGACGTCGCCGGCTACCGCACCGGTTGCGGCAATCCGGTGAAGTTCGACGAGGCGCATGCCGCGTCCAGCACGGCACCGGCCGTGCAGATGATTCTCGACGCCGGCGCGCGCTTCATCGGCAAGACGCAGACCGACGAGTTCGCTTTCTCGCTGATGGGCCAGAACGCGCATTTTCCGTTTCCGGTGAACCCGGCCGCTCCCGATCGCGTCACCGGCGGCTCGTCCTCCGGATCGGCGGCGGCGGTGGCCGACAAGCTTGCCGATATCGCCACCGGCTCCGATACCGGCGGCTCGATCCGTGCCCCGGCGAGCTTTTGCGGGTTGATCGGGCTGCGCACCACGCATGGCCGCATTTCGCTTGAAGGCACGATGAAGCTGGCGCCGAGCTTCGACACATTCGGCTGGTTCGCCGACGACATCGAGACATATGAGACAATCGGCAAATTGCTGCTCGGCCGCGACCCGCATCCGTATCCGCTCACCCGGCCGCTTTCGATCCGCTGGCTGGACGCTTTCGTGGCCGGCCCCGCCGAGGCAGCCGAATACGCCAGGATGAGAGCGCTGGCGGCCGGCCTTGTCGGCGAGCCGGCGCCGGTGGAATACACCTTCGCCTCCTTCCCCGACGAGCTCTACTGGTGCTTTCGCCGCCTCCAGGCCGCCGAGGCCTGGCAGCAGCATGGCGCCTGGATCATTTCGGGCGAGCGCGATCTCGGGCCGGGCGTCGAGGAGCGCTTTGGTTTCGGCAGGACAATCGACGAAAAGACCGCGCGGGCCGAGGCGGTGCGCCGCCTGACCTTCCGCTCCGAGCTAGCCGCGCTGCTCGGCCAGGACGGGTTTCTTGTCCTGCCCACCGTTCCAGGCCCCGCACCTCTGGTCAAAAGCGAGCCGCAGCAGCTCCAGGCCTACCGCGAAAGGGCCTTGCATCTTTTGTGCCTTTCGGGTCTTTCAGGCTTTCCGCAAATCACCCTGCCGCTGGGCTCGGTTGACGGTGCCCCTTTCGGCCTCTCGCTGCTCGGCCCTCCCGGCAGCGACATTGCCCTGATACGGCTCGGCCGGCGAATTCTCGATGCGGCACGAAAGGCCTGATGATGGATACACTGACCCGCATGCGCGCCTTCATCGACGTCGTCGAGGCCGAAGGCTTTTCGGCGGCCGCGCGCAAGATCGGTCGCTCCAAGGCGCTGCTGTCGAAATATGTGCGCGAACTCGAGGACGAACTCGGCGCGCTGCTGCTCAACCGCACCACGCGGCAGTTCTCGTTGACCGAGGCCGGCCATACCTATTACAGCCGCGCTTCGGAAATCGTGCGCGAGGTCGACAGCCTGGCCGACGCCGTGCGCGAATCCTCCGGCGACGTGCGCGGCAGGATCAAGCTGTCGGCGGCGCGCACCTTCGCCGACGCGCCGATAGGCCAATCGCTCATCGACTTCGCCAAACAGCATCCCGACATCGTGCTCGACATCCATCTCGACGACCGTTTTGTCGATCTGGTCGAGGAAGGTTTCGATCTTGCCGTGCGCATCTCGCGCCTGGAGAACTCATCGCTGATCGCCCGCCGCCTGGGGCCGTTTTCGATCAAGCTTTGCGCCTCGCCGGAGCTGATCGCCAAGCACGGCAAGCCGACGCGCCCGCAGGATCTCGCCAACTTGCCCTGCATCGTCGACACCAATGGCCGCTCGCTTGCCAACTGGCGCTTCAGGGGCGATGGCGAGGAGTCAGTCAGTGTCAACGTATCGGGTCCGATCGAGGTCAACAGCCCGATGGCCGCGCGAGCCGCCGCCGTGTCCGGTCTGGGCTTTACCATCCTGCCGGATTTCATCGCCGCGCCCGACCTCGCATCCGGGCTTCTGGTGTCGTTGCTCGACGACCGCATCCAGTCGGGCAGCGGCATTTTCGCCGTCTACCCGCACCGTCGCTATCTGCCGGCCAAGGTCCGTGTTTTCGTCGATTTCCTGGTGCAATGGTTCAAGAACCGCGAGAGCGCTTGAGCCGGCCCTGCCGTGCCGCGGTCCCAATTTCGCCCCGTTTCTGGTAACCTCTCGAAATCTCTCCGAGGCCGATGGAACAGCGACCGAGAATGCATCTGAAACGGCACGCAATCATGCTCGCTTCGGCCCTGGCGACGACTTTTGCCTCCGTCGGAGCGGCTGGCGCGCATCCTCATGTCTTCGCCGAGGCCCGCCTCGACGTGATCCTCTCGCCGGATCACCAAAGTGTGAAAGCGCTGCGTCACCTCTGGCGTTTCGATGATCTGTTTTCGAGTACGGTGATGATGGAGTTCGACAAGAACTCCGACCTGAAGCTTGACGACAAGGAGCTGAAGGATGTCGCCGACACAGTTCATGCCTCGCTGGCCGAATTCAACTATTTCCAGCTCGTCACCGTCGACGGCAAGGACGTGCCTATGACGCCGCCACCGCATCTGATGGCCAATTTCGACAACGACCAGTTGATCATCCTGTTCGAATCCGAACCCAAGGTGCCGATCAAGCTCGCCGGCAAGATCGATTTCGGCGTCTACGATCCAACCTTCTACACAGCGATCGACTTCACCGAGGATAGCAACATCACGGTGGAAGGCCTGCCCTCGAACTGCACCAAGAGCGTCATCCGGCCTGATCCAGACGAGGCGATCAAGGAAAACCAGAAGACCCTGACGGACGCGTTCTTCAACGACCCGACAGGCACCGACATGAGCAAGATCTTCGCCACCAAGCTCGAACTGAATTGCCCGCCAGAAGGATAGATCCGGTGATGAAACCGTCCCTGCGTTTGGCATTCGGCCTCGTGGCCGCTGCCCTGCTGATGACGCACTTTCTCGGGCAGGCCCATGCCCAGAGCTCACTCGGCATCGGCGTCAATGACGGCATGGCGCCCACCACCGGCCCGTTCGCCCACATCCTGATGTGGATCAATCTGCGCCAGCAGGAATTCTACCGCGCATTGGCCACGGCGATGAAAGCAATGCGCGAGGACGGCAGCAACATGTGGCTGCTGATCGGCCTGTCCTTCGCCTACGGCATTTTCCACGCCGCCGGCCCCGGCCACGGCAAGGCGGTGATCTCGTCCTACATGGTGGCCAATGAAGTGGCGCTCAGGCGCGGTATCCTGCTGTCCTTCGTCTCGGCGCTGCTGCAGGGCCTGACCGCGATCCTGGTGATGCTGCTTGCCTATTTCGTCCTGCGCGGCACCGCGATCTCGATGACCGACGCAGCCTGGTTCATGGAGATCATGAGCTATGTCTTCGTCACTTTGTTCGGCGCCTGGCTACTGTGGCGCAAGCTCGGGCCTACGGTCCTGCGCTGGTTCGGCAAGGCGCCCGCCTACAGCCTGTCGGCAGCCCACGCCGGTCATTCCCATGGCGGCCATTCGCATGCCGCTCACAGCCACGCGGCGCATGCGCATTCGCATGCCTTGCATGTGCATCACGACCATTCGCATGATCATCACGATCACGCTGCGCACGACCACGACACACACGATCATTCCCATCACGACCACGCTCATCACGATCACGCCGCTCACGATCACCCAGCCGGCGAAGTCTGTGGTACGTGCGGCCACTCACATGCGCCCGATCCGGCGCTGCTGTCGGGCGACCGCTTCGACTGGCGCACGGCCTGGTCGGCAGTAGCCGCCGTCGGCATCCGCCCCTGCTCCGGCGCGCTGATTGTGCTGAGCTTCGCTTTGCTCAACGGCCTGTGGCTCGGCGGCCTGCTCTCGGTGCTGGCGATGTCGATTGGAACCGCCATCACAGTCTCGGCGCTGGCAACGATCGCAGTCACCGCCAAGAACTGGGCGGTCTATTTCGCCGGCGATGGCCGCATGGGCAACCGCATTCACACATTCGTCGAGATCGGCGGCGCCGCCTTCGTCTTCCTGTTCGGACTGTTGCTGTTGTCGGCGAGCCTGTCCGGAACTGTATGATCTCGGCGGGTCAGGCCTGACCCGCGATCTTTCCGCCCAGCTCATCCTCGATATGCGCGCGGATGATTTCATCGAAACTTTTTTCGGCGCTGAAGCCGAGGTCTCTTGACCGTCGCGCCTCGAAGCGCGTCGGCCAACCCTTGACGATCGCCCAGATCGTCTCGTCGGGCTCCTCACGGATCAGGCTCGCCACCTTGGTGCCCGCAATGCGTTCCAGCGCCTCGATCTGCTCGCCGACGGTGACGGCAACGCCCGGCATGGTGAGGTTGCGGCGTGGCCCGACGGCGGCACTGTCGATCCCGGCGGCATGGATCAGGAAGTTCACCGCCGAGCGCGGGCTGGCATGGGTGTGCAGCACCGAGCGCGGCACTGGCAGGATCGCCTCATGGCCGCTCAGCGGCTCGCGGATGATGCCGGAGAAGAACCCTGACGCCGCCTTGTTCGGCTTGCCGGGCCGCACGCAAATGGTCGGCAGCCTTATGCCGATGCCGTCGAAGAAGCCGCGCCTGGAATAGTCGGCCAGCAGCGCTTCGCTCATCTGCTTCTGCGTGCCGTAGGAGGTCAGCGGCGTCGGATGGAAGTCGTCCGGGATGACATCGGGGAACGGCGCGCCGAACACCGCGATCGACGAGGTGAAGACCAGACGCGGCGAAAAGCCCGCCAGCCGGACCGCATCGAACAGTGCCCGTGTGCCGTCGAGATTGACGCGGTAGCCGAGATCGAAATTGGCTTCCGCCTCACCCGACACGATGCCGGCGAGATGGAACATGACGTCGGGGCGTGAGGCGACCAGGCTCTCGGCAGCACCGGCGTCGGCAAGGTCGCCGGTATGCGTGGCGATGCTGACGCCGTCCATCGCCGGCGCCTGCGGCGGCACGATGTCGTGCAGGTCGAGCCCGGTGATCTTGCGGCCGTTGAGCGTGCCGTCCTTGGCCAGCCGGTCGACAAGCTTGCGGCCGACCATGCCGGCCGCGCCAGTAATCAGGATGCGCATTCGAAAGCCTCTTATTTGCCCTTATTCTGGCTGCGGCCCCGCAACCAGAACACCAGAAAAAATGCCAGCACGAAGGCGATGCCGACGATGCCGGCAAGTACGGTCGAGACATTGCCGACGGCCAGCATCACGGTCGGCAAATAGAACGCCGCGATGCCGAACAGCAGCATGATCCAGGCTGCGGCAATCAGCGCGTTTCGCGTGTCGCGGTCCATCATGCCGGCCCGCCATCGCGGGAACTCGTCAACTCGGATGCCAACGCCATGAAATTCCCTGTCAGTGATAATGGCCATGATGCGGTGGCGCACCATGGTCATGTTCATGATCGTGCTCGTCATGGCTGTCGGCGCACTGGCCGAATTCCGGTTCGACGGTGGCGTGGCTGATGCCGTGTTCGGCGGCGAGCCGCTTCTTGATGGCGCTGACCGCCTGGTGCGGATCGACGCCATCGTTGAGGCAGGCATGCAGCGTCGCCATGTTGCTGGACCCGTCGAGCGACCAGACATGCATGTGATGCACTTCGCGCACGCCCTTGACGGTGCCGGCAATGTCCTTGGCGATGAGGTCGCGGTCGAGGCTTGCCGGTACGCCTTCGAGAAGGACGTGGGCGGCTTCGCGCATCAGCGACCACGCGGTGGACAGGATCAGCAGGGAGACCAGCACCGACAGGATCGGATCGATCGGCGTCCAGCCGGTGGCCAGTATGACCAGCGCCGCCACGATCGCCGCCGCCGAGCCGAGCAGGTCGCCCAGCACATGCAGGATGGCGCCGCGCATGTTGAGGCTGTCGTGGTCGCCGCCATGCAGCACGAAGAACGAGGCGAAGTTTACCAGAAGGCCGGCGATCGCCACCACCAGCATCGGCCCGCCCAGCACCGGCGCCGGCGTCATCAGCCGGCCCCAGGCTTCGTAGACGATCCACAGCGCAATGGCGAAGATGGCAATGCCGTTGGTGTAGGCAACCAGCGTCTTGACTCGGCCGAAGCCGTAGGTGAGGCGCACCGTCGCCGGCCGCCCGCCAAGATGGAAGGCGTACCAGGCAAGGCCAAGCGCAATCGAGTCGGCGAGCATGTGGCCGGCGTCGGCCAGCAGCGCCAGCGATCCCGTCAAAAGGCCGCCAAGCCCTTCGGCCACCATGAAGCCGGCGGTCAGGCAGGCTGCGATCAGCACACGCTTCTTGTCGGTCGAGCCATGCACGTGGCCGGCGCCATGCCCAGCATGCAAACCATGATCATGGCTGTGCGCCATCGGAAGAAACTCCTGTTACGCGCCGAACTCGGCGCGGAAATCCTCGAGCCGCCGCTTCTGCCGGCCTTCGCCATCGAAATTGGCAGGATCGAGCCATGCCTCATAGGCTTTGCGCAGCGCCGGCCATTCCTTGTCGATGATCGAGTACCATGCCGTATCGCGGTTTTCACCCTTGACCACAAGATGCTGGCGGAAAATGCCCTCGAACTTGAAGCCGAACCGTTCCGCCGCGCGCTTTGACGGCTCGTTGCGGTTGTTGCATTTCCACTCGTAGCGGCGATAGCCGAGCCCGTCGAAAATATACTTCATGAACAGGAACTGCGCCTCGGTCGCTGCCGGCTTGCGCGAGATCAGCGGCCCCCAATAGATGTTGCCGATCTCGATGACGCCATAGGTGGGATCGATGCGCATCAGCGTCTGTCGCCCGGCGGCCTTGCCGCTGGCCTTGTCGATGACGGTGAAGAACAGCGGATCCTCGCTCGCCTCGACCTTGTCCAGCCATGGCTGGAAATCGGCGCGGGTTTGCGGCGGGTAGTCGGGCAGCCAAGCAAAGCGGCCGTCAATGTCAGGCACCGACGACGCCTCGTAAAGGCCGTCGCCATGCTTTTCGGCGCTCAGCGGTTCGAGCCGGACATAGCGCCCGTCAATGGGCTTGCGCTCGGGCCGCGGACGCGCTTGCCAATCTTTGAGATTTTCCGACACGCAAAACTCCAATCCGTTTGACTTTTGTGAGCAGACGCTCACAAAAACGCGACCTAACAGCAAGAACCACACGGACGGGAAAAATGCTCCACATGATTTCGGCCTTCGACCGCCTCGGCGAGGAAAACGCCTTTGCCGTGCTGGCGCGGGCGACCGCACTGGCTCAACAGGGCCGCGATATCGTCAATCTCGGCATCGGCCAGCCCGACTTCAAAACGCCGCAGCACATTGTCGACGCAGCGATCAAGGCGCTGCGCGACGGTCACCATGGCTACACCCCGGCCAACGGCCTGCTGGCGACGCGCGAAGCGGTGGTGCGGCGCACGCTGGCCACCACCGGCGTCGAGGTCTCGCCGGAAAATGTGATGATCCTGCCCGGCGGCAAGCCGACCATGTTCGCGGCGATCCTGATGTTCGGCGAACCCGGCGCCGAGATCCTCTATCCCGACCCTGGCTTTCCCATCTATCGCTCGATGATCGAGTTCACCGGCGCCGCGCCCATTCCGGTGCCGATCCGCGAAGAGAACGGCTTTGCCTTCTCGGCCGAGGAGACGCTGGGGCTGATCACCTCGAAGACGAGGCTGCTAATCCTCAACTCACCGGCCAACCCGACCGGCGGCGTCACGCCGCGCGCCGAGATCGAGAAGCTGGTGGAGGGGCTGCAAGCGCATCCGCAGGTCGCTATCCTCTCCGACGAAATCTACGACGTCATGACCTATGACGGCGAGACGCATTTTTCGCTGCTCAATTTTCCGGAAATTCGCGACCGGCTGATCGTGCTCAACGGCTGGTCGAAGACATGGGCGATGACCGGCTGGCGCATGGGCTGGTCGATCTGGCCGAATGGCGACAAGGGCGCGCATCTCTACGACAAGGTGCGCAAGCTGGCGGTCAATTGCTGGTCCTGCGTCAACGCGCCGAGCCAGTTCGCCGGCATCGCCGCCATCGACGGCCCGCAGGACGATGTCGACAAGATGATGCGCGCCTTCGACAACCGCAGGAAGATCGTGGTCGAGGGGCTGAACGCGCTGCCCGGCGTCTCCTGCATCACGCCCAAGGGCGCATTCTATGCCTTCCCGAATGTTTCGAAGACCGGCTGGAAGGCCAAGAAGCTCGCCTCGGCACTGCTCGAGGAGGCCGGCGTGGCGCTGATCGGCGGCCCCGATTTCGGCATTCTCGGCGAAGGCTACATCAGGCTCTCCTACGCCAATTCCGAAGAGAACATCTTGCGCGCGCTGGAGCGGATCGAGTCGTTTTTGAAGAGGTAGGCCTTCGGCTCTTCACCCACGCCCCACGAACGGCATCTTGGTCGCCATCACCGTCATGAACAGCACATTGGCATCGAGCGGCAGGCTGGCCATGTGGACGACGGCGTCGGCGACGCGCTGGACGTCCATCACCGCTTCGGCGGCGATGGTGCCATTGGCCTGCGGCACGCCGACCGTCATTGCGTGCGCCATATCGGTCAGCGCGTTGCCTATGTCGATCTGGCCGCAGGCGATGTCATAGGGCCGGCCGTCGAGCGCCAGCGTCTTGGTCAGCCCCGATATGGCGTGCTTGGTCGCGGTGTAGGGCACCGAGCCCGGCCGTGGCGCATAGGCCGACACAGAGCCATTGTTGATGATGCGGCCGCCCATTGGCTTTTGCTTGCGCATGACGCCGAAGGCGGCGCGGGCGCATAGGAACGATCCGGTGAGATTGACGCCGACAATATCGTTCCAGACCTCGACCGGGATCTCGTCGATCGGCGTCGACTTGTAGCTCATGCCGGCATTGTTGAAGAGCAGGTCGACGCGGCCGAAGGCTGCGGCCACCGTCTCGAACAGATCATCGACTTCGCCGGCCTTGCTGATGTCGCAGGCAACCGCCAGCGCCTTGGCGTCCGTTTTCCCTGCTTCGGCAATGGCGGCGTCGAGCACCGCTTTGCGGCGGCCGCAAAACACCGTGTTCCAGCCCGCCTTCAGCAGCGCCGTGGCGACGCTCTTGCCGATGCCGGTGCCGGCGCCGGTGATGATGGCGGTTTTCTCTGTGAGGACTGTCATGGATTTTGCTCCTGCGCGCCGCGCATCCCGGCAACAGATCGGGGTGCATCCGAATGCACCGACCCATCGCAAATGAAGGCGATCATGGCAAGCCGGACACTATGCATGTCGCTCAAAGTGGCCCCGGTTGTGAGAGAACGACATGCATCAGGACAAAAACATGAAGCGCGACGCACTTTATGTGATCGGTCCAACAAAAAGGGCGGTCATTGGCGACCGCCCTGATCTGAACCGGGCTTGGGAGGAGGAAAGCCGATCCGACTGACTAAAATCATGCGCTTCCTCGGTAAACGAGACGTTAACGCATTTTTTCCGGCCTCGGTCCCCTGCCCCAGGCGCGCGGCTGCGTTGTCTACCAGCGCGGGTTCGGCGCCGTGCCTGACGGAACCGGCACCTTGGCCGCCGACACCGTCGCCTCGACATGATCGACCAGCGCATCCGGCAGGCCGAGCCGGCCGGCGAGCAGGTCGAGATAGCCGCGTTCGGCGCGCGTATCGGGGTCAATCGTCAGTCGCGACGCCGTGTAGAGCTCGAGCCTCTGCTCATCGGTCTTGGCGCCGGCGACCAGCGTATCGAGGTCGAGCGGGCTGTCCAGCTCCGCCATCAGAAACTTTTCCGCTTCCGTGCCGATGCCGGCCAGACTGAGCTTGCCGGCGATCTTTTGGCGTTCCGCGTCATCGACATGGCCATCGGCCTTGGCCGCCGAGATCATCGCCCGCACCAGGGTCAGCGTGAACTCGTCCTCCCCCTGTGGCGCCTGTGAAGGATGAAAGCCGGTGTCGGCGGGCGGCGGCAGCAATTCCGGCTGGCCGGCCGCCGGCGCCTGCTCGGGTGCATTGCCGGCCTTGTAATTCTGGTAGGCCTTGTAGGCGAGACCGCCGATCGCAGCCAGTCCGCCGAGCTTCACGGCCGTGCCGGTGACCTGCCGTCCCGTGCCGGTTCCAAGCAACACCGCAGCCAGCGCGCCGGCGGCCAGCGGATTGTCCTTGGCCATCTGCACAGCCTGCCCGGCCTTGTCGCGGACGGTGCCGGTTGTGCCGGGAACTTGCGAGCCGAGCAGATCGTCGAGAAGCTTTTTGGGGTCGAACATGGTGCCTCCAGAAAAGGGCCCGCGAAACGTGGACGGGCAGGTTTTGGACGTTGCAGACGTAGGGCCCGCACACTGACATTACAATGACGGACGCACGCTTTGCTATCGGCCCGGCAATGCCGCAAATCGGTAATCGGTGTGTCGATACCGGCCTCGGCTTGCGCTAATGTCGCCGCCGCATTGCCGAGGGAGGAACCTTGCCGTGACCGATCAACCTGGCCGGGAACCGGCGCGCGATCCGCAGGATCTGGAACGTCTGCTGATCGAGCGGCAGTGGGTGGGAGACATTGACGGCATGGTGGCGCTGTTCGAACCCGATGCCGCCATCGACACCGGAGCAGCCGAATTGACGCGTGGCCACGAGGCGATCCGCGCTTTGTTCGAAGCCTTTGCCGCGAGCGGGCGAAAATTCCAGCGCGGCGAGCAGCGCCCGGCGGCCATCAACGGCGACCTCGCGTTGACGTCGACCAGGCTTGCCGACGGCTCGATAACCTCAGAGGTCGCGCGCCGGCAGAGAGATGGCGCATGGCTGTGGGTGATCGACCGCTATTCCGTCGCGTGGTGACAGAAACGATACGAGCGATCGGGCGCTAATTGCCGATATGTCCCCTGCCCTGCGCCTGCGCAAGTTCGACCTGGCGCTGGCGCTCGGCATAGCGGGCGCGGTCCTCATCCGAGCGTGCCTCGTAGCAATGCGGGCATGACACGCCGGTGGAAAAATGCGGCGACAGCCGGTCCTCCGGCGTCAGCGGATGCCGGCAGGCGCGGCAGAGTTCGGCCTCGCCTTCGGTCAACCCATGCGACACCGAGACCCGCTCGTCGAAGACGAAACACTCGCCCTGCCACAGGCTGTTTTCGGCCGGCACCTCTTCAAGATATCTGAGGATGCCGCCCTTGAGATGGAACACATCCTCGCAGCCGAGCGACTTCACATAGGCCGTCGCCTTTTCGCAGCGAATGCCGCCGGTGCAGAACATCGCGACCTTGCGGCCGTCGAGTTGGTCGCGGTGTTTTTCCACCCAGGCCGGGAATTCGCGAAAGCTCGACGTGCGTGGATCCACCGCGCCCTCGAACGTGCCGATCGACACTTCGTACGTGTTGCGAGTGTCGATGACGATGGTGCCGGGGTCCGAGATCAGCGCGTTCCAGTCGGCCGGCGCGACATAGGTCCCCGCACCCGTCGCCGGGTCGAGGTCTTCGACGCCCATGGTGACGATCTCGCGCTTCAGCCGCACCTTCATGCGATGGAACGGCATTTCGGCGGCAGTGCTGTATTTGACCTCGAGATCGGCAAGACCCTCGATGGCCTCGAGATAAGCGATCAGGTCGGCTATGTCGGTTTCGCTGCCGGCGACCGTGCCGTTGATACCTTCCTGCGCCAGAAGCAATGTGCCCTTGATGCCGCGCCCGCAGCAGAAGGCGGCAAGCGGCGTGCGCAATTCTCGCAGCGCGTCGAAGTCGCCCAGCCTCGCAAATTTGTAGAGCGCAGCGACGCGCACGGGTTCATGGTTGGTCATCGCCAAGCCACTAAACCGTGGTCAAAGCGGATTCAAGGCAGAGCTAAAGACACCTTGTCGGTATTCGCCAGCAGGCTCGTTGGCCGGCATGTGACATCGCGGCAGGCCGGGTTTCGTGGACTCGGAATCGGCCTTCTGCTAATCGGTTGAAATCACCTAGGGAGAGACAAGCCAATGCCCAGCAAGACCGAAAAGCTCCTGTCGCTGCTCAATGGCCAGCCGGTCATTCCGGTGCTGAAGATCGCCAATGTCGCGGACGCCGTCCCGCTCGCCCGGGCGCTCGCCGCCGGCGGCCTGCCGGCGATCGAGATCACGCTGAGAACCGCCGATGCGCTGGAAGCGATCCGCCGCGTCGCCGGTGAGGTCGAGGGCGCCATTGTCGGCGCCGGCACAATTCTCGATGCCAAGCAGTTCGACGAGGCAGCGGCCGCCGGATCGAAATTCATCGTCAGCCCCGGCATCACGCGAGAGTTGCTGGCGGCGACCAAGGACAGCGACGTTCCCTTGCTGCCCGGCGCCATCACGCCCGGCGAGATCATGGCTGCCCGCGAGGCCGGCCTGCGGTTCCTGAAATTCTTCCCGGCCGAACAATCCGGCGGCATCGCCTCGCTGAAGGCCTTTGCCTCGCCGCTGGCCGACGTGAAATTCTGCCCGACCGGCGGCATCTCGGCCAAGAACGCCGCCGACTATCTCAGCCTGTCCAACGTTATCTGCGTCGGCGGCTCGTGGGTGGCGCCGGACGAGTTGGTCAAAGCCGGCAAGTGGGATGAGATCGAGGCGCTCGCACAGACCGCGAGCAAGCTCGGAAAATAACCTCCGCTACTTTGTCTTTGCGCAATTCCCAAGGAAGCGCTCCGCGCTTTCCCGGGAAAATCACAGTGTTCCCGGAATTGCACTCGGCACAAAAACCCGCCAGCTGCGCCGACCGGGTTTGCTACGCGTTGAGATTTTGGTTCCCGCTCATGGGCTCGAACCACGATTCACGCCTTCAAAGGGCGCTGTCCTACCATTAGACGAAGCGGGAATGCAGCTTGGTGGTTAGCATTCTGTGGCGATGGAAGCCAGTGCTCGAAATCTCGCTAAAAACAAAAGCCGCACAGGTTGCCCAGCGCGGCTTCGAGTCGATAACGCCCCGGTCACGCCCTTACTTCGTCTGGAAGCGGGCGACCGAAAGGAATTTTACGGCATTGCCGGTGAAGCGGTTGGCATCGGCCATCTGGTTGTCCGCCTGGAAGCCTGCGGTGTAGACCTCGCTCGGCGGCGTATGCACGATGTTGTAGGCATAGCGCGGCGCAGTCGTCGGGCTGGAAACGGTGGCGATGTTGTCGCCGCTGCTCAGCGCCCAGCGCGCCGCCTGCGGTTCGGCCGCCACCACCACTGCCTTCGGTCCTGGCTTCAGGTCGCGAGCCGAAGCCCTTGCTTCCTTGCGTGTCGTCTTGACGCCGGCGCCGATCACCGAGGCTGGATCGGTACCGGCGGGACGGGCAGCAATAGCACCGCGCGGCGATGCGGCATCGACACCTGACGGATCGTTGAACGCCGAGCGAGGCTCGAGCGACGCAACCTGATAGTCGTCGGTAGCACCGGCTGTATCGGCGGCGCTGGCCTGTTCGAGAACCGCCTTGACCTCGTCCGGACGCTGCGACGGCAGCACCGAGAACGCGTCGGTTGCGGTCTGCTTGTGGGCAGCCGTATCGGCCAGCGCCAGCAGAACGCCCTTGTCCTGCGGCGCAAGCTCAGCCGGCGGCGAAGAGCGGTCGGGACGCCAGGTCGGCAACGGGACGTTGACCGCGACCTGCGCCGGAGCGGCAGCTTGATCGGCCCCCTGGTCGGCATTGCTCGCATCGGCCGTGCCGAACGGCACATTGGCCGGCGCCTGCGCCGTCGCCACCGTCTGTTCGGTGGTGGCATCGGCGACGCCGAACGGCACGGTCTCAGGTTGTTGCGCGCCGACATCGGCCTTCGGCCGCGGTGCGAAAGCGGGCAGCGGCACTTCCTTGGCGGGCAGCGCGGCGATGATCGTCTCTGGCGTGTCCTGCGGCTCCGAATCGTCAGCGCTGTCGTCGGCAAGCTGCGGAATGTTGGCGCGCTTGGCGTTCTGCGGCGACACGATCGCGATGCCAGGCAGATTGCTGTTGTTGTTGCTCGTGGCAGCCAGCACCGGCTTCACGCTTCTCGGCGGCGGCGCGGCGGTAGCGACATCGGCGCTGTCGTCGGCTTCGTCTTCACCGCCACCGCCAAAGAACGCGGACAGGAAGCCACCGGATTTCTTGGTGCTGCCGCCTGCGCTGGCCATCATGATGGCAGGAGAACCGGCGCCCTTGCGCGCCTTGTAGGAGGCGAGCGCCTGGTCATAACCCGGCAACGGCCTGCCGTCGCTCGGCACATGCAGCGTCTTGCCATTGGGGAACAGGCTGACCAGTTCCTGGCGGCTGATGCCTGGCCAATGCCGCACATTGCCGACGTCCATGTGGACGAAGGGCGAACCCGACGACGGATAGTAGCCGACGCCGCCGCCCTGCATCTTGAGGCCGATGTTACGCAGCTTTTTCAGCGGCACACCCGGAATGTAGAAGTCCATCGCCTTGCCCAGCATATGCTGGCTTTCCTTGGCGACACCGCGGCTGCGGCTGCGCAGCATCGAATTGGTCGACGGCGAGCGATAGCCGCAGACGACCTGGATATAGTCGGTGGCGCCGGCCTGCCGGTAAGCTTCCCACACCAGATCGAGCAGGCGCGGATCCATCTTGGTCGGTTCGTTGCGACGCCAGTCGCGCAGGATGATGTTGATCTTCCTGAGGCCTGCCGGATCGTAGCGGCCATTGCGCTTGTAGACGATCTCGGCCTTTTCGTGCGTGTGGAGGTGATAGAGCTTGAGCGAGCGCGTTTCGGCGCTGGCGCCGGCAGCAGTTGCGGCAAGGAAAGCGAACGCAACGATCACCGCTGCCAGCCATCTCGGCCAGACGCCCATGTGATCGCGCCGCCCGTTTCTGTGTCGTTCGACTTTGTTCAAATCAAAAGGCCTTGCAGGCTGCCGTTTGTCCCCGGATTTGTCCAAACGGATGCGTGGTTCTCACATCCGAATATCGATCCTAATGGTTAATCATCGCTTATTGAAGCCGAAATGCGGTAACACCGTGGCGATATCCCGTCAAAAATAATACACAGGATTTCTTGGTAAACTGCTGGTTTAGATCAAGATTCAGCCTTTTCGCGCTACACGATCTGTTACCGCTGGCCTTAATGCGTGAACAACGCTGTCCGCATCAGCCATATTCCCGCCCCAACCCTTATGCAGCGCTGGATGTGGCATGGCAAGCTGGTCCCGGCCTTGCGTTGGCAAGCTGTGGAATTCGGCGTTCAGGAGGCAAGGCGGTCGAGGCGGCCGGTTTCCGGGTCGATGCCGTATTCCTTGAGCTTGCGGTAGAGCGTCGAGCGGCCGATGCCGAGACGCCGTGCGACCTCGCTCATCTGGCCGTTATAGTGGTTGATGGCGAGCTTGATCATTTCGAGTTCGACATCGGCCAGCGCACGCACATTGCCACGCTCGTCCAGCGCCCTCAATGTGCCGAAACGCTGAAGCAGCCTCGCCGGAGGGGCGAGCTCGGCAGCTGCAGTACCGGCGTCATCAGTCTGCGCGCCATCGCCTTGCAATTCGGTGCTCGAGGCCATTCCGGGGTCCGACAAGGACGCATCGGCGTCGAGATTGACGGTGCCGTCGACCTGCGCCCGGATCTGCGGAAATTCGTCAGTCGTCAGCACATCTCCTTCGGCAAGCACCGAGGCTCTGAACACGGCGTTTTCCAGTTGCCTGATGTTTCCCGGCCAGTCATAGGCCTGCAGCATGGCCAGTGCGGCATCCGAGATGCCGTGCAGGCGATTGCCCGCCGGCGCCACCTTGTCCATGAAATGCTTGACCAGATAGGGGATGTCGTCGCGGCGGTCGCGCAGCGGCGGCACGACGATCGGGTAAACGTTGAGCCGGTAGAACAGGTCCTCGCGAAACTTGCCGTCCTTGACCTGCTGCAGAAGGTTGCGGTGCGTGGCCGAGATCAGCCTGATGTCGACCCTGACGGTGGAACGGCCGCCGACCGGATCGACCTCGCCATCCTGCACGGCGCGCAACAGCTTGACCTGCACGTCGAGCGGCAGGTCGCCGATCTCATCCAGGAACAGCGTGCCCGAATGCGCCTCGACGAACTTGCCGGTGTGCTTTTCGGTGGCGCCGGTGAACGAACCTTTTTCGTGACCGAACAGGATCGATTCGACCAGATTGTCGGGGATGGCGCCGCAATTGACGGTGACGAACGGTTTTGTGCGGCGTTCGCCGCTGCCCTGGATGGCGCGCGCCACCAATTCCTTGCCGACGCCCGATTCGCCCTCGATCAGGATCGGGATGTTGGAGGCCGCAGCCTTCTGGCCGAGGCGGATCACCCGGTCCATCGCCGGGCTATGCGTGATCATGTCCTTGAAGGTCAGGTGGCCGCCGCGACGCCGCGACGTGCGCTTGACCTCGTCCTCGACCGCCTCGACCTTGAGGGCGTTGCCGACCGCGGTCTGCAGCCGGTCGGGAGACGCCGGCTTGACGACAAAATCGAAAGCGCCGTGGCGCATCGCCGAAACCACCGTTTCGATGCCGCCCTGCGCAGTCTGCACGATGACGGGAACAGTGATGCCGCGCTCGCGCATCGCCTTCAGCACGCCGAGGCCGTCGAGGCCCGGCATGACAAGGTCGAGGATGACTGCCGAAATATCCCTCGCATTGGGTCCGTCAAGCGCGCTCAGACCGGCCTCGCCGCCATCGGCAACGATGGCGCTGTGGCCGAATTTCGTCACCGCCGCCTCGAGCAGCCGGCGCTGCACGGGATCGTCATCGACTATAAGAATGGAACCTGTCATGACTGATTTGAGTTGCCCGCCTGGGAAATTCCCATGGATCATCTTGGCACAGGGTTCTAAACAAGGTTTCAAAAAACCCGGTGAATGAATTCCTTAGGATTTGACCGGCTTGTCCTTTCCCCTTGATTCCAGAAGGTAATTGTTGATGCGCAGGATTCTCGGTCGGCAGCTTGCGGCGGCAGCGTCCGGTCAGGGCGCGGCGGAACTCGGCGACCTGCCGGAATGGAATCTCGCCGACCTTTATTCCGGCATGGAGGCGCCCGAACTGAAGCGTGACCTTGCCAAGGCGGCGGCCGATGCCGTCGCCTTCGAGAACCGCTGGAAGGGCACACTGGCCGCGGAGGCCGGGCGCGGCAGCGCCGGCAGGCTTGGCGAGGCGCTGACAGCCTATGAGGCGCTGGAGGAACTGATCGGCCGCATCGTCTCCTATGCCGGCCTGATCTATGCCGGCAATACCGCCGATCCGCAGCGCGCAAAGCTCTATGGCGACATCCAGGAAAAGATGACCGACGCCAGCGCGCATCTTCTGTTCTTCGCGCTGGAGCTGAACCTGATCGACGACAAGGCGCTCGAAGCAGCCCTCGCCGCCGACGCCGGCTTTGCCCATTACCGGCCTTGGGTGCTCGACCTCAGAATGGACAAGCCCTACCAGCTCGAGGATCGGGTCGAGCAGCTTTTCCATGAGAAGTCGATCACCGGACGCGGTGCCTGGAACCGGCTGTTCGACGAGACGATGACCGATCTGCGCTTCGACATAGACGGCGAGGAACTGACGCTGGAGCCGGCGCTGAACCGCCTGCAGGACGCCGATGGCGAGGTCCGCCGCCACGCCTCCGAAGCGCTGGCCGCGACCTTCCGCAAGAGCCTGCGCACCTTCACGCTGATCACCAACACGCTGGCCAAGGACAAGGAGATTTCCGACCGCTGGCGCGGCTTCGAGGACATCGCCGATTCACGCCATCTCGCCAACCGCGTCGAGCGCAGCGTGGTCGATGCGCTGGCGTCGGCCGTGCGCGAGGCCTATCCGCGCCTGTCTCATCGCTACTACGCGCTGAAGGCGCGCTGGCTCGGCATGGAGGTGATGAACCACTGGGACCGCAACGCGCCCTTGCCCGAAACGCCGCAGGCCGTGATCCCTTGGGACGACGCCAGGAACACCGTGCTGTCGGCCTATCAGCGCTTTTCCCCCGATATGGCGGAGATCGCCCGCGTCTTCTTCGACCGCAACTGGATCGACGCGCCGGTCAGGCCCGGCAAGTCGCCCGGCGCCTTCGCCCATCCGACCGTGCCTTCGGCGCACCCTTACGTGCTGCTCAACTACATGGGCAAGCCGCGCGATGTGATGACGCTGGCGCATGAACTCGGCCACGGCGTGCATCAGGTGCTGGCCGGCGGCCAGGGCGCGCTGATGGCTTCGACGCCGCTGACTTTGGCCGAGACGGCCTCGGTGTTCGGCGAGATGCTGACCTTCCGTTCGCTGCTCGACCAGACCACCGACAAGCGCGAGCGCAAGGCGATGCTCGCCCAGAAGGTCGAGGACATGATCAACACGGTCGTGCGCCAGATCGCCTTCTACGAGTTCGAACGCAAGGTGCATGCGGAGCGCAAGAACGGCGAACTGACCTCCGACAAGCTCGGCCAGTTCTGGCTCGAGGTGCAGGCCGAAAGCCTGGGGCCGGCGATCAAGCTGCGCGAGGGCTATGAGGTCTTCTGGACCTACATCCCGCACTTCGTCCACTCCCCCTTCTACGTCTACGCCTATGCCTTTGGCGACTGCCTGGTGAACTCGCTCTACGCGGTCTACCAGAACGCTGAGCATGGCTTCCAGGATAAGTATTTCGAGATGTTGCGCGCCGGCGGCACCAAGCATCACTCGGAGCTTCTCGCGCCCTTCGGCCTCGACGCCACCGACCCCGCCTTCTGGCAGATCGGGCTTGGCGTGATCGGCGGCCTGATCGACGAGTTGGAAGCGCTCGACAGTTAATGCGCGCACCCATTGGACCGATGGCGCAGAGTGGCAGGTTCAGCAGCGGCCTCGACTTTGCAGAATCGCAGAACAGTTTAGCCGGAATGCATGTGACGGCAGCTCTGTTCTTGTTCTAAATATCTGTTCTTGAATAACTCTCCGGCGAAAATTCCGTTAGCTTTCCCGAAACCGTATGATAGCTTTCCGACTGAAGCTCAGCCGGGCGCGCGGCTTAAGGCCGGACAGTATCCCGGCCCATGGCAGCGGTCTGACGAATGCGACAGCGACGGTTGGCAATGGGCGGAAAGCCGAACGCCGACACTCGACGACAGACCGGCTGTTCCCTGAGCCGCCGAACCACATTGGATGATCCGATCTGCCAAGGTCATGACTTGGGACGGCGGCGGACGGATCCGACTGGAGAGAGACGATGACCTTCTTTTACATTGTCCTGGCGTTCCTTGTAGGTGTGTTGGTTGGCTGGTTTATCTGGGGCCGGCTGCGCGGCGAACTCGACAGCCTGCGCGGCGATCTCGACCGCACCCGCAGCGAGCGTGACAGACTGCGCGCCGACGCCGATCGCCTGACTGGCGAACTCGACGCCTGCGGCAAGACCCGCGCCGATCTCGAACGGCGGCTGCGTGAAACATCAGCTCCATCCGCCAAGCCTTCAAGTTCGGCGCCGGCCGCCCTGGTATCGACAGCGGCAACGGCCAAGTCCGCCCCGGCCGCGAAACCGACCCCCGCCAAACCCGCCGCGGCCAAACCAGCTGCGGCCAAATCCGCGGCCGCAAAACCAGCGGCCAGCAAACCTGCCGCCGCCAAGGCCGCGCCCAAAGCCGCGGCTTCAAAGCCCGCCGCCGTCCCGAAGAAGGCCGCCCCGGCAGCTGGAAAGGCCGACAATCTGCGTCGCCTGATCGGTATCGGCCCGGTCAACGACAAACTGCTCAAGGGCCTTGGCGTCACGACCTACGCGCAGATCGCCGGCTGGACCGCGGCCGACGTCAAGCGCATCGAGGACACGCTGAATTTCGACGGCCGCATCGCTCGCGAAAAGTGGGTCGAGCAGGCCAAGCTGCTTGCCGCCGGCGACGAAAAGGAGTTCGCACGCCAATTCCCGAGCGCCGGGACCGCCAACAACAACTGATCTGTCATCGGCAACATAAGCAGAAGGCGGCGCTCTCGGGCGCCGTCTTTGTTTTTGCATTCGCCACTGTCTTTGCGCCCTGCGACGCCGCTCCCTCGATTGCACGCCGCCCGGCCCCCATATAGAGCGGTTCTGGCGTCATCGACCGCAGTACCCGAGCCCCATGCCCCTGCCCTCTGCCATTTTCCGCAACGATGAAAGCGGCCGTCAGTTGGTCTTCGACCACCCGGCCGACATCATCATTGCCTATGATGCCAAGGATTTTCTGCCGGCGCTGGCGGCTGCGCAGGCGGCGAGCGATGCCGGCAAATGGCTGGCCGGCTATTTCTCCTACGAAGCGGGCTATCTGCTCGAACCGAAACTCGTGCCGCTGCTGCCTGAAGGCCGGCGCGCGCCATTGGTTTGTCTGGGTGTCTTCAATGCTCCGGCCGAAGAGGCCGTGCCGCGCAACGATGCGCCGGCCACCAATGGCCCCATCTTCGACGCCAGGGCCAGTTGGTCCGCTCAGGACTACGCCAAACGCTTCGCGCGCCTTCACGACCACATCCGCAAGGGCGACTGCTACCAAGGCAACCTGACCTTTCCGGTCCGTGCCCAATGGTCGGGCGATCCGGTTGCTGCCTTCGACGCACTGACAGGACGCCAGCCGGTCAAGTATGGCGCACTGATTTCGCTCGGCGATCCCATCATCTTATCGCGTTCGCCCGAGCTGTTCTTCGAGATCAATGCCTTAGGCATGATCGAAACCCATCCGATGAAGGGCACCGCACCGCGCGGCGCGACCAAGGCCGAGGACGCGCGGTTGAAGTCCTTCTTGCGCAGCGACGAAAAGAACCAGGCCGAGAACCGGATGATCGTCGATCTCCTGCGCAACGACATCTCCCTGATCAGCGAGATCGGCACGCTGGAAGTGCCGGAACTGTTCCGCATCGAGAGCTACCCGACCGTCCATCAGATGGTGAGCCGTGTGCGGGCGAAGCTTCTGCCTGATCTCGGCATCCGCCAAATCTTTGGCGCGCTGTTTCCCTGTGGCTCGATTACCGGCGCACCGAAAATCCGCGCCATGGAAATCCTGCACGAGCTGGAAGAGACACCGCGCGACGTCTA
Source organism: Mesorhizobium sp. M0052 (assembly GCF_040323255.1). Lineage (NCBI taxonomy): Bacteria > Pseudomonadati > Pseudomonadota > Alphaproteobacteria > Hyphomicrobiales > Phyllobacteriaceae > Mesorhizobium > Mesorhizobium sp. M0052. The sequence continues at coordinate 77,258 of NZ_JAMYUS010000002.1, read as the reverse complement.
TTGCGGCGCCATCGGCTGGATCGCGCCTGGCGGCATGATGCGCTTTTCGGTGGCGATCCGCACCATATCGCTCTTTTCCAGTGGCGAGGCCGTTTACAATGTCGGCGGCGGCGTCGTCTTCGATTCGACGGCGCAAGAGGAGTATCAGGAGTGTCTGCTGAAGGCGCGCTTCGCGACGGGGACACCGCCGATTTCGAGCTGATCGAGACGATGCGCTGGGAGCCCGGCCAGGGCTTTCTGCGCTTCGAACGCCATCTCGCACGCCTTTACGGCTCGGCGGAAGAACTCGGCTTTGCCTGCGATCCGCAGCGGATCGGCGAGGTGCTGGCGAATACTATCGGGGCGCAGCAGACGGCGCTGCGCACCCGGCTCGCCCTGCAGCGCAATGGCGAAGTGACCGCCTCGGTCCAGCCCTATGAGCCGTTCGCCGCCGACAAGGTCTGGCGGCTGCGACTGGCGCGGGTCCGGCTCTCTTCCTCGGACGCGCTGCTGCGCCACAAGACCAGCCGGCGACAGATCTACACCCACGCCCGCTCCGAATATCTGATCACCCAGGCCGACGAAGTGTTGCTCGCAAATGAGCGCAGCGAAATCTGCGAAGGCACCATCACCAACGTCTTCGCCGATTTCGGTGATGGCATGCTGATGACACCCAGGCTCGACTGCGGCCTGCTGCCTGGCGTATTGCGCGCCGAGCTGCTGGACGAAGGCCGCGCCCAAGAGGCGATCTACAGCTATGACGAGTTGAAATCCGCCAAAACACTGTTCGTCGGCAATTCTCTGCGCGGCTTGATCCCGGCAACATTGGCCTGATACGAAGCGGCTGCGAGAATAACCGCCGGCATTGGGCACTTTCTAGCGAAGCATGAATTCTCGTCAGCCCACGCACACGCCCTATGATGGCTCCTCAAAGCTCTTCACCATCGGGCTGAAGCCGCTCGAACTCGACAAGTGGATCGAGGTCGACCGGTATCTCTTCGACCATCTCGCCGAAAAGCGCCGGCTGTATGCCGAAATTCCCGACAAGGTGTTTGTCGAGGAAGACGGCACGCGCGACGCCCAGCGCGAAGTGCGCGGCCTCATCGAAGCACATCTGCTGTCGAGATTTCCCGGGATGTACCGGCGCACCAATGCCGGGGTTGAGGTCATTGGCGCCAAAGCCGACTCTGACGCCACCTTCCCCGATGCCCCGCTGGTCGCAGCGTCGCTGCTCGTCCAGGAAGACCTGATCCTGATGCGCCGTGACGACACCGGCTGGCGGCTCGCCGCCGGCTCGCTGTGTTTCCCGTCATCCTGGTCGCTGGTCGAGAAATTCGGCCGGCCGCTGCAGCAGATCCACGCACCGGTGCCGGGCTTCGGTCCGGGCACCAGGCCGGCCGAGCTCATCAACCGCATGTTCGACGGCCTGCAGGGTCAGGCTGTCGAACGCTTCAACTGGTCGATCCAGGCCGACGACGCGCTCTATCATCCGCTCTCCAATGTCGAGCGCATCGACCGTGCCACCAGGCGCCCCTCGCGATTTCCCGACGGCGACGTAAACGCCCACGCCTTCATCCGCGTCGAGCGCCAGACGCTGCGCAAACTGTCCGTCTCGCGCGACATCCTGTTCACCATCCGCATCCATCTCGACCCGTTGAAAGTGCTGGCGCGGCATCCCGACCGGGCAACACTTGCCGCCTCTTTCGCGGCGCAATTGCAGGCGCTGGATGAGGCTCAACTCGACTACAAGGGGATGACATCAGACCGTGACCGGCTGGTGCAACGCCTGCAAACCATGGCTCAGGAGTGACGATGGTCCGACATGTTCTGAAGCTAGCCGTCCTGCTCGGTGCATTCCTGGCGTTGCCGGCAACAGCGCATGCGGAACCGGTGACCTATGCGGGGAAGCTCGGCAACATCGACATCGTCGTCGAGTTTACCGGTGATCCTGCGACGGCTGGAGAGGCACTGGCGGCGCGCTATTTCTACCGTTCCAAGGGCGTCGATATTCCTCTGCAGGCGAAGTCGAGCAAGGGCGCCACCTTTCAATTGGCCGAGGAAGAAGCCTGCGATGCCAAGAAGTGCGGCGACGGCCAGGCTCCACCCATCGGCGCCGTCTGGCGGTTGAGTTCCGCCGACAAGGGCAAGACGCTGGAAGGCACCTGGACGGCCAAAAAGACCCTGCCGCTGAAGCTGACAAGGATCGCCAGCCGTGCCCAGACGGAGACGCCGGCGACGACGCCACGCGATCTCTATGATTTCACCGACATGACATTCTCGGGTGACGATGCGCCGATCACCATGGCGGCATCGCCCTACGACTATCTCAAGCTGGATTTCGCGCCCAAGGCAGACGCCAAGGAAGGTTGGCCGGATGCAGCCTACAACTATGTCACCGATCCGCGCACCAAATTCGCCAGGCCGCGCATCGTCGATCTCGCCGGCAGTGCGCCGATCGAAGCCGCCAATGCCTTGCTGCAGAACCGCCATTGGCATCACAGCCTCAGCGCCTTGACGTGCGCGGCGCTGCAATATGCCGGTTTCCACGACGGGCCGCCGATGGAGGGCATGGACGACGATTCGCTTGGCGGCTATGAAGACACGACGTCCAAAGTTACGTCATTGACGCCGAAGCTGATGAGCTGGTCGGAATCCGGCAGCCTCTATTGCGGCGGTGCGCATCCGAACAACTATTCCGACGCCTATGTCATGGACGTGCGCCGTGGCGCCTTGCTTACCCTTCAGGACATGTTTTCCGATACGGTCGACGGCAAGCCAGGCCCCTCGCTGGCCACCTTCGTCAAGGAGAAGCGCAAGAAGCCAAGCGACCAGACCGAGGTGGATTACGAGGCCGAATGCGGCATCCACGATTTGATCGGCGACTATCTCGGCGCCAGCCTGAAGCGCGATGGCGACAGGCAGGTTCTGGTCTTCGGCCTGCAAGGTTTGCCCAACGTCATCCAGGCTTGCGGCGGCGATCTCGTTGAAATGCCGGTCTCCGAAGCACAAGCGCTGTTCACACCGGAATTCGCGAAACTGCTCGAACCGTAGGCGTATCTGCGCGGCCGGGAACTAACCTTATCCCTGCTTTTCGCTTTATTGTGACAATGATCTATGGTTTGTCGCGCGGCGGTCGAACGGCCGTTTTGGCGCGTTGCTTGAAGGAGTGCTCGATAAAATGGCGAATGAAAACTGGCCCGTTTACGGTGAAATCACCGGCCCTGTCGTGATGATCGGCTTTGGTTCGATCGGACGGGGAACGCTGCCTCTGATCGAGCGCCATTTCAAATTCGACAAGTCGCGCATGACGGTCATCGACCCGCTCGACACCGACCGCAAGCTGCTCGACGAGCGCGGCATCGCCTTCGTGCAGGAGCATGTGACCGAGAAAAACTACAAGAAACTGCTGACGCCGCTTTTGACCAATGGTGGCGGCCAGGGCTTTTGCATCAATCTGTCGGTCGATACCGGCTCGGTCGACCTGATGCGGCTCTGCCGCAAGCTCGGCGTGCTCTACATCGACACCGTCGTCGAGCCGTGGCTCGGCTTCTATTTCGACGCCAAGGCCGACAATGCCAGCCGCACCAACTACGCGCTGCGCGAAGCCTTGATCAAGGAGAAGCACGACAAGCCCGGCGGCGCTACCGCGGTTTCGACCTGTGGCGCCAATCCGGGCATGGTCTCGTGGTTCGTCAAGCAGGCGCTGCTGAACCTTGCCGGCGACCTCGGCCTCGAGTTTTCCGAACCCGCGCAGGACGACCGTGACGGCTGGGCCAAGCTGATGAAGAAGGCCGGCGTCAAGGGCATCCACATCGCCGAGCGCGACACCCAGCGCACCAAGAAGCCGAAGCCGATGAACGTGTTCTGGAACACCTGGTCGGTCGAAGGTTTCATCTCGGAAGGGCTGCAGCCGGCCGAGCTCGGCTGGGGCACGCATGAGAGATGGATGCCGAAGAACGGCAAGGAGCACAAGCATGGCTCCAAGGCTGCGATCTATCTCGAACAGCCCGGCGCCAACACCCGCGTGCGCTCCTGGTGCCCGACGCCGGGCGCGCAATACGGTTTCCTGGTGACGCATAATGAGGCGATCTCGATCGCCGACTTCTTCACCGTGCGCGGTAAGAAGGGCAAGGTCCAATACCGCCCGACCTGCCACTATGCCTATCACCCCTGCAACGACGCCGTGTTGTCACTCCACGAAATGTTCGGCGCTGCCGGCAAGCCGCAGCCGGTCCACCATGTGCTCGACGAAAACGAGCTGGTCGACGGCGTCGACGAGCTTGGCGTGCTGCTCTACGGCCATGCCAAGAACGCCTACTGGTACGGTTCGCAGCTGTCGCTGGCCGAAGCCCGCAAGCTGGCGCCCTACCAGAACGCTACCGGCATGCAGGTCACCTCGGCCGTGCTCGCCGGCATGGTCTGGGCGCTGGAAAACCCGGAAGCCGGCATCGTCGAGGCCGACGAGATGGACTACAAGCGCTGCCTAGAAGTGCAGTCCCAGTATCTCGGACCGGTCAAGGGCTACTACACCGACTGGACGCCGCTCGATAACCGTCCGGGCCTGTTTCCCGAAGACCTCGACAAAAGCGACCCGTGGCAATTCCGCAACATCCTCGTTCGATAGCGGTTCCATACCCCTGCATCACTGCCTTGCAATCGCCCGGAAATCGGGCGATTGAAGGGATGCGGACGAGCGCAGTGTGCATCCATTTGGACGCACGAGGGACGGCTCTGGAAACTTGAGGCCACGCACATCGTGTTCCCCAAAACGTCGTTTGACGATTGGGCCGATGCGTCAGGAGAGGATTTGATATGACGATTGCGCGCAAAATTCTTTCTGCGGGCGCGGCGGGCGTTCTTGCGACGATGCTTGCCGCCTGCACCACCGGCGGCTCCGACGGGCCACCGATCTCATCGCAGGCGCGAGGCGTCGAAGGCTCATGGCTGAACGCCGAAGGCAAGGCGGTCTCGACATTGAACGGCGGCGTCTTCACCACCGTTTCGGCGGAGACCGGTGAGAAATTCGCTGACGGCAGCTACACCAAGACCGGCGCCACCTCGGTCGAGATCAACGGAACCTCGCTGATCCGACAGCAGCCAATCGCTTTCAACTGCCTGCTGGTGTCCATAAACCAGCTGAATTGCACCAGCTCCGCCGGGCAGAACTTCGTGCTGACCAGGCGCGGCTGAACCTTTCCCATGCGGCTTTGCGGATGGCGGCGGCGCGATGCCGCCGCCTTTTTTATGCCGGCAAACCGATGCCGGTTATCCGCCCTGATTCTTCTTGCATCGCCACAACCGCGATGTGAACATACCCGAAATGCTGGCTGTTATCCTGCAGTCGGGCAAGAGCGTTAAACGCCTTTGATCATATCCGGGAGACGAAGATGAAGAAGCTCGCCGCCATTGCCGCCCTCTCTGCCTCGACACTCGGCCTGTCGGCCGCACCATCCTTTGCCGATTACACGTTGAACATCCTGCATTTCAACGATTGGCACAGCCGCATCGAAGGCAACAACAAATACGAGTCAACCTGCTCGGCCGAGGAAGAGACCAAGGGTGAGTGCATCGGCGGCGCCGGCCGGCTGGTCACCGCGATCGCACAGGAGCGCAAGAAGCTCGAAGGCCAGAACGTGCTGCTGCTCAATGCCGGCGACAGCTTTCAGGGATCGCTGTTCTACATCACCTACAAGGGCACGGCGGAGGAGGAATTCCTCAATCAGATCAAGCCCGACGCGGTGACGCTCGGCAACCACGAATTCGACGATGGCGAGAGCGCGCTGGTGCCTTATCTCGACAAGGCGAAGTTCCCGATCGTCAGCGCCAATGTCGTGCCCAACGACAAGTCCGGCGCCGCAGGCAAGATCAAGCCGTCGATTGTGCTTGAGGTCGGCGGCCAGAAGATCGGCATTGTCGGCGCCGTGACCAACGACACGCCGGAACTCGCCTCTCCCGGCCCCAACATTACCATCGAGGACGACGTCAAGTCGATCACCGCCGAGGTCGAGAAGCTGAAGGCGCAAGGCGTCAACAAGATCATTGCCGTCACCCATATCGGCTACAGGCGCGAGCGCGATGTCATCGCCAAGATCCCGGGCATCGATGTGGTGGTCGGCGGCCACAGCCATTCGCTTCTGTCCAACACCGACCCGAAGGCTGAAGGCCCCTACCCGACGATGGTCGACAACCCCGACGGCTCCAAGGTGCCTGTGGTGCAGGCCGCGTCCTATTCGAAATATCTCGGCGAATTCAAGGTCGTGTTCGACGACAATGGCAACGTCAAGGAAGCCAGCGGCGACCCGATCTTCCTCGACAAGTCGATCACTCCCGATCCGGCCGTTCTTGCCCGCATCAAGGAGCTTGGCGCGCCGATCGAGGCGCTGAAGAACAAGGAAGTGGCCGAGACCACCGAGGCCATCGACGGCAGCCGCGAAAGCTGCCGCACCAAGGAATGCGCGATGGGCAACCTCGTCTCCGACGCCATCCTCGACCGCGTCAAGGGACAGGGCGTCGAGATCGTCGTCTCGAATGGCGGCGGCCTGCGTGCTTCGATCGACAAGGGCACCGTCACCATGGGCGAGGTGCTGACCGTGCTGCCGTTCCAGAACACGCTGGCGACCTTCCAGATTTCCGGCAAGGATCTGGTTGCCGGGCTGGAAAACGGCGTCAGCCAGGTCGAGGACGGCGGCGGCCGCTTCCCGCAGGTGGCAGGTCTTAAATACTCCTTCGACAAGTCGGTCGCGCCCAATGCCGGCCGAGTCAAGTCGGTCGAGGTGATGCAGAACGGTGCCTGGGCGGCGATCAATCCGGACAAGGACTATCTGGTCGCCACCAACAATTACGTCCGCCAGGGCGGCGACGGCTACAAGGTCTTCGCCGAGAAGGCCAAGAACGCCTATGATTACGGCCCGGGCCTCGAACAGGTGGTCGCCGACTATCTCGCCGCGCACCGGCCCTACACGCCCAAGCTCGACGGCCGCATCACCGAGGTTGCCGCAACCGTAGCGGCTGCCCCGGCCGCCGAGCCGGCAAAACCAGCCGAACCGGCACCTGCTCCAGCGGAACCGGCAAAACCGGCCGAGGCTGCACCGGCGGAGCCGGCGATGCCCGCATTGCCGGCAGGCTCCGGCGACATCACCACCACGCCGCCGACTGTCCCGGCGGAAACCGCCCCGGCAACGCCGGCTCCGGCCGAACCGGCAAAACCGGCCGAAGCCGCACCTGCTCCGGCAAAGCCGGCTGACGCCGCCCCGGCCGAAGCCAGCCATGTCATCGTCGCCGGCGATACCTATTGGGATCTCGCCAAAAAGGCCTACGGCGACGGCGCCAAGTGGAAGGTGATCTCCGAGGCCAACAAAGGCTACGAACCACGCCGGCTTCCTGTCGGCGCGACCTTGACCATTCCGGCGAAGTAACCTCGCTTCGCACTTGCGACCAGCAAAACCCGTCCGGGTAACCGGACGGGTTTTTGGCTTTCAAGGTAAGGTGCGGCCAGACGCAGCATTGAAAACTTGCTCCGCATCGCTAGTTTCGCCCGACATCGTCGGTTTTCGCGGTGTCGGGAGACCTTCATGACGCTTTCCACGCCTGTCGACCCCAAAGCCGCGAAAGCGCTCGACCCGCTACCGGCCGGACATCCGCCGGTAAAGGCAGGCAAGATCGGCGTCATGTTGGTCAATCTCGGCACGCCCGACGGTACCGATTTCAAGCCGATGTGGCGCTATCTCCGCGAATTCCTGTCCGATCCGCGCGTCATCGAACTCAACAAGGCGATCTGGTATCCGATCCTCTACGGCTTGGTGCTGACCACCAGACCGAAGAAGTCCGGCGCCAATTACGCCAGGATATGGAACCGCGAGAGGAACGAGTCGCCGCTGCGCACCTACACCCGGGCGCAGGGCGAAAAGCTGGCCGCAGCGCTCATCGACCTACCCGATGTCGTGGTCGACTGGGCGATGCGCTACGGCAACCCCTCGACCGCGAGCGTCGCTCAAAGGCTGGTCGAGCAAGGCTGCGACCGCATCCTGTCGTTCCCACTCTACCCGCAATATTCGGCGACCACGACCGCCACCGCCAATGACCAGCTTTTTCGCGCGCTGATGAAAATGCGTCGCGCACCGGCGGTCCGCAGCGTGCCGCCCTACTATGACGAGCCGGTCTACATCGAGGCGCTCGCCCATTCGATCGAACGGCATCTGGCAACGCTAGACTTCGAGCCGGAGGTGGTCATCACCTCCTATCACGGCATCCCGAAGCCCTATTTCGAAAAGGGTGATCCCTATCACTGCCACTGCCAGAAGACGACACGACTGTTGCGTGAACGACTGGGGTGGGATGAAAAGAAGCTGATCATCACCTTCCAGTCGCGCTTCGGCGTCCAGGAATGGCTGCAGCCCTACACCGACAAGACGATCGAGAAACTGGCGAAGGACGGCGTCAAATCGATCGCCATCGTCAATCCAGGCTTTTCCGTCGACTGCATCGAGACGTTGGACGAAATCGGCCGCGAGGCGGCCGAGACCTTCCATCACGCCGGCGGCGAGAAATTCGCCCACATCCCGTGCCTCAACGACAGTGCAGAAGGCATGGCGGTGATCGAGGCGATGGTGCGGCGCGAGCTGTCGGGCTGGGTCTGAGGCCGCCACGTTGCGGCGATCGACCGCCGCAGTTGCGCTATTCCATGCACTAATAATCAACGATCACCTGATTGTAACATTATTGAAACACACCTAAGTGTTTGGTGAAGTCGGTTGCATGGAATCAACGCCATGGCCGGCATCTGAGGGAGATTCAAATGGACTTCAGTGGTTTCGGTATTGCGATTGGTGCGCTTGCCTTTCTGGTATTGGTGCTTCTTATCAAAGGCATCCGGACAATCCCGCAAGGCTATAATTATACGGTGGAGCGCTTTGGTCGTTACACCAAAACACTAAGCCCCGGCCTCAACCTCATCGTGCCGTTCGTCGACCGCATCGGCGCCAAGATGAACATGATGGAGCAGGTGCTCGACGTTCCGAGCCAGGAAATCATAACGCGCGACAACGCCATTGTCGGCGTCGACGGCATCGCCTTCTACCAGATCCTCAATGCGGCGCAGGCCGCCTACCAGGTCGCCGGCCTGGAGAACGCCATCCTCAATTTGACGATGACCAACATCCGTACCGTCATGGGCTCGATGGACCTCGACGAATTGCTGTCGAACCGCGACGCCATCAACGAACGGCTGCTGCGCGTGGTCGACGAAGCGGCCCATCCGTGGGGCATCAAGATCACCCGCGTCGAGATCAAGGATATCAATCCGCCGGCCAACCTCATCGAATCGATGGGTCGTCAGATGACGGCTGAACGTAACAAGCGTGCGCAGATCCTCGCCGCCGAAGGCCTCAAGCAGTCGCAGATCCTCGAGGCCGAAGGCCGCAAGGAAGCCGCCTTCCGCGACGCCGAGGCGCGCGAACGCTCGGCCGAAGCCGAAGCGCGAGCCACCCAGGTTGTATCGGAAGCCATCTCCAAGGGCGACGTGCAGGCACTCAACTACTTCGTGGCGCTCAAATACACCGAAGCGATGGGCAAGATCGGTACCGCCAACAACAGCAAGGTCGTGCTGATGCCGATGGAAGCCTCGGCGCTGATCGGCACGCTCGGCGGCATAGGCGAGATCGCCAGGGAGGTGTTCCGCAGCGAAGGCACCGCCGGCGCCGCCAGGCAGGCCGCCCGCCCTCCGGTGGTTCGCCCAAGCGAAAACTGAGATCGGGCGAGAACTGAGGTCGCGAGCATGATCCCGAAAAGTGGGAACCGGTTTTCGGAAAAGATCATGCTCCACAGGAAGTAGGAGCGCACTCCCATGTTCGACCGCATCATTTCCGAACTTGGTCCGTGGAACTGGATGGTTCTGGGCTTCGTCCTCCTGGTGATGGAGGTCATCGCGCCAGGAATATTCATGCTGTGGATCGGCATCGCCGCATTGGTGATCGGTGTGATTTCCCTGCTCGTCTGGGACGCAAGCTTCTGGGCCTGGGAAGTCCAGGTCCTCGCCTTCCTGGCCCTGTCGCTGGTCTCGGCCCTTGCCGGAAAGAAGCTGGTTGGTGGGCGTAATACCCCTAGCGACCAGCCGCTGCTCAACCGGCGCGGCGCGCAGTTGGTCGGCAGGATGGCAACGCTGGCCGAGCCGATCAAGGACGGTCGCGGCCGCATCAAACTCGGCGACACACTGTGGCGCGTCTCGGGTCCCGACCTGCCGGCCGGCACGCAGGTGCGCGTCGTCAGTTCGGCCGACACCGATCTGGAACTGACCGTCGAGGCCGTCTGAGCGCCCGAAGGCCCGCAGCGCATTTGGCAGCAATCGAAGCGCGCCGCGTAGGTCACCCCAACGCAATGCGGTTTTAGTTTCCTCAGGCTGCGCCGATACGCAGCAAATCGTGGAAGTGAACCACCCCAACGGGCATCCTGTTTTCCGTCACTACCAGCGCACCGATATTGTATTCGTTGAGAAGCGCGATCGCCGTTCCGGCCAGCGTCTGCGGATCGACCGTCTTCGGCGTGCGGGTCATGATGTCGTCCACGGCGATATCGGCCAGGTTTCGATGCAGATTGCGCGCGACATCACCGTCAGTGATGATCCCGACCAGCTCGCCCTTCCCGTCGACGACACAGACACAACCGACTTTCTTGTTCGACAACGTCATGACCGCTTCCGGCATCTTGGTACCGAGCGCCGCTAGCGGAATCTGATCGCCGACCCGCATGATCTCGGAGACGAGAGTCAGATTGGCGCCGAGCTGGCCGCCGGGGTGGAATGTGCGGAAATGGTCGGGCGTGAAGCCGCGCGCTTCGAGCAGCGCTATGGCCAGCGCATCGCCGACCACCAGTTGTAGCAGGGTCGATGTCGTCGGCGCCAAACCGTGCGGGCAGGCTTCCGGCGCGGACGGCAGGAGCAGCACCACGTCGGCCGCGCGCGCCAGCGCCGAGGCCGCGCCCGCGGTAATCGCAATCAGCGGGATCGAGAAGCGCCTGGAATAGGCGACGATGCCCATCAATTCTTTGCTCTCGCCGGACCATGACATGGCGATGATGGCATCGTCTCTGGCGATCATGCCAAGGTCGCCATGATTGGCCTCCGCCGGATGGACGAAGAAGGCTGGCGTGCCGGTCGAAGCCAGACTAGCCGCGATCTTAGTGCCGATATGGCCGCTTTTGCCGACGCCGGTGACTATGACGCGGCCATTGATGCGCGACACCATGTCGACGGCGCGGGCGAAAGGTTCGGCCAGTTCGTTCTCCAGCGCGGCGGCCAATGCCGCCACGCCGGCCTGTTCCGTGGCTACCGTTCTCAGCGCCGAGGCGACCGAAGCCTCCAAAGGCTTCTTTTCTGGGGATCCCGCATGCATGGCTGATGCGATTAGCGCTTTGCCGTTCGCCTGTCCAACAGAATTGCCGTCCAGCCATGTCGTACAGGCACACCTTCAACCCTCCGTTAACCATCCCCGTTTACGGTTCGGTAAGTATGGCGCGCTTGCGCCGCGCAAGCAGTGGTGACGATGTCGCGGGCCCAGCCTCAAGAGAAAAAAGGTCGAACGGGCAGAGCCTTTTGCGCTCTGCTTCTGGCGACGAGCGTGCTCGCTTTGCTGCGGCCAACTGCGCTTCATGCCCAGGAGACCGAGCTGCGCGGCGAAGTTTCGGAATCGGCGATCCTGTCCGACCAGCAGCGCCGGGCCAGGCAATTGACCAAGGCCAACACGCAGGTCAAGCCCGCCCCTGCCGACACCGCCCCCACGGGAAACACGCCAACCGCTTATGTGCCGGCCAGCGATGGCGCCTTGCCTGACGACACCGACCCGTCACAGGCCGGCGCAAACAGCATTTTCGACCCGCCGGCGACCATCGACGATTCGTTCGTCGACAAGCCGCCAACCGTCCAGCCACGCCGGCCATCGACGGCAAAACAACGCGCCGCCGCGGATGCAGACAAGGCCAAGGACAAAACCAAGGCTGCCGACAAGAAGAAGCCTGGCAAAGCCACGGACCAGACCACCACCGGAACGACCCCGGACGGCACTGCGGCAGGCGACGCCGATCAGGACACAGCCAACCGCCGTGTCCTCACCGTCGGCGGTGTCGACCGACGAAAGCTCGACCCCGGCGCCGAGCGCACCGACGCCATCGAGGGCCAGAAGAAGAAGCTCGAGGACGACCCGTACGCGGCAACCGGCATCAAGGTCGGCTCGTTCCTGCTGCGGCCGACGCTCGAGCAGGGCGTTGCCGTCACGTCGAACGCCGATTCCAGCGCTGGCGGCAAGTCGGCGGTGCTGTCCGAAACGGCGCTGCGTTTCTCCGCCGCCTCCGATTGGCGCGAGAATTCGGCGGTCATCGACGGCTACGGCAATTTCCGCAACACCATTTCGGGCCAGAAGATCAATGAGGCACGCGGCCGTATCCAAGGCACGTACAATGTCGACCTCGACAATGAACTGCGCGCCATCGCCAAGCTCGGCTACGAGATTGCGCCGGAATCGGCCTCCGCGCCCGACGCGATTGCCGGCGTCACCTCGCAGCCGATCCGCCAGACTGTCGACGGCAGCCTCGCCGTCGAGAAGGATGTCGGCAAGCTGCGCTTTGCGCTGACCGGTGCGGTCTCCCACGACATCTATGGCGACGCCAAGCTAACGGACGGCACCGTGTTGTCGCAGAAGGATCAGGACAACACGCTCTACACCGCAACGTTGCGGACCGGCTATGAAATTTCCCCGGCTCTGACGCCCTTTGCCGAGATTGAGCTCGGCCGCCGGGTATATGACCAACGGATCGACAACAAGGGCTTCGAGCGCTCTTCGACCCGGCTTGGCGCACGCGCCGGTATCGAAGTCGACATGGGCGAGAAGCTCAAGGGTGAGTTCTCGGCCGGCTGGCTGCGGGAAGCGATCGACGACAAGAACCTGGAGGCGATTTCGGGAGCCACCATCAATGCCGACCTCAAATGGTCACCCGAGCGCGGCACCATCATCGGCCTCACCGGGCAAACCACGGTCGAAGGCACGACGAACGCCGGTGAGAGCGGCGACATCCTCTATTCCGGCCGCCTCACCGGCGAGCGGCAGATCCGCACCGACTTGACCGGCAACGCAGCCCTTGGGCTCGACTGGCGCAATTACACCGGCTCCGACGGCCATGACATGACGCTAAGTGCAGAGGCCGGGCTGACCTGGTGGCTGAACCGCTATGTCGGCCTCACCAGCCGCGCCCGCACCGAAAAGCTGACCAGCTATCTGCCCGGGCGCAACTACACCGCCAACAGCATCTATTTGGGGCTGAAGCTGCAGCGATAGCTAAAAAGCAGCGCCGCGACGCTCGGACGGCTTCATCTCATCGAGCAGCGTGCGGATGACGCCGGCCATGTTCTCGTTCATGTCGCTGCGCCACAGCGCGAAGGCGACATTGGCCTCGACGAAGCCTTCCGGCGAGCCGCAATCGAAGGTGCGGCCCTGAAAGTGGTAGCCAAAGAAGGGCTGCTGCTTTTCCAGCTTCAGCATCGCGTCGGTGAGCTGGATCTCGTTGCCGGCGCCCTTTTCCTGGCTTTCGAGGATCTTGAAAATCTCGGGCTGCAGGATGTAGCGGCCGTTGATGTAGAGATTGGACGGCGCGGTGCCGGTCTTCGGCTTTTCGACCATCTCGGTGATGCGGAAGCCGTGATGCGTGTCCTCGCCGCGGCCGACAATGCCATATTTGTGGGTTTCGGCCGGATCGCATTCCTGCACCGCGATGATGTTGTTGCCGGTCTCCTCGTAAAGCTCGACCATGGCCTTCGTGCAGCTCTTCTCCGACTGCATGATCATGTCGGGCAGCAACAGCGCGAAGGGTTCGTCGCCGACCAATTCGCGGGCGCACCAGACGGCGTGGCCGAGACCCATCGGCACCTGCTGGCGGGTGAACGAGGTCTGCCCCGGCGCCGGCTGCAGCCGCTGCAAGCGGGCCAGCTGATCGTCCTTGCCGCGCTGTGCCAGCGTATCATAGAGCTCGAACTGGATATCGAAATGGTCTTCTATGACCGCCTTGTTGCGGCCGGTGACGAAGATGAAATGTTCGATGCCGGCCTCGCGCGCCTCATCGACGACATACTGGATGACCGGCCGGTCGACGACGGTCAGCATCTCCTTGGGAATGGCCTTGGTGGCCGGGAGAAACCGTGTGCCGAGACCGGCGACCGGGAAAACTGCCTTGCGAACTCGCTTCATGCGTCAATTATCCGTTTGAGGGCGTGCCCGGCAATCCCGCCTCGCGACATTTTCGCGCCGGAATTGTGGATTATCGGGCCATTGAGGGAAACATCAACCGGTAAAGCATCCAGGTGTCTTTTCGTTCCAGGCGCCGCCTATGGTAAACCAATTGCTAACCCGGTTCGGCGATGAATGGTCTTTCCTGAGATAGAGAAAGGGGAAAATATGTCCGTTCGCAGTGCCGCAAAACTCTTTACCAGCGTGCTGACGGCGGCCAGCCTCTCGCTCACCTTGCTGATGCCGGCCGGACCGGCCTTCGCCGATGCCGGGTTTCGGCAATGGGTCGCCGGCTTCCGCGCCACGGCCGTGGCGGGCGGCGTTTCCGGCGCGGTCTACGACCGGGCGTTCCGGGGCATCAATGAACCCGACCCGGTGGTGCTGGAAAAGGCACGCACCCAGCCCGAATTCACCGCACCTGCCTGGGACTATTTCGACAACCGCGTCCACGACCAGTCCGTTGCCGTCGGCCAGCAGATGGCCAAAAAATGGAAGCCGTGGCTGGAACGGATCGAGGCGAGGTTCGGCGTCGACCGCTACATCCTGCTCGCCATCTGGTCGATGGAATCGAATTACGGCGAGATCCTCAAGCGCGACGACATCATGCGCAATGTCATCCGCTCGCTGGCAACCCTCGCCTATGGCGACCCGAAGCGTTCGAAATTCGCCCGCACCCAATTGGTCGCCGCGCTGAAAATCCTGCAGACCGGCGACATCGACGAAAGCCACCTGATGGGCTCCTGGGCCGGCGCCATGGGCCAGACCCAGTTCATCCCGACCAGCTACCAGCATTATGCCGTCGACATGGACGGCAACGGCAAGCGCGACATCTGGAATTCGATCCCCGATGCGTTGGCGACATCAGCCAATCTGCTGAAGAAGAATGGCTGGCAGGGCGGCAAGACCTGGGGCTACGAGGTCACCATTCCAGCCGGCAAACTGCCTGCCGGCTCGAAGACATTGGCGCAGTGGCAGGCGCTCGGCGTAGCCAGGGCCAATGGCAAGCCGTTCAAGAACGCAACCGAAAAGGCGACGCTGAAAGTGCCGGACGGCCGCGGCGGACCGGCCTTCCTGATGATCAAGAACTTCTCCGTCATCAAGGCCTACAACAACGCCGACAAATATGCCCTGGCCGTCGGCCTTCTTGCCGACGAAATCGCCGGCTCTAATGGTCTGGTGCAGGACTGGAAGCGGCCTTTCACCAAACTGTCCTTCGAGGAAAGGCAGGAGTTGCAGAAGCGGCTTTCGCAGCACGGACTTTACGACGGCAAGTTCGACGGCAAGATCGGTGACGGCACGAAAACCGCCATCATGACCTATCAGGCAACGGTCGGCTTGACCCAGGACGGGTATCCGAGCATGGAAGTGCTCAAATGGCTCAGAAAGAAATAGAGCCAGCGACGGCAGCTTGCATTTGCGACGCAAGGGATGCCGTAGCATCGGTCTGTGCATGATCCCCTGCAAGGGCCATGCACCAAGGGATGGAGAGGGTGCTTGGTTTCGGCAGCGCGTATCCGTGTGATCGTTTTCCGCTTGCCGATCCTCATTCTGGCCATCGTCGTCCTGGCGACGGGGGTCGCCGGCAGTTTCCACACACCGGCTTTGGCGCAGGAGCAACCGCAGAACCGCGGCTGGTCGCTGCGCGACCTTCTGTTCCCGCGCCGCAGCGAACGCATCGAGCCGCCGCTCGACGTCCGCAAGGCAAAGCCGAAGGTCAAGAAGAAGCCCCGTGCACCCGTTGAACCTTCCGCTCCGATTGTCGAGAAGACACCGGATGCCCGCGTCGTTCTGGTGATCGGCGATTTCATGGCCAACGGCCTGGCCGAGGGCCTCGAAACAGCCTTTGCCGACAATGCCAACGTCAGGATCGTCGAGCGCGCCAACGGTTCTTCGGGTTTCGTGCGCGATGATGTCTACAATTGGCCCGAACAGGTCAAATCGCTGGTCGAGACCGAAAAACCCTCCGTGGTCGTCGTCATGCTCGGCTCCAACGACCGCCAGCAGATGCGCGTCAACGATGTGCGCGAGCAGCCGCGCTCCGAGAACTGGACCAAGGAATACGAACGCCGGACCGAAGCCTTGGGAAAGGCACTGGCGGCGACCAAGGTGCCTTATCTGTGGGTCGGCATGCCAGCCTTCAAGACGCCGAAGATGACCTCCGACATGCTGGCATTCAACGACATCTACCACTCGGCAGCCGAGAAGAACGGCGGCGAATTCGTCGATGTCTGGGATGGGTTCGTCGACGAGAACGGCGCCTTTGTCTCGACCGGCCCCGACATTAACGGCCAGGCCGTGCGGCTGCGCTCCGACGACGGCATCAACGTCTCGAAAGCCGGCAAGCGAAAGCTCGCCTTCTACACCGAAAAGCCGCTGGCCAAGATCCTCGGCCTGGCAGCGCCGGGAAGCGTGGTGACGGCTGCCGCACCGGCCGGCGCCCCGGTCGAGGCGCCGTCGCTGCCCGCCGCCCCGATCGTGGTCGACCGCACCGTTCCAATGCTGCTCAACGATCCGGCGCTCGACGGCGGTACCGAACTTCTCGGTGCGGCGGCGGCGCCGAAAGCCAATCCGGATCTGCCCGGCGAAAAACTAATCCTCGAAGGCAAGGCGCCCGAGGCCTCGCCCGGCCGCGTCGACGACTTCTCGTGGCCGCCCAAGGCCGCTGCCGCGACGGATACGACGACGGCGATCAACCGTTAACGGGGGAGTACCGTCGACCCCATCAGCGCTTCATCGATCGAGCGCGCGGCCTGGCGGCCTTCGCGGATCGCCCACACAACCAGCGACTGGCCGCGGCGCACATCACCTGCGGCGTAGAGTTTGTCGACGCTGGTCTTGTAGTCGCGATCGTTGGCTTCGACATTGCGGGAACGGCGGCTGTCGGTGGTGATTTTCATCTCACCGTCCAGCTCTTTCGCGACGCCGGCGGCAGCCGGTCCGGCAAAGCCGATGGCGATGAAGGCGAGGTCTGCACGGATGACGAATTCGGTGCCGGCGATCGGCTTGCGCTTCTCGTCGACTTCGCAGCATTTGACGCCGGTCAGTTGGCCGTCCTCGCCGATGAATTCGAGCGTCGCCACCTGGAATTCGCGCTCCGCACCTTCGGCCTGTGAGGACGAGGTGCGCATCTTGGTCGCCCAGTAAGGCCAGACCGAAAGCTTGTCTTCCTTCTCCGGCGGCTGCGGGCGGATGTCGAGCTGGGTGACGCGCACCGCGCCCTGGCGGAAGGCGGTGCCGACGCAGTCGGACGCGGTATCGCCGCCGCCGACGACGACGACATGCTGGCCGCCGGCGATGATCGGATGCGACGGCCAGGCCACCGACTGGATCGGCTCGCCGCCAACGCGACGGTTCTGCTGCACCAGATAGGGCATGGCGTCATAGACGCCGCCGAGATCGTCGCCCGGAATGTTGGCCGGACGCGGCGATTCCGAACCGCCGCAATAGAGCACCGCATCATATCCGGCGAGCAACTCTGCCACCGGCTTGTCGACGCCGACATTGACGCCGCAATGGAAGGTCACGCCCTCGCCCTGCATCTGCTCGATGCGGCGGTCGATATAGTGCTTCTCGATCTTGAAGTCGGGAATGCCGTAGCGCATCAGCCCGCCGGGACGGCTCTCACGCTCATAAACGCTGACCTCGTGGCCGGCGCGGCCAAGCTGCTGCGCCGCCGCCATCCCTGCCGGGCCGGAGCCGATGACAGCGACCCGCTTGCCCGTCTTCTTCTCTGGCGGATAAGGCCGGATATGGCCGGTTTCATAAGCCTTGTCGGCGATTGCCTGTTCGACAGTCTTGATGGCAACCGGAATGTCCTCGAGGTTCAGCGTGCAGGCTTCCTCGCAGGGCGCGGGGCAGATGCGGCCGGTGAACTCGGGGAAATTGTTGGTCGAATGCAGGTTGCGGATCGCATTGTCCCAGTCGCCATTGTAGACGAGGTCGTTCCAGTCCGGGATCTGGTTGTGGATCGGGCAACCGGTCGGCCCGTGGCAGAACGGGATGCCGCAATCCATGCAGCGCGCCGCCTGTTTCTCGACCTCCTTGTCCGACATCGGCAGCGTGAATTCACGAAAATGCCGGATGCGGTCGGAGGCCGGCTGGTACTTGTGCACCTGCCGGTCGATTTCGAGAAAGCCTGTTACCTTGCCCATAGTCCAGTTCCTGCTGTCCAGATGGTGCGGTTTTCGCACCCGTTAACCCCTTGAGGCAGCCGTGGCAACCTTGCATCCGAGGTCAAACTGTCGCTGAAAGTTCCGCCGGGAAGCCTGCGCCTCCCGGCAAGTCGAAAAACCTATTCCGCCGCCACGCCCATGCGCATGCGTTCCATCTCGATCAGCGCGCGGCGGTATTCGACCGGCATGATCTTGCGGAATTTCGGCCGGAAGGTCGTCCAGTCGTCGAGTATCTCGCGGCCGCGTACCGAACCGGTGAAATGGACGTGGTTCGAGATAAGCTGGTAAAGCCGTTCCTCGTCATGGGTGGTCATGTCGCCCGAGACGTCGACGCGACCCTTGTGGTCGAGGTCACCGCCATGATGCAGCAGCCTTTCCATCAGATCGTCTTCTTCCGGAACCGGCTCCAGCTCGACCATCGCCATGTTGCAGCGCGCGGCGAAATCGCCGGCCTCATCCAGAACATAGGCCACGCCGCCCGACATGCCGGCAGCGAAGTTGCGACCGGTCTGGCCGATGACGACGACGATGCCGCCGGTCATGTATTCGCAGCCATGATCGCCGACGCCTTCAACGACGGCGGCGACGCCCGAATTGCGCACCGCGAAGCGCTCGCCGGCGACACCTGCGAAATAGGCCTCGCCCTCGGTCGCGCCATAGAGGACGGTGTTGCCGACGATGATCGATTCCGCCGCGACGATCCTGGACTCCTCCGGCGGCCGGATGACGATGCGTCCGCCCGACAGGCCCTTGCCGACATAGTCGTTGGCCGCACCGACGAGATCGAACGAGATGCCGCGCGCCAGGAAGGCGCCGAACGACTGGCCGGCGGTGCCGGTCAGCTTCACCTGGATCGTGTCCTCGCGCAGGCCCTTGTGCCTGAAGCGCTTGGCGACTTCGCCCGACAGCATGGCGCCCGTGGAGCGATCGACATTGCGGATGTCGACCTCGATCTTGACCGGCTGCTTGCTTTCGAGCGCGGGCTTCGCCAGTTCGATCAGCTTGCGATCGAGTACATCGTCGATCGGGTGTTTCTGCCGTTCGGTCCAGTGCACCGCCTCATGCGGCGCGTCCGGCTTGAAGAACATCTTGCCGAAATCGAGCCCACGCGCCTTCCAATGCTGGATCATCTCGCGCTTTTCCAGCAGGTCGCTGTCGCCGATGATCTGGTCGATATGGGTGTAGCCCATCTCGGCCAGCAGCCCCCTCACCTCTTCCGCAACATAGAAGAAGAAGTTGATGACATGCTCGGGCGTGCCCTTGAAACGCTTGCGCAGAACCGGATCCTGCGTCGCGACGCCGACCGGGCAGGTGTTCAAG
Organism: Mesorhizobium sp. M0052; assembly: GCF_040323255.1. NCBI lineage: Bacteria > Pseudomonadati > Pseudomonadota > Alphaproteobacteria > Hyphomicrobiales > Phyllobacteriaceae > Mesorhizobium > Mesorhizobium sp. M0052. The sequence goes on along the minus strand of NZ_JAMYUS010000002.1, from coordinate 57,523 downwards.
TGGCACTTGCGCATCATGATGCAGCCGGCCGCGATCAGCGGCGCGGTCGAGAAGCCGAACTCGTCGGCACCGAGCAGCGCACCGATGATGACGTCGCGCCCCGTGCGCAAGCCACCATCGACCTGCAGTGCAACGCGCGAGCGCAGCCCGTTCAGCACCAGCGTCTGGTGCGTCTCGGCAAGGCCCATTTCCCATGGACTGCCGGCATGCTTGAGCGAGGTCAGCGGCGACGCGCCGGTGCCGCCATCATAGCCGGAGATGGTGATGTGGTCGGCGCGCGCCTTGGCGACGCCCGCCGCAACCGTACCGACACCGACTTCCGACACCAGCTTTACCGAAACGTCGGCCGCCGGGTTGACGTTCTTCAGGTCGTAGATCAGCTGCGCCAGATCCTCGATCGAATAAATGTCGTGATGCGGCGGCGGCGAGATCAGGCCGACGCCGGGCGTCGAGTGCCGGACCTTGGCAATGGTCGCGTCGACCTTGTGGCCGGGCAGCTGGCCGCCCTCACCGGGCTTGGCGCCCTGCGCGACCTTGATCTGCATGACATCGGAATTGACGAGATACTCGGCGGTGACGCCAAACCGTCCCGAGGCGACCTGCTTGATCGCCGAACGTTCGGGGTTCTTGCCGCCGCCCGGCAGCGGCAGATAGCGGTCGGCCTCTTCGCCGCCCTCGCCGGTGTTCGACTTGCCGCCGATCTGGTTCATGGCGCGCGCCAGCGTCGTGTGTGCCTCGCGCGAGATCGAGCCGAACGACATCGCCCCGGTCGAGAAGCGCTTGACGATATCGGCCGCCGACATCACGTCCTCTATCGCCACCTTCTTGCGGCCGGTCTCTTCCGCAAGCTTGATCCTGAACAGGCCGCGTATGGTCTGGGCACGGGCCGTCTCGCTGTTGATCTGCGCGGAAAACTCCTTGAACGTCTCCCACGAGCCCTGACGCACGGCGTGCTGCAAGGTGGCGACGGCGTCGGGCGACCACATATGGGCTTCGCCGCGCATGCGGTACATGTACTCGCCGCCGACCTCGAGGCTGTTGCGCAGCACCGGATCGTTGCCGAAACCGTCGGTGTGGCGGCTGAGCGTCTCGGCCGCGACCTCGTCCAGGCCGACACCTTCGATCAGCGTCGCTGTGCCGGTGAAGTACTTCTCGACGAAATCCGACTTCAGCCCGATGGCGTCGAATATCTGCGCGCCGCAATAGGACTGATAGGTGGAGATGCCCATCTTCGACATCACCTTGAGGATGCCCTTGCCGATAGACTTGATGTAGCGCGAGACCACCTCGTAGGCGTCGACCTCAGCCGGCAGTTCGCCACGCTTGTGCATGTCGAGCAGCGTGTCGAAGGCAAGGTAGGGGTTGATCGCCTCGGCGCCGTAGCCGGCGAGACAGCAGAAATGATGCACTTCGCGTGGCTCGCCGGATTCCACGACCAGGCCGACCGCGGTGCGCAGACCCTTGCGGATCAGGTGGTGGTGCACGGCAGCCGTCGCCAGCAGTGCCGGAATGGCGATACGGTCGGGACCGACCTGGCGGTCGGACAGGATGATGATGTTGTAGCCGCCGGCGACAGCGGCTTCCGCCCGCTCGCACAGACGCTCGACGGCGCCCTGCATGCCGGCCGCGCCCTCGCTCGACCCGTAGGTGATGTCGATGGTCTTGGTGTCGAAACGGTCCTCTGTGTGGCCGATCGAGCGGATCTTTTCCAGATCGCCATTGGTCAGGATCGGCTGGCGCACTTCGAGCCGCTTGCGGCGCGAATTGCCGACCAAGTCGAAGATGTTCGGCCGCGGCCCGATGAACGAGACAAGGCTCATCACCAGTTCCTCGCGGATCGGGTCGATCGGCGGGTTGGTGACCTGGGCAAAATTCTGCTTGAAGTAGGTGTAGAGCAGCTTCGACTTGTCCGACATCGCCGAGATCGGCGTGTCCGTGCCCATCGAACCCACCGCTTCCTGGCCGGTGGTCGCCATCGGCGACATCAGCAGCTTGGTGTCTTCCTGGCTGTAGCCGAACGCCTGCTGGCGATCGAGCAGGCTGACATCCTTGCGCAGCGCGCGCGGCTCGACCGGCTTCAGATCCTCGAGGATCAGCTGCGTGTTGTTGAGCCAGGTCTTGTAGGGATGCCTGGTGGCGATCTCCGACTTGATCTCCTCGTCGGAAATGATGCGGCCCTTGGCAAGGTCGATCAGAAGCATGCGGCCAGGCTGCAGCCGCCACTTCTTGACGATCCTCTCCTCCGGCACCGGCAGCACGCCGGCTTCGGACGCCATGATGACGCGGTGGTCGTCGGTGACGATGTAGCGCGCCGGGCGCAGACCGTTGCGGTCGAGCGTGGCGCCGATCTGGCGGCCGTCGGTGAAGGCGACCGCGGCCGGCCCGTCCCACGGCTCCATAAGGGCTGCGTGGTATTCGTAGAAAGCCTTGCGGTCGGCATCCATCAGCTTGTTGCCGGCCCACGCTTCGGGGATCAGCATCATCATGGCATGGCTGAGGCTGTAGCCGCCCTGGAACAGGAATTCGAGCGCATTGTCGAAGCACGCCGTGTCGGACTGGCCGTCATAGGAGATCGGCCACAGCTTGGAGATGTTGTTGCCGAACAGTTCGGAATCGACCGAGGCCTGGCGCGCCGCCATCCAGTTGTTGTTGCCGCGCACCGTGTTGATCTCGCCATTATGCGCGACCATGCGGTAGGGGTGCGCGAGCTTCCATGACGGGAAGGTGTTGGTCGAGAAGCGCTGGTGGACGAGGATCAGCGCGGTCTCGAAACGCGGATCCGACAAATCCTTGTAATAGGCGCCGACCTGGTAGGCCAGGAACATGCCCTTGTAGACAATGGTGCGCGCCGATAGCGACACACAGTAGGCGCCGATATCCTTGTTGTTGTTCTCGGCGTAGATGCGGCCGGAAATCACCTTGCGCAGCAGGTACAGCCTGGCCTCATATTCCTCGTCATCTGGAATGTCTGATGTGCGGCCGATGAAGACCTGGCGATGGAACGGTTCGGAGGCCGCGATATCGGGCGCCTTCGACAGCGATGAATTGTCGACCGGCACGTCGCGAAAGCCGAGCAGCGGCAGCCCTTCTGACTGCGCCGATTCGGCGATGATCTCTTCGATATGGGCGCGCAGTGCCGCATCCTGCGGCATGAACCAGTGGCCGACGCCGTATTGGCCTGCCGCCGGCAGTTCGACGCCCTGGGCCGCCATCTCTTCGCGGAAGAAATGATCGGGGACTTGCACCAGCACGCCGGCGCCGTCACCCATCAGCGGATCGGCGCCGACAGCGCCGCGATGCGTCAGGTTTTCGAGCACGAAGAGCCCGTCCTTGACGATCTGGTGCGACTTCACGTTCTTCATGTTGACGATGAAGCCGACGCCGCACGCGTCATGCTCGTTGCGCGGATCGTAGAGACCATGCGCCGACATTCCATTGGTGGTTCGGCCGTTGGTGGTCAGGCCGTTGATGGTTCGCCGGTCATTTGCCAAAGGTGCATTGGTCAGAACGGCATCTTTAACGGCTGCCGCTTTCGTCTGCGCGGCCCGGCCGATAATCGCAGATGGCGTCAGTTCCGTCATCGTCCTGTCCTCCGTTCCGGCCCCTTGCACGTCTAGCGTTTGGGGCGCTGGTCTACCTTGGGAAGCGACTGGCTTCCGCTCTCATTCTTGCGGCACGTCTTTTCGAAATCCTTGGCGGACCGTGTGGTGCGCCGCCGGTTCGTATCCGGTATCGTACAGGCCACAGCCGAGCCGTCTACCCGTCGCTCGCGGCAACGGCCGGAGTGGCCCAAATGATACGCCAATCCAGCCTGACTTGTGCGACAAAATAAGACAGCACTACTGTCCTAAATTTTTATGGCAGAAATCCTGGGCGCACACAAGACCGATTCACCAAATTCTTGGATGTTTGGCGACAGAAAATTACGTCAGGCGATGTCGAAACGAAATTTCGGTCCCGGCACTCCTTCGTGATCGCCTTTGGCTTTACCGCTTTTTCAGCCCTTGGCCCTTGCGCGTCAAACCCCGAAACGGCCATGGTCGCGCTCTTGTCGCAACCAGACTTTCTCAACCAGACAGGGACTTTCCTGATGTTCTTTGCATCCGACAACTGGGCGGGCGTCCATTCCAACATTGCCGCCGGGCTGTCAGCCAATGCCGGCGGCTTTTCGACCGCCTATGGCGATGGCGATCTCGACCGCGCCGTCTACCAGCGTTTCAGCGAGATCTTCGAACGCGAGGTCGCGGTGTTCTTCGTCGCTACCGGCACGGCGGCCAACTCGCTGTCCCTGGCCGCTTACAACAAGCCCGGCGGCATTTCCTTTGCGCACCGCGAATCGCACATCATCGAGGACGAATGCGGCGCGCCGGAATATTTCAGCGGCGGCTCGCGTCTCCATGCTGTCGACGGCGCCCTGGGCAAGATCGATCCGCACAATCTTGAACGCGCCGTCGCCCGTTTCGCACCCGAAATCGTCCATTGGGGACGCCCGACGGCCGTCTCGATCACCCAATCGACCGAAGTCGGCACAGTGTACGGGCTCGACGACATTTCCACCATTTCGGAGGTCGCCAAACGCTTTTCCCTGCCGCTGCATATGGACGGCGCCCGTTTTGCCAACGCATTGGTCGCGCTTGAGACGACGCCGGCCGAAATGACCTGGAAGCGCGGCGTCGACATCGTCTCGTTCGGCGGCACCAAGAACGGCTGCTGGTGCGCCGAAGCGGTGGTGCTGTTCGATCTAGACCGCGCCAAGGAGTTGTCCTTCCTGCGCAAGCGCGCCGCACAGCTGTTCTCCAAGTCGCGCTTCATCGCAGCGCAGTTCGACGCCTACTTCACGGACGGCCTGTGGCTGGACACGGCCCGTCATGCCAATGCCATGGCCGCGCGCCTGGCGGCTGCGATCGAGGATTCGGCAACGGCGAAGCTCGCCTGGTTGCCGCAGGCCAACGAGGTGTTCGCGGTGATGAAAAAGGCGGAAGCCGAAAGGCTGCAATCCGTCGGCGCAGCCTTTTACGACTGGCACAGGCCGCACGGCTTCGACGGCCATGTCGGCGAGGACGAGTTGCTCTATCGCTTCGTCACCAGCTTTGCCACGACTTCAGATGAGGTCGATCGCTTCGGCCAGATGATCGCCTGAACCCGCGAGACCGCGCCAATGACAAAGCCACCTCTCGGCTCAACCATGCGGCTGGTTCGCCCGGCGCCAAACGTGCTCGGCTTCTATGATGGCCGCGTTGACGGCGTTCGCGCCTGGTCGGACGAGCCGAACTGGCTGGACGACGGCGCCTATGCCCTCGGCATCTGCACCTATGCCCTCGTCGATGGTTCGCAGGCGCTTGTCTACGACACGCATATTTCGCTGCCTCACGCGCGCTTCATCAGGCAGACGCTCGAAGACATGGGCGCAACATCGATCCGGGTCGTGCTCAGCCACTGGCATGACGATCATATTGCCGGCAATGAGGTGTTTCAGGATTGCGAGATTATCGCCAACACGCTCACCGCCTCGGCGCTCGCGAACAACCGGGCTGAGATCGAAAGCGGTGTTCCACCGATCAAGCCTCTCGTGCTGCCGAACAGGACCTTCGCAGGCAGTCTTGACCTCGCCGTTGGATCGATCGCCGTCGAACTGCGTCAGGTCGAAATCCACAGCCATGACGGCACGGTGCTGTTCATGCCCGAAACCGGCCTGCTCCTGGCGGGCGACACGCTCGAGGATCCGATCACCTATGTCAGCGAGGCGGATCGGCTGGCGCAACATCTGGTCGATCTCGAACGCATGGCCGGCTGGTCGATAGACCGCATCTTGCCCAATCACGGCTCGCTCGAAGCGATTGAGCGAGGCGGCTACGACAAAGGCCTCATCGCCGCGACGCAAGCCTACGTTCAAAAACTGCTTCGCTGCCGGCGTGAGCCTGATCTTGCGAAGCAGGATCTGAAAACCTGCGGCGCCGACATGTTCGCCACGGGCGCGGTCGAGTACTTCGCGCTGTACGAGCCCGTCCACCGGCAAAACGTCGAGGCCGTTCTCGCAACCGGTACCGATCGCTAAGCAAGGAAAGGCCGCGCCAAAAGCTCGAGGCCAAGCAAGATCAGGAAAACAAGAAACCAGCGCCGGAAGGTCGCCGGGCTGATCCGCTGCCGGAGCAACTGTCCGAGCCACATGCCGAGCAAGGCCGGCGCAACCGCCAGCGACGACATGGCGACATGCCCGACCTGGAACGCGCCGTGCGAGGCAAGGCCGGCAGCGAGCGCGATCGTCGACACGGTGAAGGACAGGCCGAGCGCCTGGATCAGATCGTCACGGCTCAAGCCCAGCGCCTGAATGTAAGGTACAGCGGGCACGACGAACACGCCGGTGCCGCCGGTGACGATGCCGGTAAGGAAACCGACGATGGGCGACGACCAGCGCTCGGCTGACGCGGGAACCGTCAACTGCCGCGCCAGCAGCGTATAGACGGCATAGACGATCAGCGCCGCCCCGAGGCCGGCCGTCGTCCATTTGACATTGTCGCTGGCCAGCAGCCATGAGCCGGCCAGCGTGCCGGCGACGATGCCGACCATCATCAGCCACAGCCGACTGAGGATCCATCCGAAGCTCGGGCCGGCAAACAGCTGCCAGATATTGGTGACGAAGGACGGCACGATCAGCAGCGAAGCCGCGGCGACCGGCGGCATGATTGTGCCCAGCAGCCCCATCGCCAACGTCGGCAGTCCCATACCGGTAACGCCCTTGACGATGCCGGCCAGCAGGAAGGTCACCGTAATGGTTGCCGTTAGGGCCAGGGAAAAATCAGCCGAGAGATCAGACATCGCCCTTCATGGGAAGACGGCGCCCGCCGCAAAAGAGCCAGAACTCTTCGGTTGGGGTGACAGAGGCTGCGGCGAAAAAAAGCGGCGCCTCGCGGCGCCGCTTTCGTCTCGGGAGGAAACGCTTTTAACCTTGGGCGTTGTGACGCCGCCGTCTTGATCACGCGGCGTTCTTGGCCTCGATCTGCTTGGCGTTGGCCGAAGAGGCGGTAATCGCGATCTTGCGCGGCTTCAGCTCCTCGGGGATGTTGCGCTTAAGGTCGACGAAAAGCAGGCCGTTCTTCAGCGTGGCGCCGACGACCTCGACATGGTCGGCAAGCTGGAAGCGGCGCTCGAACGAACGCGAGGCAATGCCGCGGTAGAGCAGCTCGGAGCCTTCGCCATTGCCCTCTTCCTTGCGCTCACCCTTGACGGTCAGCACGTTGCGGTGGGCTTCGATCGAAATCTCTTCGTCCGAGAAGCCGGCAACCGCCATCGAGATGCGATAGGCGTCCTCGCCGGTGCGCTCGATGTTGTAGGGCGGATAGGTCTGCGCGCCATCGGGCTGGGCCAGCGAGTCGAGCATGGTGAACAGGCGGTCGAAGCCGACGGTCGAGCGATAGAGCGGGGAAAAATCAACGTGACGCATGAGGTGTTCTCCTGTTGAGCAACATGTTTGCGTGTGGCCGGTGCGAAACCCTGGAAAGGCGTTTCGGGTGGACCAGCAGCCCCGACATCGGCGGCTGCATCCGACATTTGGGGAGCGCAAAAGCTCATTTCAAGGATTTTTGAAGAGCGCCAATCGAGGCGTCGATGAACGGCAGATGAACCGCTGCTTCGGCGCCCGTTCAGCCGGCCGGCGCTAGAGTGCCCCCAGGATAAAGAACCAGGCGGCGCCGGATGAAAGCGCCGCGACGAGGCCGACCGGGTGTAACGTCCCTTCCTCCCGGATCGACAGAGGCCGGAAGCACGCCGCCGCAGGCTGCTTCCGGCCTTGCTTGTCGTTCGTCCGCCCCCTTGGCGTCCTCCCTTTGCTTTTCATCCATTGGCGTCTATCACCATGCCGACGCCCTGCCGGGTGAGACACCACGAAGACGCAAGCGCCTAATGACGGATCTCTTCCATCCCACGCCAGGCAATCCGCCGCCGCAAAATGTCGCCGGCGGCTTTTTCACCACGCGCGACGGCAAGAAGATCCGCTACGGCCTGTTTGCCGCGGTCACTCGGCCGCTGAAAGGCACCGTCGTGCTGCTGCCCGGCCGCAACGAGTGCATCGAGAAGTATTTCGAAACCATCCGCAACCTGACCGACCGCGGCCTCGGCGTCGCCACGCTCGACTGGCGCGGCCAGGGCGATTCCGACCGGCTGATCGCCGACCCGCAACGCGGCTATGTCCGCTCCTTCTACGATTACACCGGCGACCTCGAACAGTTCTTCGAGGACATCGTGCTGCCCGACTGCCGCGGCCCGTATTACATCCTCGCCCATTCGATGGGCGCCGTGATCGCGCTGCTCGCGGCGCCGTCGATGGTCAACCGGGTGCGTCGAATGGTGCTGATTGCGCCTTTCCTGACGGTGCCCGACTCGCCCGTGTCGGCAAAAACGGCGCGCCGCGTCTGCTCGGTATTGTGCTTTCTCGGCCTCGGTCGGCTCTACGCCGCCTGGGGTCCGCGTCCCAGGGAAACCCTGCCCTTCGCCCTCAACAAGGTGACATCGGACCCCGGGCGCTATCAGCGTAACACGAAAATCTACGAGCACTATCCGCAACTGGCGCTCGGCGGGCCGACGATCCGCTGGCTGCAGGCGGCAATCAAGGCAGGCGAAGCCATCAGCGAGCCCGACTTCATGGCCAGGATCCAGGTGCCGCTGCTGATGATCGCCGCCGGCGCCGATCAGGTCGTCTCGACCAAGGCCGTGGAAGCCTACGCCAGGCGTCTGCGCCTCGGCTCGCTGCTGATGATCGATGGCTCGAAACACGAGATCCTGCAGGAGGCCGATGTCTATCGCGAGCAGTTGCTCGCCGCCTTCGACGCCTTCATACCCGGCAACGACGACCCCACAGCCTGATGCCGCCGGCGCTGCATGTTACGGCGCCTTGAGCTTGCGCCTGCTGACAGCCTTCTGTCAGGAGCAGCGCCGGCAGCACACAAAGAGCTAAAGATTCTGACAGCCGGTGCCGCCCCGGAATGCTCATCTCTCCGTGTCGAACCGAACGCCAAGGAGATGACGTCATGACCGAGAAAACCTGCGCTGCCTGCGATTGCCAGCTGGACGCCAATCCGATCCGCGTCAAGGTCGCGGCAAGACCGTCGAGGTCTGCTGTGAGGAATGCGCGATTGCGCTGAACGAAGCCGGCGCATCAGTGGCCGGCAACGGGGAAGCCTGAGCGATGCGCCCCGATCATGCAGCGCAATGCCTCGCACATCAGCCGACAACTCAAACCGCGACGTTCCGGCGGTCCTTGCGGACACAAGGCATCGCGGCGGCCAACTGGATCGGCCGTCAACTGGAAAGGCGCCGAAGCCGCCTTGCCTTGCTCGAAATGACCGACGAACAGCTCAAGGACATCGGCCTGTCGCGCAGCGACGCTCACTGCGAATACATGCGCCGTTTGTGGGACTGAGCCATGGCCGCACGAAGGGCCTGACAGGTGAAGTCTCCTGACAGGTTTGGACAAGCCAATCGCCTAATGTGCCGGAGCAGCTTTCGGTGCAAGGGTAGAATGCAACGGCCATGTCTCAGCTCACCATGTCGCAGTTCACGGTACAGACGCTTCTGGACACCGGCACCGTCGGGGTGAGGGATGTCCTCTGCAGCGGCGAATGCCGGCACAAGAGCGAAGAAGAGTGCACCGCTGCCACGCATCTTGTGTTTCCCTATCGCGGCGTCTTCGTGCGCCATGTCGGCCGCAACGATGCGGTCGCCGAAGCCAACCAGTTGTTGTTCTTCAACAACGCCGAAGGCTACCGGATCAGCCATCCCGTCGAGGGTGGCGATTCCTGCCTCGATCTCGTTGTCGAGGAGGCGCAACTGCAGGAGCTGACGCCGAAGGAGCAGTTGCGCTCGGGCAGCGCCGTGGCGTTTCGTCGTCAGCGCCGCCGCATCGACCCGCGGGCTCAGGCGCTGGTGGCGGTGCTGCGCCACAGCCTGAGCCGCAACATTGCCGAAACGCTGGAGGCCGAAACCCTGGCGCTGACGCTGGTGCGGCGCTCCCTCGGCGAGCGCACCTCGCATGCCGCCGGCGCCAGCGCTGGCCGGCAGAAGCTGGTCGATCGCGCCAAGCTCGTCCTGTCCTCGAATCTTTCGCGGCGCTGGACGCTGGCCGAGATCGCCGCTGAAGTCGGGGTATCACCGGTTATCTCACGCAGGTTTTCCAGCAGGTCGAGGCGATGCCGCTCTATCGCTACCATCTGCGCCTGCGGCTGGCGCGCGCGCTCCACCTGCTTGGCCGCTACGACAATCTGACCACGCTCGGCCTGGACCTCGGCTTCTCCAGCCACAGTCATTTCAGCTCAGCGTTCAGGCAGGTCTACGGGCGAACGCCGGCGGAATTCCAGCGCTCGATCAAGCCGCGCTGATCGGGTCGACTATCAGCCGCGCAAGGCTGCCATTGCAGCCGCGTGAAGCTCCGGCGTTGCGGCGGCCAGGATGTCGCCGCCCTTTTCCGCCGGACCGCCCTCGAATGTGGTGACGACGCCGCCGGCCTTTTCGATGATCGGGATCAGCGCCACGATGTCGTAGGGTTTCAATCCGGGATCGGCGACGATGTCGACGCTGCCGGACGCGATCATGGCAAAGGCGTAGCAATCGGCTCCGTAGCGGGCGAGCTGGATCTGTTTCTCGAACGCGTCGTAGCGGGTGCGCGCCTCGCCCTTGAAAAGCGCCGGCGTGGTGGTGAACAAGGTCGCCTCGTCAAGCTTCGTCGTCTTACGGGTCGACAGCTTCCGCGGCCCACCGGGGCCTTCGTAGTGGGAGCCGGAAGCGTTGGCGTAGAACAGCTCGCCGGTGAAGGGCTGCGCCATCATGCCGGCGACGGCGTCACCGTCGACCGTCAATCCGACCAGCGTTCCCCACACCGGCAGGCCTGAGATGAAGGCGCGGGTGCCATCGATCGGATCGATCACCCAGACATGCCTTGAGGAGATGTTTTCGCTGCCATGTTCTTCGCCAAGGATACCGTGATCGGGATACTCAGCCGAGATCAGCGCCCGGATGGCGCGCTCGGCCTCGCGGTCGGCCTCGGTGACCGGGTCGAAACTGCCTTTTTCCTTGTTGGCCACCGCGCCCTGTGCGCGGAAACGCGGCAAGGTTTCAGCCGCCGCCGCTTGCGCGATCCGGCGCATGAAATCGATGCTGATGTCCACGTGATTCTCCCGCATTGCAGAGTGCCAACCCGGTCTGCAGGCACTTTCCCGCCAAAACAAGCCGGTTTATCGATTTATTAGAGACATCAGTGTTGCCGAAATGTCACACATCGGCGCCATCGAAACGCATTTTCACATCAGAGTGAATTAAAAAAGCGTGGGATCGATTGACATTTGTGCATCGCACAATAAGTTTGTTCTCGGACAGGTTTTCCTGTCCATGCCCTCCTTGGGCGTTTCCTCCCTAGACTTCGACCGTGTCGTGCAAACGATGCGGTCTTTTTTTACGCTGCGGGATGGCCAGCGCGGGATTGCATGAACAGCCGCCGCTCCGGCGTCATTCGGCGGCCAGCGGCAGGTCGACGAAGTGGTGGTCGGGCATCGCCATCAGGTCGGCCGAAAAGCGCGCCATATCGTCGGCCAGCGCATCGAAGCCGGCCGATTTCTGGAACGTCCGCTCATTCATGTAGAGGCCGCGATTGACCTCGATCTGCAGCGCATGCAGGTGGCGCGCCGGCCGGCCGTAATGCTCGGTGATGAAACCGCCTGCATAGGGTTTGTTGTGGGCGACGGTGTAGCCCATGCCGATGAGCAGGCCGATCGCCGTTTCGGTCAGGGCCGCCGTGGCCGAGATGCCGAAACGGTCGCCGACGATGAAATCCGGCCGCAGGCCGCTGTCGCCCACCCTGATGCTCGCCGGCATCGAATGGCAGTCGATCAGCACGGCATAGCCGAACCTGGCATGGGTTCTGGTCAATAGCCGCTTCAGCGTCTCGTGATAGGGTTTGTAGACCGCCTCTATGCGCTGGACGGCCTCCGCCAGCGGCAGACGGCCGGAATAGATGTCGAGCCCCTCACCCACCAGCTTGGGCACGGTGCCGAGCCCGCCGGCAACGCGCGCCGAGCGGATGTTGCAGAAGGACGGCACCGGCTCGGCGAACATGCGCGGGTCGAGTTCCCAGGGTTCGCGATTGACGTCGAGGTAGGCGCGCGGAAAATTCGCCGCCAGCATCGGCGCGCCCAGCACCACCGCGCTGCCGAACAGCTCGTCGACATAGCAATCCTCGGAGCGGCGGATGGCGTTCCGGTCGAGCCGCGCCATGGCCAGGAAGCGGTCTGGATAATAGCGGCCGCTATGCGGTGAGTTGAAGACGAAGGGAACGCGCTGCTCGGCGCCCGATCGGATTTCGAAGGGTGGAACGACCGAAAAATCTTCGGCTGCCGTCGTCAATTTGAACGAACCCGGAAACAGCAATGCATCATGATGGGAAACTGCCACCTCATCGGCCGCATGTCCAGCATTTCGGCATGTCAGGAACCCCGTCAAATCAGGATTAATGCCGCCAACGTTCACTTGATGTTTACCGTCAGCTCCTCATATACAGGATGGTTAACGGGCTTGCCGGACGGCAGGCTTGGCTGGGGTGATTCGGACGGGACAAGATGGCACGCATTCTGCTGGCGGAAGACGACGACGACATGCGCCGGTTCCTGGTCAAGGCACTGGAGCGGGCCGGCTACCACGTCAGCGATTTCGACAATGGCGCCAGCGCCTACGAGCGGCTGCGCGAAGAACCTTTCTCCCTGCTGCTGACCGATATCGTCATGCCGGAGATGGACGGCATCGAACTCGCCCGCCGCGCCACCGAGATCGATCCCGACCTGAAGGTGATGTTCATCACCGGTTTCGCGGCCGTCGCGCTCAACCCCGATTCCAAGGCGCCGAAAGACGCCAAGGTGCTGTCCAAGCCCTTCCACCTGCGCGATCTCGTCAACGAGGTCGAAAAAATGCTGCAGGCCGCCTGAAGCACGCACAGTGTGATCTCGCCGCTTCGTCGGCGGCGCGACAAAACGAGCCTTTCTTTCCCTTTCCGGCTATTGACGCGCTGGACCAAAAATGGTGTATGCGCGGCTTCGGATGGGCGTGTAGCTCAGCGGGAGAGCACTGCATTGACATTGCAGGGGTCACAGGTTCAATCCCTGTCACGCCCACCATCCTTTCGATAACTTGGCCAAGCCCGTTTTTGGCGCACCCCTTCGACAACTTAGCCGGTAAGGCGGCCACCGCTTGTGGCAGCCGCCTCGTTCAAACGCGACGCGCTTTAGACGTGGTGCGGGCTTAGCGTCCTTGAAGGCGCAGGCTCGATGCCGTCCTCCATAAGAATATCCTTCTTGCGAGCGAACGCGACGAAGACGCCTCGTGCTGTCTCGGGTTCCACATCGCCAATCAGAGCGGCTTTGCAAGCGCGAATAGCAGCTCTCTGCTCCGGGCTGTTGCCACACCATTCGGATGCGAATTGATAGGCATCTGCGACCGTGTTGAGTTGGCGGGGAAAGCCCAATCCCACCCACACCCGGACTGGCTTTTCAAAAGGTTTCGATAGCATCATGACCTCCTTTCCTAATGCATGTCACCCAGAAGTATGCCGCGGTTCTGGGACAACGACATGCATCAAAACAAAGACTTAAAGCGTGTCGCATGAATCCGTTTCGCGACGCGCTTTAGGCAGTCACTCCTCCGCCTTCGCCACCTCTGCCCATCATCCACGGCATTGTCGTGGATACTTCCTCAAGGATTCTGGCTGCTTTCGCAAAACCGCTGAACGCGTCTCTGGCTGCGGAAAGCGGATAATCGCTATCGAAAGCTCGCTGGCAGGCCCGCAATGCGGTTTGGTGAATGGGGCCGCGCCTGTCCTTCGGCCATTCATAGAGGAACTCCAGAGCGTCCTCGAGACACGTGATTTCCTGAACAAGGTTGTCGCCGCTTTTCACGAAAACGGCGCTGTCAAACATCCGATCGTTCATATGATCCTCCAAATTGAACGAACCATTGAGTTTCATGGTTTGCGCGGTCCAGGCCAACTGCAGGCGCGCGACAGAGGCGCGCCAGTACGTCCTGCAGTGATCATCTTCGTTTCTCCGCAATCACAGCCTCCCGGCCGGAACCGGGAGGCGGACCCGCAGTTCAAAGTGTGACAGATCGACAGGATTACGCGGCTTTACGCGCGCGGTCCGTGTCTTGCGTGATCTGAGTGGCGGCCGTCGGCGTGTCGCCGACGCCGATGCTAATGCGGCGCGGTTTCAGCTCTTCGGGAATCTCACGGACGATGTCGATCGAGAGGAGGCCATTCTCCAGTTTGGCTGCCTTGATCTTCATGTGGTCGGCAAGCTTGAACGTCTGCCTGAAACTGCGATAGGCGATGCCCTGGTGCAGCAGCTGGCGTCCGCTCTGATCATCAGCCTTCTGGCCTACCACGACCAGTTCGGGTCCATGCTGGGTCAGCTCAACCTCATCCTGGCTGAAGCCTGCGATGGCCATCGAGATACGGTAATCGTTCTCGTCGACCTTCTCGATGTTATAGGGCGGCCAGTCTGGACGCGTGCCGCTGTCGAGCATGTCGAAAAGCCGGTCGAAACCGACGGTGGTCCGATAGAGGGTATCAAAGGTTCTCATAGCCACATCCTCCTTGAAGCAACATGGGTACAAGGACGCCGCCCCGTGCGGCGCCGCCATTTTTTGCCGAGCCTTATGGCCTTGGCGGAAATCGAATTAGGAGGCGCCCCAAATGAGTTCAAGAGCATCTCGAATTTTTTTTAGTAGCATCCTTCGCATCGACGGAAAGCGAAATCTGAGTTTCTACGGGACCTTCCCTTCGAACAGTCGAACAGCCCCTTGAAGTACATATCCGGCGGGAAGTTTTCGCGCGATCTGCGCGACCGCATCGTCTACTGCCCCGCCGTCCCGTTTCGTATTCAAATGCCGGCCAGCAAGAACCGGGTAGCGGCCTTCCGATCCGTAAATCCACCCTGTCGGGGGCGAAACGTCCCGGCACGTGCCGGGACGTTTCTGGCTCGCGGATCACTGTGGCCGCGGATCGGGCCTGTCGGGCTTGTCATGAGGGGTGTTGTTGCCTTCACGGCACGGTGTGCCGATGCCGCAGCATTTGCCGTTGTAGGTGACACCGGGCTTGGTCTTCTCGCATTCCCTCGGCGGTGCCGTCTGACACCCTGCCAGCACCGAAACCGCGATGGCGGCGAGAAATGCGTTTCTTGAAGTGATAAACATTGACGTTCTCCTTGATGGACCGTGTTTGCTACACACCGCCTGGTCGCGGGCGGCAGCGAAATGGTTCAAGGAAAATTGGAATCAGGCCGCGCCGAGGCGGACATCACCCTTCTCAATATGGTTGAGAAACCACGCATATGTCTGTTCCAATCCATCGCGAAGCGCGTAGCGCGGGCGCCATCCCGTCGCAAACAGCCGCGAAACATCCATCAACTTGCGCGGCGTGCCATCTGCCTTGGTCGTATCGAAGGCGATATCAGCCTCGACGCCGGCGACCGATGCGACGGTCTGGGCAAGCTCGGCAATGGTGACATCCTCGCCCGAACCGACATTGACGTGGCTGTCGCCGGCATAATTCTTCAACAGCCAGACCAAGGCACCGGCGGCGTCGTCGACATGCAGGAATTCACGCCGTGGCGTGCCCGAGCCCCAGACCTCGAGGCTGTTGCCGCCGCTCAGCGCCAGTGCATGCGCCTTTCGCATCAGGGCCGGCACGACATGGCTGGACTGGAGATCGAAATTGTCGCCAGGACCGTAAAGGTTGGCCGGCATCGCCGAGATGTAGTCGACGCCATGCTGGCGCCGATAGGCCTGGCACAGTTTGAGCCCGGCGATCTTGGCGATCGCATACCATTCATTGGTGGGTTCGAGCGGACCGGTCAGCAGCGCGTCTTCCCTGATCGGCTGCGGCGCGAGCTTTGGATAGATGCAGGACGAGCCGAGAAACAAAAGCTTGCCGACCTCGCTGCGAAAGGCGCCGTCAATGACATTGCCCTGCATAACCAGGTTTTGCTGCAGGAAATCGACAGGGAACCGGTCATTGGCCAGGATACCGCCGACTTTGGCGGCCGCCATCACCACCGCATCCGGCCTGTGCTCGGCCATCCAGCGCCGCACCCCTGCCTGGTCGAGCAGGTCGAGCCTGTCGCGCGATACGGTGAGTATCTCGCAGTCCTCGCTCGCCAGCCGGCGCACGACGGCCGAACCGACCATGCCGCGATGCCCGGCGACGAAGACACGCTTGCCTTTCAGATCAAATGTCGCGTCCATGAACCTGCCTCACGCAGAACGGCTGTTCTGCCGCGTGCCGCCGGCGGTGCGCGCCAGATCGGCCTGCACCATTTCCGCCACCAGATCCCTGAAGCCGGTCGTGTGCGACCACCCCAGCCTGGCTTTGGCCTTGGCGGGGTCGCCGAGCAGCAGGTCGACCTCGGTCGGCCGGAAATAGCGCGGATCGATGCGCACCAGGACAGTGCCCGAACCGGCATCGACACCGACTTCATCGACACCCTCGCCTTGCCAGCGGATGGTGCGGCCGGTCTCGGCAAACGCCAGCTCGACGAATTCGCGCACCGAATGCGCCTCGCCGGTCGCCAGCACGAAATCGTCGGCTTCGCTGTGCTGCAGAATGCGCCACATGCCCTCCACATAGTCGCGCGCATGGCCCCAATCACGCTTGGCGTCGAGATTGCCGAGATAGAGCGTGTCCTGCAGGCCATGATGGATCGAGGCGACGGCCCGCGTAATCTTGCGGGTGACGAAGGTCTCGCCGCGTGTCGGGCTTTCGTGGTTGAACAGGATGCCGTTGGCGGCGAACATGCCGTAAGCCTCGCGGTAGTTGACCGTGATCCAGTAGGCGTAAAGCTTGGCCGCGGCATAGGGCGAGCGCGGATGGAAGGGCGTCGCCTCGCTTTGCGGGACCTCGCGCGCCTTGCCGTAAAGCTCCGACGTCGATGCCTGATAGAAGCGCACCGACTTCTCCAGGCGCAGGATGCGGATCGCCTCGAGCAGCCTGAGTGTTCCCAGCGCATCGGCATTGCCGGTGTATTCCGGCGTCTCGAAACTCACCTGGACATGACTCTGGGCGCCGAGATTGTAGATCTCGCCGGGCTGTGTCTCCTGCACCAGGCGAATAAGGTTGGTCGCGTCGGTCAGGTCGCCATAATGCAGGAAGAAACGCGCACCGCGCTCGTGCGGATCGACATAGATGTCGTCAACGCGCTCGGTGTTGAACGAGGACGAGCGGCGTTTGACGCCATGGACAATATAGCCCTTCTGCAGAAGCAATTCTGCGAGATAGGCCCCGTCCTGCCCGGTAACCCCGGTGATGAGCGCCACTTTTTCCGTCATTGCCGCTCCGTCCGCATCCAATCCCGGCAACCGAATACAGATTTGGCGCGAGAACGCAAATCCCCCATACGGGGGACAGGTTTCAGCCAGCGATTGTGTCGTTCTCAGGCACCTGCAACCGCGCAGAAATGCTTCATCCTGGCCAGCGCAAGCTCGGGATCGGCGAGCAACCCTGCCTGGTCGGCAAGGCGGAAGATGTCGGCATAGTGCAGGATGCCGCGCGCCGACTGCATGCCGCCGACCATGGCGAAATGGTCCTGATGGCCGTTGAGCCAGGCCATGAAGACGATGCCGGCCTTGTAATACTCCGTCGGCGCCTCGAAGATCTTGCGCGACAACGGCACTGTCGGCGCCATCAGCGCGTCAAATCCGGCGCGGTCGCCGTCAGCCAGTTTCGCGAGCGCCGCACTGGCGACTGGCGCGATGGCGTCGAATATGCCGAGCAAGGCGTGCGAGTGCCGCTTCCCGTCGCCGGCAATCAGTTCGGGATAGTTGAAATCGTCGCCGGTGAACATGACGACGCCTTCCGGCAACCGGTTGCGCAAGGCAACTTCCTTGCCGGCATCGAGCAGGGAAATCTTTATCCCCTCGACCTTGCCGGCATGGCGCTCGATGATGGCGACGACGGTGTCGAGCGCGGCCTCGAAATTGCCGCTGCCCCAATAACCTTTCAGTGCAGGATCGAACATGTCGCCCAGCCAGTGCAGGATGACCTTGCCGGATGCCTGGCTGAGGATGCGATCGTAGACCCTGATATAGTCGTCCGGACCCTTTGCGACCGCTGCCAGCGCCCGGCTGGCCATCATGATCGCCTTGCCGCCCTCGCCTTCAATGAAAGCGAACTGCTCCTCATAGGCGGCGATCACATCTTCGAGTGATCTCGAATTGGCCGGCGCCAGATGATCGGTGCCGGCGCCCGAGGCGAGGTCTGCGCCTTCGACGCTGCGCGCCTCGGCGATCGAGCGGCGGATCAATTCCTGCGCATTCGCCCAGTCGAAACCCATGCCGCGCTGGGAGGTGTCCATCGCCTCGGCGATGCGGAAGCCAAGCCGCCACAAATGATGCCGAAACGCCATCGTCTTGTCCCAATCGACCGCAGGCTTCGACCAGGGGTCGGTCATCGCGAAAGGATCGGCGACGACATGGGCCGCGGCATAGGCGATGCGCGGGAAAACCGCACCGATTACGGGCTCGACCGGACTGCCCGCGAGCTTGTAGCTGACGCGGCCGCCATTCTGCGTAGGCAGGGTGATATCCATGGCAACCTCCGTTTTCGGCATCCTATAAATGGAACGTTCCAATAAATCAAGAACCTTTATGATTGCGGCGATTGAACCGGTCCAAATGCCAAGAAGGCTAAGAGTCCTTGCTAGGAACCACATTCATCACCTTTTCGACCTCCGCAAGAATCCCGATTGACTCTCGGTTGGCAGAGTGATTAGAACGTTCCAATAGATTTGCCCATCTAAGCGGAGGAAACCACCGACATGGCCAGCCGGGCCAAGGCAACGATCCTGGACATCGCCCGCGAGGCTGGTGTGTCCAAATCGACGGTGTCGCTTGTGCTGCAAGGCTCAGGGCTGATCCGGCCTGAAACCGCGGTCAAGGTTCGCAAGGCGATCGAGGATGTCGGCTATGTCTACAACCGCGGCGCCGCCAATCTGCGCAAAGCCCATTCCAACGTCATCGGCATGGTCATCAACGATCTCACCAACCCCTTTTTCGCCGAGCTGGCGGTCGGCATGGAGCGCGTCTTCCAGTCGGCCGGCATCGTGCCCTTCATCGCCAACACGGCGGAGAACCCGGTGCGCCAGGAAGAAGTGCTGAAGTCGCTGATGGAACAGGGCGTCGCAGGCCTGATCGTGTCACCGGCACGCGGCACCACGCCGGGCGCCTTCCGTCGCCTCGAGATGGCGGGCGTGCCGGTCGTCTTCGCCATGCGCCGCCTGCCGGACAGCCGCATCCCGGTGATCGCTCCTGACAACCATCGCGGCGCGTATCTCGCCGCCGCCCATCTGATCGGCAAGGGCCATCGCCGGCTGGCCTTCTTCGGCGGCACCTCCGACCTGGTCGTCTATCAGGAGCGCCTGGGCGGTTTTCGTGAAGCTTGCGAAACATTGGGCATTGCCAGGCGCGACGTGCTTGTCGTCGAAGGCGAGACCAGCCGCAGGGGCGGCATCGCGTGCCTGGAAACCGCCCTTGCCATGGCCGAGCCGCCGACGGCGGCACTGTGCTTCAACGATGCCGTCGCCTTCGGCGTCATGCTGGCGCTGCGCAAGCGCGGGCTGGAGCCCGGCGCGGACTTTGCCGTCGTCGGCTTCGACGACGTGGTCGAGGCCGAGCATTATATGCCGGCGCTGACCAGCGTCTCGGTGGACACACCCGGCCTCGGCGAACGCGCCGCTCACGTCATGCTGAAGATGATCCAGTCGCGCATCACCCATGCCGAGGACCATGTCGGCGCGGTCAATCTGGTCGTCAGGGACAGCTGCGGTCCCGATCGCCGCGCCCATGACACATCAGCAGGAATGGGAGACGCAGCATGAGCGTCAGATGGGGACTGATCGGCGCCAGCACGATCGCCAAACAGTTCATGATCAACGCAATTCGGGCGCAAGAGGGTGGCGAGATCGCCGCGGTGATGAGCTCCAGCCCGCAGCGCGCCAAAACTTATGCCGTGGAACAGAACATTCCGCTTGCCGTCTCGACACTGGACGACCTGCTCGGCGCCGACATCGACGCCGTCTACATCTCGACCACCAATGAACTGCATCTCGAACAGGCGCTGGCCGCGATCAAGGCGGGAAAGCATGTCCTATGCGAAAAGCCACTTGCGCTGACCAGCACTGACGCGCGCACCATGGTCGCCGCCGCCAAGGAAGCCGGCGTGGTGCTTGGCACCAACCATCATCTGCGCAATGCCGGCGCCCACCGCGCCATGCGCGACGCCATATCAGCCGGCCGCATCGGTAAGCCGATTGCCGCGCGCGTCTTCCATTCCGTCTATTTGCCGGAAAACCTGCAGGGCTGGCGCATTACCAAGCCTGAGGCCGGCGGCGGCGTGGTGCTCGACATCACCGTGCATGATGCCGACACGCTGCGCTTCGTGCTCGGCGACGACCCGGTCGAGGTCTCCGCCTTCACCCAGTTGGCCGGCATGGCCAGCAGCGGGCTGGAAGACGGCGCCATGTGCATCTGGCGCTTCGGGTCGGGCATCATCGCCCAGTCGCATGAAGGCTTCACAACCAAGTTCGCCGATACCGGCTTTGAGGTGCATGGTTCCGAAGGTTCGCTGATCGCAAAAAATGTGATGACGCAGAAGCCAGTCGGCTCGGTGCTGCTACGCACCGCCAAAGGCGAGGAAGAACTGAGCTTCGACCGAGAAGACCTCTACGCCAGGTCGCTGCGCCAGTTCCATGCCGCCATGCGTGGAGAAGGCCAGCCCTCCGCCACCGGCGAGGACGGCGTCTGGTCGCTGGCCTCAGCCGAAGCAGCGTTGCAGTCGGCAAAGTCCGGCAAGGCCGTCACTATCGATCCGAAAGGTGTCGTGTGAGCAAGCTCGTCTCCGCCGCTGAAGCAGCAAGCCTCATCAAGGACGGCATGACCGTCTCCGTCTCGTCGTCGAGCGGCCTTGGCTGCCCGGATGCCGTGCTGGCTGCCATCGGCGAGCGCTTCGACGCTGAAGGCCATCCGAAAGACATCACCACGCTGCATCCGATCGCCGCCGGCGACATGTATGGCATCAAGGGCATCGACCATCTGGCTAAGCCTGGCTTGTTGAAGCGCACGCTCTGCGGCTCCTATCCCTCAGGCCCCTCCTCGTCCGAGCCGCCGCAGATATGGAAGATGATCGGCGACAATTCGATCGCTGCCTACAATGTGCCCTCCGGCATCTTGTTCGACATGCACCGCGAGGCCGCCGCCAAGCGGCCGGGTGTGCTGACCAAGGTCGGCCTCGACACTTTCGCCGACCCGCGCCACCAGGGCTGCGCCATGAATGAGGCTGCAAGCGAGCCGATCGTCTCGGTGCAGCAGTTCGACGGCGAGGAATGGCTCTATTTCCGCTCGATCGTGCCCAACGTTTCGATCATCCGCGCCACCACCGCCGACGAGCGCGGCAACCTCACCTACGAGCATGAAGGCGCCTATTTGGGCGGCCTCGAACAGGCGCTCGCCGCCCGCAACAATGGCGGCATCGTCATTGCGCAGGTCAAGCGCGTCGTCGAGAACGGCACGCTGAAGCCGCATGACGTGCGCGTGCCCGGCGTCCTGGTCGACCACATCGTGGTGGCGCCGGACCAGTTGCAGACGACGTTGACGCTTTACGACCCGGCGATTTCGGGCGAGATCTTCCGGCCGTTGTCCAGCTTCCGCAATGCCGAGATGAATGTGCAGAAGGTCATCGCGCGCCGCGTCGCCATGGAATTGCGCGACGGCATGGCCGTCAATATCGGCTTCGGCATCTCGGCCAACGTGCCGCGCATCCTTCTCGAGGAAGGCCAGCACGGCAAGGTCACCTGGGTGATCGAACAAGGTGCCGTCGGCGGCGTGCCGCTGCTCGACTTCAAGTTCGGCTGCGCTTCCAATGCCGAGGCGATCATGCCCTCGCCGCATCAGTTCATCTATTTCCAGGCCGGCGGCTTCGATGCCTCGCTGCTCTCCTTCTTGCAGATCGACCGCCATGGCTCCGTCAACGTGTCGAAACTCTCGGCCCGGCCACATGTCACCGCCGGGGCCGGCGGCTTTGTCGACATCACGGCCCGGGCGAAAAAGATCGTCTTCTCCGGCTTCTTCAATGCCGGCGCAAAACTGTCGCTCGCCGATGGCGGCATCCGCATCGATGCGGAAGGCAAGGTCAAGAAGGTCGTCAACGAGGTCGAGCACATCTCGTTCTCAGGCAAGCGCGCCGTCGCACAAGGGCAGGACATCACCTACGTCACCGAGCGCTGCGTGATGAAGCTGACGCCGGACGGTCTGATGGTGACGGAACTGGCGCCTGGCATCGACCTCGAACGCGATGTGCTGGCGCAGTCAGAGATTCCGCTCGGCATCGCCAACGACCTCAAGGTCACGCCGGCGGCTCTTTATCAGGACCGGCCGATCGGCCTGTCGCTGAATGGTGGCGCTTCTCTCGGAGGCGCGCATGGCTGAGCGCCTCGTCACCTTCGAGCAGGACGGCGCCATCGGCATCGTCACGCTGCGCCGGCCGGAGAAGTTCAACGCGCTGGACATTCCGATGCTGCGCGCGCTCGAAACAGCGCTCGACGAAGCCGAAATGGCTGAAGGCGTGCGCGTCGTGCTGATCCGCGGCGAAGGCAAAGGCTTTTGCGCCGGCGGCGATGTCGAGGCCTGGGGCGAGATGAGCGCTGCCGACTTTCAGGTGCAATGGGTGCGCTACGGCCACCGCGTCTTCGACCGACTGGCGCGGCTGCGGCAGCCGACCATCGCGGTGCTTTCCGGCCATGCGCTGGGTGGCGGGCTGGAACTGGCGGTCGCCTGCGACTTCCGTGTCGCCGAAACACAGGTGAAGCTCGGCTTTCCCGAGACATCGATCGGCGTCGTCCCCGGCTGGTCCGGCACGCAGCGCGCCGTGCGCCGCTTCGGTGCGCAGATCGTGCGCCGCATGGCGCTCGGCGGCGAGGTCTTTGCCGCCCCCGACGCGCTCGCCCTCGGCATTGTCGATCGTGTGGTCGAGACCGGCCAGGCGCTGGCCGAGGCGAAGGCGTGGGGAGAAAAGATCGCCGAACGGGGGCCGCTCGCAACTGAAGCCGCCAAGCTGATGATTGCGGTCGCCGAAGGCGAGGAAAGTGCGGCCGCCACCGAGGCGCTCGCCAGCGGCTTCGTTGCGCTGACCGGCGACCTCAAAGCCGGCGTGAGCGCCTTCAAGGCCAAGCAGAAGCCGGCCTTTTCAAGATCCTAGAGAAAGCATGATGAACGCACCGCTCAACATTTCCATGCCGGCCGAGGCGTCCAAGGCGCCGAAGGCTTACAAGCTCCTGATCGACGGCAAGCATGTCGATGCCCGTGACGGCCGCACGATTGCGCGCAACAGCCCCGGCCACGGCTTCACCGTTTCGCGCTATGCGCAGGCCGGCGAGGCCGAGGTGGAGGCGGCCATGCAGGCCGCGCACAAGGCATTCGAGACCGGCCCGTGGCCGCGCACGAAGGCGGCCGAGCGCGCAGCCATCCTGCTCAAGACGGCCGACCTGATCGAGGCCCAGCTCGAAGACATCGCCCGACTCGATGCGCTGGAATCCGGCAAGCCGATCGCCCAGGCGCGTAGCGAGATCGGCGGCGCCGTCGACATCTGGCGTTATGCCGCCTCGCTCGCCCGCACGCTGCACGGCGAGAGCTACGCCAATCTCGGCGACGCCATGCTGGGCGTGGTCCTGCGCGAGCCGATCGGCGTCGTCTCGATCATCACCCCGTGGAACTTCCCGTTCCTGATCGTCAGCCAGAAATTGCCCTTCGCGCTCGCCGCCGGCTGCACCGCGGTGGTCAAGCCGAGCGAAATGACCTCGGCCTCGACCTTCGTGCTCGGCGACATCCTGATGCAGGCCGGCCTGCCCGCGGGCGTCGTCAACATCCTGGCCGGCCTCGGCGCCGATGTCGGGGGGCCGATGGTCAGCCATCCGCTGGTGGAAATGGTGTCGTTCACCGGCTCGACCCGCGTCGGCAAGATGACCATGGCTTCCGCCGCGCAGTCGCTGAAGAAAGTCTCGGTGGAGCTCGGCGGCAAGAACGGCCAGATCGTCTTCCCCGATGCCGATCTCGAGGCGGCCGCTGACGCAGCAGTGTTCGGCGGCTTCTTCAACGCCGGCGAATGCTGCAATGCCGGCAGTCGGCTGATCGTGCATGAAGCCATCGCCGACGATTTCCTCGCCACCGTCAAGGCCCTGACCGCCAAGGTCACGGTCGGCGACCCACTCGATAACCGAACCAAGGTTGGCGCGATGATATCAGCCGACCATCTGACCAAGGTGGCGGGTTACGTCGCGGCGGCAGCAAAAGACGGCAGCAATGTCTATTGCGGTGGCGGCCAGCTGGCGTCCAATGCCGGCCAGTATCTCGATCCGACCATCATCCGCGGCGTTACCGAAGACATGGCTATTGCGCGCGAGGAAGTGTTCGGCCCGGTGCTCTCAGTGCTGACTTTTGGATCGATTGAAAAGGCGTTGCACATCGCCAACAACACGCCCTATGGTCTGTCTGCAGGGGTGTGGAGCGCCAGCATCGACACTTGTATGTCGGTGGCGCGTGGTGTGCGTTCGGGGACCGTTTGGGTGAACACATTCATGGAAGGCTTTCCCGAGTTGCCATTCGGGGGCTACAAGCAGTCCGGCATCGGACGCGAACTCGGCAAACGCGCTGTCGAGGATTATACCGAGGAAAAGACAATCCAGTTTCATCGCGGCCAGCGCACCGGTTGGTGGGTCGGCTGAGTTTGGAAGAACCCGGTGGGCTTCCACCGGTCGTGTAATGCAACAAGGGAGGTAGAACATGTTGCGCAAACTGCTTATCGGAACGGCTCTTGCGACGGCCTTTGCTTTCTCGGCCCATGCCGAGGACGTCAAGGAAGTGCAGATGCTGCATTGGTGGACGTCGGGCGGCGAAGCGGCTGCTCTCAACGTCCTCAAGGGCGACCTTGCCAAGGAAGGCTATGCCTGGAAGGACGTGCCGGTGGCCGGTGGTGGCGGCGACGCCGCCATGACTGCGCTGAAGGCGATGGTCGCGGCCGGCAATTACCCGACCGCGTCGCAGATGCTCGGCTACACCGTGCTCGACTATGCGGCGGCCGGCGTCATGGGCGACCTGACCGAGACGGCGAAGAAGGAGGGCTGGGATAAGTCGGTTCCGGCAGCCCTGCAGAAGTTCTCCGTCTATGACGGCAAGTGGGTCGCTGCTCCAGTCAACGTCCACTCCGTCAACTGGCTGTGGATCAACAAGGCGGTGATGGACAAGATCGGCGGCACCGAGCCAAAGACCTTCGACGACTTCGTCGCCCTGCTCGACAAAGCCAAGGCGGCTGGCGTCATTCCGCTCGCCCTTGGCGGCCAGAACTGGCAGGAAGCCACCATGTTCGACTCGGTTGTGCTGTCGACCGGCGGACCTGAGTTCTACAAGAAGGCCTTCAACGACCTCGACGACGAGTCCCTCAAGTCGGACACGATGAAGAAGTCGTTCGATAACCTCGCCAAGCTCGTCACCTATGTCGACCCGAACTTCTCGGGCCGCGACTGGAACCTTGCCACCGCCATGGTCATCAAGGGCGATGCCCTGGTGCAGGTGATGGGTGACTGGGCCAAGGGCGAGTTCAACGCCGCCAAGAAAACGCCGGGCACCGACTTCCTGTGCTATCGCTTCCCGGGCACGGAAGGCTCGGTCGTCTACAACTCCGACATGTTCGGCATGTTCAACGTTCCGGACGACCGCAAGGCCGCCCAGGTCGCGTTGGCCACCGCCACCCTGTCGAAGAGCTTCCAGTCGGCCTTCAACGTCGTCAAGGGTTCGGTTCCCGCCCGTACCGACGTTCCGGACACCGACTTCGACGCGTGCGGCAAGAAGGGCATCGCCGACCTGAAGGCTGCCA
The DNA here is from genome assembly GCF_040323255.1 of Mesorhizobium sp. M0052. NCBI lineage: Bacteria > Pseudomonadati > Pseudomonadota > Alphaproteobacteria > Hyphomicrobiales > Phyllobacteriaceae > Mesorhizobium > Mesorhizobium sp. M0052. Next base: position 31,581 of record NZ_JAMYUS010000002.1, on the reverse strand, counting down.
ACGAAGGCGGCACGCTGTTCGGCTCGCTTGCCCAGGGCTATGGCGCGCCTCCGGCAGTCGCCAATGCCTACAAGGACGTCGTTTCGAAGTTCGTCCATGGTCAGATCAAGACCTCGGACGAAGCCGTGACCGAACTGGTAAAGGCGATCGACGACGCCAAGTAAGCGCTAGCCAGAAACACACCTTCCCCGCTTCGGCGGGGAAGGTTTCACCTAAGGATTGGCCAGCTGGCGCAATTCCAGGAAAAGTGTGAGCGGTTTTCCGGCCGGAATTGCGTAAAAGAAAGAGTTAGAGAGGTTCGCCGTTTCCGTGAAACGGTGAAAACGCTCTTGAACACCATGCCGACCAGAGACCCGTATGCACGGGGTCGCCTTGCCGCCTGACGGCAGAGCACGGACAACCCGAAACGGGAGGAGCCTCATGAGCAGTGTAGCGACAACCCAGATCAAGCTGACGCCGGAGCGGTCTCGCCCCTCCGTGCGCGCGCGATTGCAGGACGCGCTGCCGAAGATCGTGCTGGCGCCGAGCTTCGCCATCACCATCGTCTTCGTCTATGGCTTTATCCTGTGGACTGTCTATCTGTCCTTCACTAATTCCAAGACCTTCCCGTCCTATGTCATTACCGGACCACGCGCGTATCTACGGCTGTGGGGCTGGACGTTCGACTCCGACCCGCCATCGAGCTGGTACACGTCGATCGTCAATATGGGCATTTTTGGCTTTCTCTACATCGCCATCTGCCTGGCGCTCGGCCTGTTCCTGGCCATCCTGCTCGACCAGAAGATTCGCGGCGAAGGCGTGTTGCGGCCGATCTATCTCTACCCGATGGCGCTGTCCTTCATCGTCACCGGCGTCGCCTGGAAATGGTTCCTCGACCCCGGCCTCGGCCTTGAGCAGACCCTGCATCAATGGGGCTGGACGAGCTTCCATTTTGACTGGATCAAGAACAAGGATTTCGTCATCTACACGGTGGTCATCGCCGGCGTCTGGCAAGCCTCCGGCTTCATCATGGCGATGTTCCTGGCCGGCCTGCGCGGCATCGACGGTGAGATCATGAAAGCGGCGCAGATCGATGGCGCCACTACTTTCCAGCTCTACCGCCGCATCGTCATTCCGCTGCTGCGGCCAATTTTCCTGTCGGCCTTCATCGTGCTCGCGCACCTTGCCATCAAGTCCTACGATCTGGTGGTGGCGCTGACCAGCGGCGGCCCCGGTGGCTCGGCCTGGCTGCCGTCCAACTTCATGTATGAGTACACGTTCAAGCGCAACGAAATGGCTGTCGGCTCGGCCAGTGCCGTGATCATGCTGATGACCATCGTTGCCATCATCGTGCCTTATCTCTATTCGGAACTCAGGGAGAAGCCGCGATGAGCGCTGTCGCCACCCCTGCCCGCCCCGCGGCTTCCCAAAATGCCTCCGGCGGCATGAGCACCAAGACCCTCAACCGCATCGTCATCTACGGGCTTCTGGCGCTGTTTGCGCTGTTCTATCTGATGCCGCTGTTCGTCATGCTGGTGACCTCGTTCAAGACCATGGACGAGATCCAGAACGGCAACATGCTGGCGTTGCCCACGGCGCCGACCTTCGACCCGTGGCTGAAGGCCTGGGGCGAGACCTGCGTCGGCCTCACCTGCGCCGGCATCAAGGGCTATTTCTGGAACTCGATCAAGATGGTGGTTCCAGCCGTACTGATCTCGACCATGCTCGGCGCGCTCAACGGCTACGTCTTGACCAAATGGCGTTTTCGCGGCGCCACGCTGGTGTTCGGGCTGATGCTGTTTGCCTGCTTCATTCCGTTCCAGTCGGTGCTGCTGCCGATGGCGACCATCCTCGGCAGCCTGGGACGTTTCGGCGTGAAGCTGCAGAATGCGACGGGTACGAGTTTCGGTCTCGGCAATCCGACGGTCAACCTGGTCTTCGTCCATGTCGTCTACGGCATCGGCTTCACTACACTGTTTTTCCGCAACTATTACGAGGCATTCCCGAACGAGCTGATCAAGGCCGCACAGGTCGACGGCGCCTCCTTCTTCCAGATCTTCCGCCGCATCATGCTGCCGAACTCGATGCCGATCTTCGTCGTCACCGTCATCTACCAGTTCACCAACATCTGGAACGACTTCCTGTTCGCTTCGGCTTACGCCGGCACAGGCGACTCCATGCCGATGACGGTGGCGCTCAACAACGTCGTCAACACCTCGACCGGCGTCGTCGAATACAACGTCAACATGGCGGCCGCGATGATCGCGGCTCTGCCCACCCTGATCGTCTATGTCGTCGCCGGCCGCTATTTCGTGCGCGGGCTGATGGCTGGCGCGGTCAAGGGCTGATCAATTCGGAAGGAACGACCATGGCTTTTCTGGAAATTGATGGGCTGAAGAAGCGCTTCGGGAATGTCGAGATCCTGAAGGGCATCGATGTCGAGCTCGAAAAGGGCGGCTTCCTGGTGCTGGTCGGCCCGTCCGGCTGCGGCAAGTCCACCTTGCTCAACACGATTGCCGGCCTGGAGCAGATCACCGAGGGCGAAATCCGCGTCGACGGCCGCGCCATCAACGATCTGCACCCATCCAAGCGCGACATCGCCATGGTGTTCCAGAGCTATGCGCTCTATCCGAACATGACGGTGGCCGGAAACATCTCCTTCGGCATGGAGATGCGCGGCGTGCCGGCCGACGAACGCCAAAAGGCGATCGACAAGGTGGCCAAGGTCCTGCAGATCGGCCACCTCCTGCAGCGCAAGCCGAGCCAGCTTTCCGGCGGCCAGCGCCAGCGCGTCGCCATGGGCCGGGCGCTGGTGCGCGACCCCAAGCTGTTCCTGTTCGACGAGCCTTTGTCCAACCTCGACGCCAAATTGCGCGTTGACATGCGCATCGAGATCAAGCGCCTGCATGCCACCACCGGCACAACCATCGTCTACGTCACCCACGACCAGATCGAGGCGATGACGCTGGCGACCAAGATCGCCGTCATGCGCGACGGCGAGGTGCAGCAGTTCGGCACCCCGGCCGAGATCTACAACAACCCGACCAATTTGTTCGTCGCCGACTTCATGGGTTCGCCAGCGATGAACCTGATCCCGGCGACCATTGCCACGTCGGGCAATGCGCTGTCCGTCGTGTTGGAGCGCGAGGCGCGCGAGCCGATCACGCTGCCGATGGCCAACGCGCCGGCGGGTCTTTCGGCATTCCAGGGCAAGCCGATCATCTTCGGCGTGCGCCCGGAAGCGCTGACCGATCCGGAAGGTGCGGAACGCAACGCCTCCAACATTGCCACTGCCGACCTGCACATCGAAGTGGTCGAGCCGGCAGGGTCCGACACGTTCGCGGTGACCAACCTCGGCGGCAAGGGCGTGGTGGCGCGGTTGCGGGCCGACGCCAACATCCAGCCGGGCACCAGCACGCCGCTCGCCTTCAACCTGACCAAGGCCGTGTTCTTCGATCCGGCGACCGAACACCGCATCCGCTGATCGAGATGGTCAGCCCCGATATCGTCATCATCGGCTCCGGTATCGGCGGCGCTACGATCGCCTCCGGTCTGGCGGGCAGCGGTGCCTCGATCCTGATGCTGGAGCGCGGTGAGCCCTTGACGGCAACGCCGCATGCCCGCGACACGCGCTCCATCTTCGTCGACGGCCACTACCGTCCGAAGGAGATGTGGCGCGAGGCCGGCGGTGCGGCCTTCAACCCCGGCAATTACTACTATGTCGGCGGCAATTCGAAATTCTACGGCGCGGTGCTGATCCGCTACCGCAAAGAGGATTTCGCCGCCATGGAGCACTTCGGTGGCGTCTCGCCGGCATGGCCGTTTTCCTACGATGAATTCGAGCCTTGGTATTCGAAAGCCGAGCAGCTGTTTCGCGTCCGCGGCTCGCTCGGCGAGGACCCGACCGAACCGTTCCACTCGATCCCCTATGCTTTCAAGCCGGTGCCCGACGAAGCGCCGATTGCCCGCGCCCGCGCTGAGTTGAAAGCCCTCGGCCTGCATCCGGCCTCGCTGCCGCTCGGCGTCGACATCGACACCTGGCTGAAAGAGGGCAAGACCGGCTGGGACGCATTCCCCAATACCGCCCAGGGCAAGGTCGATGCGCAGACCGGACCGCTGACGGCTGCACTCAAGGACAGCAATATCCGACTCGAAACCGGCTGCCATGTCGAATATCTCGAAGCGTCGTCCGACGGCAAAAGCATCGCTGCCGTTCACTACCGTCAGAATGGCGAGCTGAAGAAAGTCGCGCCGAAGCTGGTCATCCTGTCCGCCGGCGCGGTCAATTCCGCCGTCATCCTGCTGCGCTCGCCGTCATCAGACGGCAAAGGCCTCGCCAACAGCTCCGACCAGGTCGGCCGCAATTTCATGAACCATAATTCGAGCGCCATGCTGGCGATCGATCCGCGCCGCAGGAACGACAGCGTCTACCAGAAGACGCTGATGCTGAATGACTACTATCTCTCCGACGGCAAAGGCGGCAAGCCGCTCGGCAACGTCCAGCTGCTCGGCAAGATCGACGGCAACATGTTGAAGGCCAACGTCAAACGCGTGCCGAAATTCGCGCTCGATTACATGGCCGGTCACGCCGTCGACTGGTATCTGATGTGCGAGGATCTACCCGATCCGGGAAGCCGCATCATGGTCGACGGCAAGGACATCGTCATGCAATGGCGGCGCTCCAACATGCAGTCGCTGGACGGGCTGACCAGGGTGATGCGTGAGAACTTCCGCGCCTGCGGTTATCCCATCGTGCTGTCGCGTCCCTTCGACAAGCGCACGCCCTCGCACCAGTGCGGCACGGTGAAAATGGGCGACCATCCGGCGACGTCGCCGCTCGACCCTTTCTGCCGCGCCTTCGACCACCCGAACCTGTTCGTTGTCGACGCCAGTTTTTTGCCGAACTCGGCCGCCGTGAATCCGGCGCTGTCGATTGCGGCACAGGCGCTGCGCGTGGCCGAGCATATTCGCCGAACGGACCTCGCGGCATGACCCGCCCCGCAGCAATCGTCACCGGCGGTGCGCGCGGCATTGGGCTCGCCTGCGCCGAGGCGCTGGCCGGGGACGGCTTCGACATTTTGATCGCCGACCTTGCCGAACAAGCGCCGGACGAACTGGCCGCCAACATCACCGCACGGGGTGCGGAGTTCGCCTATGTCCGTTGTGATATCGCCAACCTCGAGGATCACACGGCCCTCGTCGACGCCGCCATACGTGCCTTCAGCCGCATCGACTGCCTCGTCAACAATGCCGGCATCGGCGCCGTGGTGCGCGGCGATCTGCTGGAGCTGAAGCCCGAGAATTTCGACCGTGCGCTGGACGTCAATCTGCGCGGCACAGTCTTCCTTAGCCAGGCCGTCGCCAAGGCGATGCTGGCGGCTCCCAGCAATCATCCGCGCTCGATCATCACCATCACCTCGGTCAGCGCCGATATGGCCTCGCCGGAACGCGCCGACTACTGCATCTCGAAAGCCGGCCTTTCGATGTGGGTGAAGAACCTGGCGCTACGGCTTGCGCCGGAAAACATCGGCGTGTTCGAACTGCGGCCGGGCATCATTCGCACCGACATGACCGCGAGCGTATCAGCCAAATACGACGCGCTTATCGACAGCGGCCTGGTGCCGGCAAAACGCTGGGGCGAAGCATCGGACATCGGCGCCGTGGTGGCGACGCTTGCCGCCGGCAAGCTCGGCTTTTCCACAGGCTCGATTATCAATGTCGACGGCGCGCTCTCCGTGCCTCGACTGTAGGTGGATAGGGTTATGACCGACTACATCATCGTAGGTGCCGGCCCGGCCGGCTGCGTTCTGGCCAACCGGCTGAGCGAGGATCCAGCGAATTCCGTGCTGCTGCTCGAGGCCGGCGGCAAGGACTGGCACCCCTACATCCACATGCCGGCGGGCTTTGCCAAGATGACCAAGGGCATCGCTTCCTGGGGCTGGTCGACCGTGCCGCAGAGGCACATGCAGGACCGCGTCTTCTGGTATACGCAGGCGAAGGTGGTCGGCGGCGGCTCGTCCATCAATGCCCAGATATACACGCGCGGCAACGCTCGCGACTACGACGCATGGGAGAAGGAAGAGGGCCTCGCGGGCTGGGGCTATCGCGACGTGCTGCCTTATTTCAAGCGCGCCGAGAACAACCAGCGCTTCGCCAACGATTTTCACGGCGACCAGGGGCCGCTCGGCGTGTCTAACCCTATTTCGCCGCTGCCGATTTGCGAAGCCTATTTCCGCGCCGGCCAAGAGATGGGCATCCCCTTCAACCCGGATTTCAACGGCGCTAGCCAGGAAGGCGTCGGCTACTACCAGCTGACCCAGAAGGACGCCCGGCGCTCATCCGCTTCGGTCGCCTATTTGAAGCCCATCCGCGCCCGCAAGAACCTGACGGTCCGAACCGATGTGCTGGTCACCCGCATCGTCGTCGAGAAAGGCCGCGCCACCGGCGTCGAGATCGTCGACAAACCCGGCGGCGAGAAGACCATCATGCGCGCCGAGCGCGAAGTGATCGTCTCGTCCGGCGCCATCGGTTCGCCGAAGCTGTTGATGCAGTCGGGCATCGGCCCGGCTGATCACCTGAAATCGGTCGGCGTGACGCCGGTGCATGATCTGCCCGGTGTCGGCTCCAACATGCAGGACCATCTCGATTTGTTCGTCATCGCCGAATGCACCGGCGACCACACCTATGACAACTACGCCAAGCTGCACCGCACCGCGTGGGCCGGCTTGCAGTATCTGCTGCTGAAGAAAGGGCCGGTCGCCTCCAGCCTGTTCGAGACCGGCGGCTTCTGGTACGCCGATCCGACCGCCGCCTCGCCCGACATCCAGTTCCATCTGGGACTCGGCTCCGGCATCGAGGCCGGCGTCGAGAGGTTGAAGAACCCCGGCGTGACCTTGAACTCGGCCTTCCTGCGCCCGCGCTCGCGCGGCACGGTGCGGCTGAGCAGCGCCGACCCGGCCGACCACCCGCTGATCGATCCCAACTATTGGTCGGACCCTTATGACCGCGCCATGTCGATCAAGGGCCTCAGGCTTGCGCGCGAGATCATGCGGCAGAAGGCGCTTGCACCTTACGTGTTGCGCGAGGTGCTGCCCGGACCATCGCTCGCCAGCGACGACGAGCTGATCGACTATGCCTGCCGCACCGCCAAGACCGACCATCACCCCGTGGGCACCTGCCGCATGGGCCATGACGATATGGCGGTGGTCACACCGGACCTGCGCCTGCGCGGCATCGAGGGCCTGCGCGTCTGCGATGCCTCGGTGATGCCGCGCGTGCCTTCCTCCAACACCAATGCGCCGACCATCATGGTCGGCGAAAAAGGCGCCGACATCATCCTCGGCCGCGAGCCGCTTCCGCCGGCGGTGTTCTCCGGCAATCGGGCCGCATAGCCACTTAGGAGAACGAACCAATGATCAGACACTGCGTCTTCGTACGCTTCCGCAGCGATGTGCCCGCCACCGAGCGCACGGCAATCCACGCCGATCTCGAAGCACTGCGCTCCGTTGTCGACGGCATGGACACGGTCCATTTCAGCACCAATGTCAGCCCGGAGCCGTTCGCGCGCGGCTTCAGCCATGCCTTCACCATCGACTTCCGCGATGCCGCCGCCCGCGACGCCTATCTCGTGCATGAAGCGCATCAGCGCGCCGGCGCCCGATTGGTCGCAGCGCTCGAAGGCGGCACCGACGGGCTGATGGTGTTCGATCTCGACGTTACGAAAAAGTGACCGCGCTTCTTTCGAAAGCCGGCTGACGCCTGTTCTCTTTTGCGCCCCAAGGAACATATCGTTCCCCGGGGGCGTTTAGGAGGAACGTCGTGGCTCTCACCGCGCAGCAGAAGAAAACCGTCCTTGCCTCCTTCCTCGGCTGGACGCTCGACGCTTTCGATTTCTTCCTTCTGACGTTCCTGCTCACCGATATCGCAACCGAATTCATCACTGACGTCCCGGCAGTCTCCAAAGCGTTGTTCCTGACGCTGGCGACACGCTTCATCGGCGCCTTCTTCTTCGGCAGGCTGGCCGACAAATATGGCCGCAAGCCCATTCTGATGCTCAACATCGTCAGCTATTCGGTGATCGGCGCGCTGGCTGCCTTCTCGCCCAATCTCGGCGTTTTCCTGGCGCTGCGCGCTCTGTTCGGCATCGCCATGGGCGGCGAATGGGGGCTGGGCAGTTCGCTCGCCATGGAGTCCATTCCGTCCAGTGCCCGCGGCATGGTCTCGGGCATCCTGCAATGCGGCTATCCTACCGGCTACCTTCTGGCGGCCGTGGTTTACGGCGTGCTCTACCAGCAGACGATCGGTGGTTACACGATCGGCTGGCGCGCCATGTTCCTGCTCTCCTTCCTGCCGGCACTGATCGTGCTCTTCATCCGCTCGCATGTGCCGGAATCGCCGGCCTTCGTCGAGGCGCAGAAATCCGTCAGACCTGGCCTTCTTGAAACGCTGCGGAAGCACTGGGGCGTCGCCGTCTATGCGGTCGTGCTGATGATGTTCTTCAATTTCTTCAGCCACGGCACGCAGGACCTCTACCCGACCTTCCTCAAGAAGCAGCATGGCTTCGACCCGCACACGGTGAGCTGGATCACCATCGTCGCCAATATCGGCGCCATCGTCGGCGGGTTGGCGTTCGGCGCACTGTCGGAGAAGATCGGCCGCGTCAACGCGATAACGCTCGCCTGCCTGATTGCCTTGCCCTCGATTCCGCTCTGGGCCTTCAGCTCGACACCGTTCATGCTGGCCATCGGCGCCTTCGTCATGCAGGTCGCGGTGCAGGGCGCCTGGGGCGTCATCCCGGTGCATCTTAACGAGCTGTCGCCCGGCGCGGTGCGGGCAACCTTGCCCGGCTTCATCTACCAGGCCGGCAATCTCGCGGCGTCCTATGGCGGTCCCTACCAGGCCGGCATCGCCGAGGCGTCTGGAGGCAGCTATGGCTACGCGCTGGCGCTGTTTGCAGGCGTGGTCGCCGTCTGCATCATCGTCGTCATCCGCTTCAGTCCGGAACGGCGCGGACAGGTGATGACGGTGCTCGGCTGAAGTATCAGGCTCTCAGCCCAGTCTGAGGGCCACGACACCGGCGACGATGCTGAGCGCGGCGGCGCCGCGCCAGCCTGTCATCTTCTCGCCGAGCGCGAAAACCGAGATCATCATGGCAAACAGGATCGACGTCTCGCGCAACGACGCCACCGAGGCGATCGGCGCCTTGGTCATCGCCCACATGACGATCCAGTAGGCCGCGCCGCTGAGCACGCCGGTGAACAGGCCTGCCTTCCAGTCACGCGCCAGCACGGGCAGCGCCTTGGGCCCGCGAAAGATGAGGCACAGCACCAGCGCCCACGTGGCATCGCAGATGAACAGCCATGCGGCATAGCTCGTTGCCGTTGCGGCCAGCCGCGCGCCGCTGCCGTCGGAGAGCGTATAGCTGGATATGAAGATCGAAGTGCCGAGCGCAAAGCCGACCGCGCGCACATTGATCCGCTCCAGATGCGCGCCGCCGCGAAACGACATCACCAGCGTGCCGGCCGACAGCAGCAGGATGCCGAGGATGGCGAACGGCGCCGGCATCTCCTGCACCACGACAACGCCCCCGAGGGCGGTCAAAAGCGGCGCCGTGCCGCGCGCCAGCGGATAGGTCTGGGCGAAATCGCCGGCCTTGTAGGCGCCGATCAGGAAGGTCCGGTAGCCCATGTGAAAGAGCACCGAGGCGATTATAAAGGGCCATACCGCGGCCTTTGGAAACTCGACGAAGGGCAGCACGAACAGTGCGGCAAAACCCATGCCCAGCGTCATCAGCGTGATCGACAGGAAGCGATCGAGATGCACCTTGACCAGCGCGTTCCAGATCGCGTGCATGGCGGCGGCGGCAAGCACCGCGAAAAAGACGAAAAGCGTCATTGAGGGCTCACCGATCTCCCGAGCTCAAAGGCGTTTCGAGATCGATATCGATCCGGACCGGAAAATGGTCTGAAGCGATCTCGCCTATATCGGCACTGACCGAGCGCACACGGTCCGCGAACATACCGCCGACGAAGCAATGGTCGAGCCGGCGTTTTGCCACTTTCCCGTCGATCGTTTTCACATGGGTGTGGAAATCGGCAGCCGGCTCGCTAGCGACGGCAGCGGCATCAACAAAGCCGTCGAGATAAGCTGCCCCGCGATGATAGGGCGTGCTGCCGACGATGCGGCTGTATTCGGCGCTGCCCGGCTCCATGTTGAAATCGCCCATCCAGATCGCAGCTGTCGGGTTTTCCGGCTCGGCCTCGCCACTGGTCCAGTTGCGCGAAGGCTCATCGTCCGCGCCGCTCCACGGGCCGCCCTCGGACGGCGCGCGGCGATGCTCGGCCAAGAGATAGTCGATCTGCTCCAGACGCTCCTCCGCCGCGATATGGGCGAGATGCAGCGACAGGACCCTTACCGGTCCGGCCGGCGTGCGGATCATGCATTCGAGCGCGGCGTTGCGCGTGTTGAGCGGCCGCAGCGTGCGGCGCATGGGCAGCGCGTGCAGCCGCGACCAGGCGATCGGCAGCTTCGACAGCAGCATGGTGCCGAACTGGCGGCGGCGGTTGACGACCCGGCCGTCGCGCTGCTCACTGGCGTCCATGTCGAAGGCCGGGCCATAGACCCAGTAATAGCTAGGCAGCAGCTTGGACAGGACCTCCGGCTGGTCGTCCTCATTGGTGCGCTGCCAATGCCGCTCGACCTCCTGCAGCGCGATGATATCGGCGCCGTCGACCAGCTTGGTGCAGCGCGAAAGATCGTAACGGCCATCGCCGCCGAACCCGTACTGGATGTTGTAGCTGACCAGCTTCATTGCTTATCCGGCTCAATTTCGCTTTGGCAGTAGCGGTTCGGCAGATGGGTTGCAATGTACCGGCACGACGGCGGAACTGGGCCAGCGTCTATGATGTGGTCAGCGGCTGGAACCGGCCCGCCGGCGATGCCGCCAGTTCGGCCCAGTCGATCTCTTCCTCCAGCCGGTGGTAGGCTTCGTCGCCGATCGTGCCGTTGCTGCGCAACTCCTCGAGCGTGTCGCGCTGGCGGTTGATGGCATAGAGGCGCAGCCGGTCGTATTCGGTCGCGGCCTGAGCGTCCTCCGGGTTTTCCGCAATCAGGCGCTGCGCTTCATACTGTTCGCGCACGACGGCGGCGGCCGCAGATGTCTTGCGGCTCAGCACGTCCAGTGCTGCCTGCATGATGGCGACGCGCGCTTGCGCCACCTCATTGTCGACGGTTCTATCGGGGTCGAAGTTGATCCAGCGCAGCAGCGGCTTCAGCGTCATGCCTTGCAGCACCAGCGTGCCCAGCACCACCGCGAAGGCGGCAAGCACGATCGGGTCGCGGCCGGGAAAATCGGCCGGCAGCGCAATGGCGACCACCAGCGTCACCAACCCACGCATGCCGCACCAGCCGACAATGACGGCGCCGCCGAATGTCGGCAATTCCCGCCTTGCCTCTTGGCTGCCGAAGCGGGCAAGCCACCGGATGATCGCGACGTAACTCGCCACCCAGACAAGGCGCGCGACGATAACGACGACCAGCACCGTTGCGGCGAAAAGGAATGCTTCGCCTTGCCCGTCGCCGGCCAGCCTGCCAACGATCGTGCGTGCCTGCAGGCCCATCAGCACGAAAGCCAGCACGTTGAGCACGAACACGGCCGACTCCCAGACCGAATAGGTGCTGACGCGGCGTCTCGCCGACGACTGGCGCGGCGCCCTGCGCGCAATGGTCATGGCATAGACGACGATGGTGATGATGGCGGAAAGGCCCAGCCTGTCGGCGATGATCCACACGGCGAAGGTTCCGGCAAACTGCACCACCGTGCTGCTCGCCGCATCCTCGATGCGGCCGAGCGCCAGCAGCGAGACGCGGCCAAACAGATAGCCCGCGATCACACTGCCGATCGTTGCCAGCAGGATCACCGGAACGGCGTTGCTGAGCATGATCGTGCCAAGCGCCGCCGAAACCGCCAGCCGGTAGATCAGCAGCGCCGTGGCATCGTTGAGCAGGCTCTCGCCCTGCAGGATGGCGGTGATGCGGTGCGGTACCTTGAACTGGCTGAGCACGGCGGATGCGGCCACCGCATCCGGCGGCGCGACGATGGCGCCAAGCGCGATTGCCGCCGCGATCGGCAGGCCGGCCATCTTCCAGCCGACGAAGGCAACCACCACGGTGGTGAAGACGACGGCGCCTAGCGCCAGCAGCGCGAGCGACAGCCGGTAGCGCTTGAGGTCGCGCAGCGACGTGTCATAGGCGGCGTCGAGAAGCACCGGCGCGATGAACAGGGCAAGCGCCAGTTCCGGATCGATCTCGATTGTCGGCGCACCGGGTACGAAGGCGATCGCGACCCCGGCCAGAGCCAGCAGGGACGGATAGGGAATTTCCAGCCGCCGCGACAGCGCCGTCAGCGCGACGGCAGCCAGAAGCAGGATGAGGGTAAGTTCGAATAGCGCCATGGCCTATCGTAGCGGCGAAGCGGCATCATGGGCAGTGGCTGGATGGCAAGATGCTGTTGATTATCCAGCACTCGGGGTCCGGCAATGATACGGCCGTTCATCGCGCCAGCTCGAATCGACCGCCTCGGTCGCGCCAAAATGCTGCTTGCTAGTGCAGCACCAGCATATCGCTTGATGAGAACGATATGTCGGCCTTCTCGCCGACCGCGGGCGGTGGCGTTGCCGGGCTGTTGAAGGTGTCGAGCGACACCGTGTTGCCGCCGATGCCGACGCGAACGCGAATGACTGAGCCGAGGAAGTGCACTTCGGAGATTTCGCCCGACAGGCTTGAATCGCGACCGGGCTGGCGTCCGAGCGAGATCGCCTCGGGACGCAGCGCCAGCGACAGCGTGTCGCCCGACTTCGAGCCGTTGAGCTTGCCCTTGAGCGAGACTTCCTGCGTGTTGACTTGCACCGTGCCGGCCGCGGCGTCAGTGACCTTGCCTTCGAGCACGTTCAGCGTGCCGACGAAGTTGGCGACGAACTTGGTCGCCGGCCGGTTGTAGATCTCGAACGGCGTGCCGACCTGCTCGGCCTTGCCGCCATACATCACCGCGATGCGGTCGGAGATCGACAGCGCCTCTTCCTGGTCATGGGTGACGAAGATGGTGGTGATGCCGAGCTTCTTCTGGATCGAGCGGATTTCCTCGCGCAACGACACACGTACCTTGGCATCGAGCGCCGACAGCGGCTCGTCGAGCAAAAGCAGCTTCGGCTTCGGCGCGATGGCGCGGGCCAGCGCGATGCGCTGCTGCTGGCCGCCGGAGAGCTGGTAGGGATAGCGGTCGGCCATCTGCGGCAGCTTGATGATGTCGAGCATCTCGGCCACGCGTCTGTCGATGTCCGCCTTGGGCATGCCGGCGACCTTCAGGCCAAAGCCGATGTTTTGCGCCACCGTCAGGTTGGGGAACAGCGCATAGGCTTGGAACACCATGCCGACATTGCGCTGGTTGGGCTTTAGCCTCGTGATGTCCTTGCCTGCGACGACGATCTTGCCCGCCGACGGCTCTTCGAAACCGGCGACCATGCGCAGCACGGTGGTCTTGCCGCAACCCGATGGCCCAAGGAAGGAAACGAACTCGCCCGGCTCGACATCAAGATTGAAATCTTCGACCACGGTGGTGGCGCCGAAGGATTTTCGCACATGCTGGATGGAGAGGAATGGTTCGGCCATGGCTTTTTCTTTCGATCAGTACTTTGTCGATCAGTTCGGGCGGTTCGCCGATCTCGGCGCGAAACGGGACAGGATCTGGATCAGCGACATACAGCCCCAGGTGATGGCGAAGGCGATGATGGCAAGCGCCGCCGGCTCATAGGCGCGGTTGGCGCCAACGTTTTGCAGATAGGGGCCGAAGGCGGGCCGGTTGAGCAAGCTGGCCATGGTGAATTCGCCAATGACGATGGCGAAGGTAAGGAAGGCGCCCGACAGCACGGCGATCAGCACATTGGGCAGGATCACACGACCAATGATCGTGCCCCAACCGGCGCCAAGGATCTGCGCCGCTTCGGTCAGCGTCCTGACGTCGATGGTGCGCAGTCCGGTATCGACCGCGCGATACATGTAGGGCAGCGCCAGCATTGCATAGCCGATGACCAGCAAGGCATTTGTGCCCATGTCGGTCGCCAGGAACGGCAGCGGCGAATTCGAACCGTACATCCTGATATAGCCGAAGACGATGACGATGGCGGGAATGACCAGCGGCAGCAGCGTGATGAACTCTACGATCGGGCGCAGTTGCGGCAGGCGCAGTCGAATCCAGTAGGCGGCGGGCACCACGATCAACACGCCCAGAATGATGGTGAAGATGGCGGCAAGCACTGAGTAGCCAAAGGTCGCCTGAAAACGAGGGTCGCCAAGCACGATCTGATAGGCGTCGAAGGAATAAGCGCCGCGCCGCATGCGCAAGGAAAATTCCACCGTCGCGATCAGCGGAATGAAGAAATAGGCCGCGCCCAGCCCGAAGACGACCCAGGCCCAGAATTTTCCGGACTTCATTTCAGCCACCTCTCCGAGCGCGTCCGGAACCAGATGTAGAAGACATTGGCCAGCCCGGTGATGACGATCATGCCGAAGGCGATCGCATAGCCGAGATGGGCATTGTGCAGCACGTCACCGCGTATCTGCGCATAGAGCAGGATCGGCACGATGTTGAGTGAAGAGCCGGTCAGCGCATAGGCGGTGGCGATGGCGCCGAAGGCATTGGCGAAGAGCAGGATGACCGTGCCGAGGAAACTCGGCCAGATCACCGGGATGACCACCATGCGCCAGTATTGCGTCTGGGTGGCGCCAAGCGTCGCCGCAGCCTCGCCCCACTCCTTCTTCAAGCCGTCGATCGCCGGCGTGATGATGACCACCATTAGGGGAATCTGGAAATAGACATAGGTCAGCGTCAGGCCCCAGAACGACAGGATGTTGAAGCCGTGCGCGTAGATATTAAGACCGAAAAAAGTGTTCAGCATCACCGTGGCAAGGCCCAGCCGGCCGAGCGTGGCGATGAAGGCGAAGGCCAGCGGTACGCCGGCGAAATTGGAAGCCACGCCGGAGAATGTCAACGTCGCCGAACGTATCCACTCCGGCAGGCCGCCGCGCACGATGGCGATGGCGATGCCGAGACCTGCGAAGGCGCCGATCAGCGACGAGGAAAGGCTGACCTTGAGCGAGATCCAGTAGGCGGCGACAATCGATGGCTGCGCCAGTGCTGCTATGTTTTCGAACGTGAATTCGCCGGCATCGTTCTGGAATGCACCCAGCATCAGATAGAGCGTGGGTAGGATCAGGAACATGATGGCGAAGATGAAGAATGGCGCAACGCCGAGCCATTGCGTCGGCAGTCGCATTGCACGCGCCTCGCTGGGGGGCGCGGTCTTCCCGGCAACTGCGTGATCGGAAAGCGAGATATCTGTCATGCGCCGGCTACCGTCTCCGAGGAACACCGGGCGGCCGCGAGGCCGCCCGGTTGGTTTCAAGCCTTACTTGACGTTGGCGCCGACGACGGCATCCCAGTTCTTGGTGACGGCTTCCTTTGCCTTGCCCTGCTCGTCCAGCGTCGGGAACACCGCGGCAGCGTAAGCCTCGGCCGGCGGCAGCTTGGCCATCACGTCCGCCGGGAGCTTGCCGTTCTTGGCAAGATCGTTGAAGCGGATCGGGTGGCAATAGCCCTTCAGCCAGCCGATCTGGCCTTCGTCGGAGTAGAGATACTCCAGCCAGAGCTTGGCAGCGTTCGGATGCGGTGCGAAAGCACTGATCGCCTGCACATAGACGCCGGCAACGACACCGGTCTTGGGCACGACGACGTCGACGGGCGGATTGCCCTTCAGCGTGTCGCGACCGGCAAGTGCATTGTAATCCCAGGTCACCAGGATCGGCGTCTGGCCTTGTGCCAGGGTCGCCGGTTTGCCGATGACCGGCACGAAATTGCCGGCGGCGTTAAGCTTCTTGAAGAAGTCGAGACCAGCAGTGCCAGCAGCTTCGCCGGCAGCCGCACCACCGGAAATACCGGCCGCGTAGACGGCCTGGATGGCCTGGTTCGAGGCGCGCGGGTCGCCGGCAAGCGCCACGGTGTTGGCGAATTCCGGCTTCAGCAGGTCAGCCCAGTCAGCAGGCGCTTCCTTGACGAGGTCCTTGTTCACCAGGAAGGATAGCACGCCATAGTAGTCGCCGGTCCAGTAACCATCGGCATCCTTGGCGCTGTCGGGGATCGAGTCCCAGGTCGACACTTTGTAGGGCTGGATCAGGCCGTCAGCCTTGGCGGTCGGGCCGAAGGACAGGCCAACGTCGATGACGTCGGGCGCCTGCGGGCCCTTGTTGTCCTTGTTGGCCTTGATCGCCTCGACCTCGTCGCCGGAGCCGGCATCGGGGTTGAGTTCGTTGATGGTGATCTCAGGATACTTTGCCTTGAAGCCGTCGATGACGGCGCCGTAGCCGCACCAGTCATGCGGCAGCGCGATGGTCGTGAGCTGGCCTTCCTTCTTCGCAGCGGCAACCAGTTCATCCATGGACTGGGCCGACGAGATAGCAGAGGTCGCCATGAGGGCGACGGCCGAAAGGGAAAGCACTTTCCCTGTGAACTTGAACATGTGTTCTCTCCGTTGAACTGGCGTCCTGGACGCCTGCGATGCGGTATCGGTTTCATATGACAGCCAGATGAAAGCTTTTTGAAACTGGCCCCCGGCGGTACGAAAAGTTAACTCTTTTTAACCGGCTGTAGCAATTAGCCTCGACTTAATTTCCCGGCTAATGGTTTATTGCCTTGCTTTTTGCCCCCTTGCCCTTCCTTTCCCTTCGTTTTTAGATCACGTCCGGCGCAGAAACCGCCTCAGACAGTGCCGGCGATAGTGTTCTCGAGCAGCGTCAGCGCCGCCTTTTTGGTCAGCCTGACCGGGTTGCCGCCGGCGGTCGGATCGACCACCGCCATGTCGGCGATCAGCCCTTTGCGCTTCTTGTCCATGTCGAGCCCCTTGATCAGATCGGGCAGCGCATGCGGCACCTTCAATTCCTTGCGCAGCTTGATGATCGCTTTGGCAAAGCCGTCGAAGCCACCCTTGATGCCGCAATAGGCAGCGAGCCGGGCAATCCGCTCCTCGATGGAGTCGCGATTGAAGGCCAAGACATAGGGCATGAACACCGCATTCGTCATGCCGTGATGGGTGTCGTAGAGCGCGCCGATCGGATGCGACAGCGAGTGGATGGCGCCAAGACCCTTCTGGAAGGCGGCAGCACCCATGGCGGCCGCACTCATCATGTGCGCGCGCGCGACAAGGTCCTTGCCGTTGGCGTAGGCCTTGGGCAGGTTCTCGAACACCAGGCGCACACCTTCCACCGCAATGCCGTCGGCCATCGGGTGATAGCCCGGCGCGCAATAGGCTTCGAGGCAGTGCGCCAGCGCATCCATGCCGGTGCCGGCGGTGATGAAGCCGGGCATGCCGACCGACAGTTCCGGATCGGCAATGACGATTGCCGGCAAAAGCTTCGGATGGAAGATCACCTTCTTAGTGTGCGTCGCCTCATTGGTGATGACGCCGGCACGCCCGACTTCCGAGCCTGTGCCGGCAGTGGTCGGCACGGCTATGATCGGCGCGATGGCATCCGAATTGGCGCGCGTCCACCAGTCGCCGACATCCTCAAAGTCCCAGATCGGCCGCGTCTGGCCAGCCTGGAACGCGATCAGCTTGCCGAGATCGAGCGCTGAACCGCCGCCGAAGGCGATGACGCCGTCATGCTTGCCCTTCTTGAACACGGCGATCCCGGCGGTGAGGTTAGAATCGACCGGGTTCGGCTTCACCTCGGAGAACACGCCATAGGATACCTTGGCGTCGTCGAGGATTTTCAGCGTCGAAGCGACGACCGGCAGTTTCGCCAACCCCGGATCGGTGACGAATAGCGGCCGCTTAATGCCGGTGGCAGCGAGCACCTCAGGCAGTTCCTTGATGCGCCCGGCGCCGAAGCGGACGGTGGTCGGGTAGTTCCATTTGGAGATCAGCTTGGACATGTCTTGTCTTTCAAAAAATCAGATGGCTTCGCGCAGATGGAAGGATTTCGGCCGGGTCAGATTGTCGTAGCCGAGCGCCGAAAGGGCGACGCCTTTGCCGGTGTCCTTGACGCCGGTCCAGACCAGCGCCGGATCGAGGTAGTCGCAGCGGTTCATGAACACGGTGCCGGTCTCGACGCGGTCGCCGATCGCCACCGCATGCTCGATATCGCCGGTCCAGATCGAAGCGGTCAGCCCGTAGGGGCTGTCGTTCATCAGCGCGATCGCCTCCTCGTCGTTACGCACCTTCATGATGCCGACGATCGGGCCAAAACTTTCCTCGCGCATGACGCTCATCTGGTGGTCGACGCCGGTCAGCACTTCCGGCGCCAGATAGGGCGAGCCGGCCTTGTCGTTAGCCACCTTCATATTGATGTGTGCGATTGCACCCTTGCGCAGCGCCTCGGCCTTCTGCTCGCGGATCAGGTCGGCAAAGCGCGCCTGCGCCATCGGCCCCATTGTCGTCGCCTGTTCCAGCGGATTGCCGACAACATAATTCTTCGTCTCGGCGATGAAACCTTCGACGAACTGGTCGTAGACCTTCTCATGCACATAGACGCGCTCGATGCCGCAGCAGCACTGGCCGGAATTGTAGAAGGCGCCGTCGACCAGATTGGCCACCGCATGGTCGAGCTTGGCGTCGGGCAGCACATAGGCCGGATCCTTGCCGCCGAGTTCGAGCCCGAGCGTCATGAAGGTGCCGGCCGCCGCCTTCTCGATGGCGCGGCCGCCGCCGACCGAACCGGTGAAATTGACATGGTCGATCTTGCCCGAGCCGAGCAGCTTCTCGGTCTGGGCATGGTTCAGCACGACATTCTGGAACACGCCCTTGGGCAGCCCAACCTTGTCGAACGCCTGCTGGAACCGTTCGCCGACCAGCAGCGTCTGCGCCGCATGTTTGAGGATAACGGTATTGCCGGCCATCAGTGCCGGCACGATGGTGTTGACGGCGGTCAGATAGGGATAGTTCCACGGCGCGATCACCATGACGACGCCGAGCGGATCCTTCTTCACATAGCGTCGGAAGCCGTCCTTCGGGTTGGATGCCGGCACGGATTTCAGCGCGGCTTCAGCGATCTCGACCATGTAATTGGTGCGTTCCCTGACGCCGCCGAACTCGCCGCCATAGCGCACCGGTCGCCCCATCTGCCAGGCGATCTCCGGCACGATCTCGTCGGTCATCGCGACCAGCGCTTCGAGCATCGCCAGCATAAATTTGCCGCGCTCGACGATCGGTGTCAGCGCCCACTTCTCCTGCGCCGCCTTGGCGCGCTCGACCGCGGCATTGATCGCCTGGTCGGTCGCGATCGGCCGCTCGGCGTAAATCGAACCATCGATGGGCGATTTGAGTTTTACGGTTTCCAAAGGATACTCCAAGTTAGCAGGCTAGGGTGCGCAGATGGCCATTGCGGCCATAGCGAAGGATGGGCTCGTCACGCGTCACCAGAACCATGTCCAACGCTCTCGCACTTGCCATCAGTATCCGATCCGTGGGATCACCATGAGGCGGACCGGGCAGGTTGGATGACGCAATCAGAATGGCTGGTGAGATAGCGCTGAGCTTTGCCGACATTCGCTCGATGAATCGCTCCACGAAGTCGAGTGGCGCCAATGGCAGATTGAGCCGGCCCTTGGCTACGCCAATTCCGATCTCCCATGCCGACATCGGCGAAAGATACAGACGGCCGTCATAGGCCGCTTCCGAAATCTCCCGGCTTGCGTGCGGATCGATCAGACTATCGTTGGCGACAAAGATCATCGCACATGTATCCAGAAGCAGGTTTGGCCCTTCGCTCATTTACGCACCGCAAGTTTGCCGTGACGCGCGTCAGCCTCACCGCCCAGATAGCCCCCGTCCCATGGCTCGTCATCGAAAGGTTTGGTGATATCAAATCCGGCTTCGATTGTTATCAGGCCCTTCATGAAACCAAAACCGGGGTGGCGATCCGCGCGCGCCTCCTTTGGCGCGGCAGGCACGCTACCACTGGGCGGCGCCGAAATGGGCTCTTTGCGAACGCGGCGAAATACCAGTTTCCCACTCCCTATATTGACGGATTCGGTCTCGAACCCAGCCTCAAGCCACTCCCTTGTCATGGGATTGTTGCTCGGATTGTTGCTCCACCATGCAGGGTATTGCTTCGATGCGGGCAGCGGCAGATTGAGCACTCTCTCGATTTCGGCGAACGACATCGGAACGCGATCGACATTTTGGGCAATGAGAAAGTCCTTGAGCGGCGCATATTTGGACATTGCAAACTCCTCAATGTAGCGCACTGCAGTTTACAGGTACCATATGGTACTAACTTCACCACATTGTCAACATTAAAGCTGTATAAAGTTTTAGTACCGCTCGAACCCTCTGTGCAGTTCCCAATCCGTAATGCGGCGGTCGTATTCGAACTGCTCCCACTTTGCGGTGTGGACATAATGTTCGAGCACATCGTCGCCGAGCGCCTGCTTCAGCATCTTCGACTTGGCCAGCGTCTCGGTGGCGTCACGCAGCGTTTTCGGGATCTCCGGCAGGCGCGAGGCCTGGTAGGCATCGCCGACGAACGGCTTCTGCAGTTCGAGCTTCTCGTCGATGCCGGCAAGGCCGGCGGCGATCAGCGCCGCGAAAGCGAGATAGGGGTTTAGGTCGGCGCCGCCGATGCGGCATTCCATGCGGATGCCCTTGGTGCCCTCACCGCACAGGCGGAAGCCGGCGGTGCGGTTGTCCTCGCTCCACATGATCTTGGTCGGTGCGAAGGTGCCGGCCTGGAAGCGCTTGTAGGAGTTGATGTAGGGCGCCAGGAACCAGGTAAACTCCCTGGCGTATTTGAGCTGCCCAGCCGCCCATTGCTGGCCAAGCGTGGACAAAGTCCAGTCCGCCTTCTTGTCGAAGAACAATGGCGTCTTGCCATCGGCGCTCCACAGCGAATTGTGGATGTGGCTGGAGTTGCCCGCGAGCCCGTAATTGTATTTCGACATGAAGGAAATCGACTTGCCTTCGGACTCGGCAATCTCCTTGGCGCCGTTCTTCAGGATGACGTGGCGGTCCGCCATGTCGAGCGCCTCGGCATAGCGCACATTGATCTCTTCCTGGCCCGGGCCCCATTCGCCCTTGGAGTTTTCGATCGGGATGCCCGCCGCTTCCATCTCGTTGCGAAGCCGGCGCATGACGCCTTCTTCCTTGGTGGTGATGCCGATCTGGTAGTCGCCGATATAAGGCGACGCGGTGTCGAGCCCCTGCCAGTGCTTCTTGCGGGCGGAATCGTAGGTCTCGTTGAACAGGTAGAATTCGAGCTCGGAGGCGAAGTAGCCGATATAGCCGCGTTCGGTGAGCCGCTTGACCTGCTTTTTCAGCATCGCGCGCGGCGAATGCGGAAGGTCGTCATGGGTGTGGTGGTCGAGCACGTCGCAGATCACCAGCGCGGTCTTTTCCAGCCACGGAATCCGCCGCAGCGTCGCAAGGTCCGGCTTCATGACGAAGTCGCCATAGCCCTTCGACCAGCTTGCCGCCTTGTAGCCCGGCACCGGCTCCATATCGATGTCGGCGGCGAGCAGATAGTTGCAGCCATGCGTCTCGTCATGAGCAGAATCCACAAAGTACTGCGCCAGGAAACGCTTTCCCGCGAGCCGCCCCTGCATGTCGACGATGCAGGCCAGCACCGTGTCGATCTCGCCACTGGAGACCGCTTTCTTCAACTGATCGAACGAGAAATTTCCGGCCATTTCCTTTGGCACTCCAGTGCTTGGTCGTTGAGGACGAAACCATAGCCGGCTGCACGCCGGCCATGGCCATGATGGTGACGTCAGTGGCCGGTTTCGCCGACCGCCTGTTCGGCGGCCTTGATCGCTGCCTGACGTGCCGCGATGATGTCCCCCAGCGGCGGGCCCTGGAAGCGATTGCGCTCGAAGGCGAACCAGACAATCGCCGTCAGGATGAAGAAGCCGACGGTGATGTACAGCGCCCAGTCGTTCGGCGGCTGGATGCCGATGATGAAGATCAGGATCATCGACACGATCGAGAGAACGCCGAACAGCATGAAGATGCCACGGCCCAGGTTCCACGGTCCCATCTTGTCCCACTTCGGCGTTCCCCAGGCCACCATGCCGAGCACGATCGGCACGGTGAAGGACAGGAACAGGAAGATGACGGTGCAGGACACGACGATGGTGTAGGCCGAGGTGCCGGCGACCGAAACCAGCGTCGAACCCCAGACGAACAGCACCGACAGGACCGACGCCGTCCAGATCGCCGCCACCGGCGTGCGATAGGTCGGGCTGACCTTGGCCAGTGCAGACGAGCCCGGCAGGCCGCCGTCACGCGAGAAGGCAAAGATCATGCGCGAAGCCGAGGTGACGGTTGCGAGGCCGCACAACAGCTGGGCGATGAACACGACGAGGTAGACGAACTCCTTGAGGCCGGGACTGACGCGCTGGTCGAAGGCCCAGAAGAACACGTTCCAACCCTGCTTGGCGGCGTCGTCCATGTTGGGGATCATCAGTACGAAGGCGGCCAGGAACAAATAGCCGAAGACCGCCGACCAGATAACCGACATCACCATCGCACGCGGCACCGATGAGGCCGCCTTGATGGTTTCCTCGGAAGTGTGTGCCGAAGCATCGTAGCCGGTGATGGTGTAGATCGGCAGCAGAAGGCCGAGAGCGAACACCCAGGCGTTCGAGACGGACGGCCAGACGCTGGCGCCGGCCTCACCCGAGTAGTTGTGGAAGGTGAAGAGCCGGCTGAAATCCCAGGTCTCGGCGGAGAACAGGCAGACGACAGCAATCAGGATCGAGCCGAAGAAGATCAGGTAGCCCGAAAAGTCGGTCAACTTCGCAGTCAGCTTGATGCCGAGATGGTTGATCAGGGCCTGGGCGCCGGTGATGATGACCAGGAAAATCATCTGATTGGTCAGCGTACCCTCGATGCCGAGCGTCGGCCCGAAGGCGCCGATGAAGAACGTCCAGGTGCCGACATTGATGGCGCCGAGCACGGTGATCAGGCCGAGCAGGTTGAGCCAGGCCGTCACCCAGCCGGTGCCGCGATTGCCAAGGATCGAACCCCAGTGATAGAGGCCGCCGGCCGTCGGATAGGCCGAGCTGATCTGCGACATGGCGACCGCGAAGGTGAGCGAAACGAAGCAGCCGACCAGCCAGCCGATGCCGATACCGATACCGCCGGCGCCCGACGTTGCCTGCGCCAGCGAATTGATGCCGCCCGACAGGATGCAGATGATGGAGAAGGAAACGGCGAAGTTGGAGAAGCGGCTTAGCCGCCGCTCAAGTTCCTGGGCGTAGCCCATGGAATGGAGGTGCTTTACGTCTTCCGCCTTGTCTGTGTCTGAATAACCCGGTGCTGCCATTGTAGTCCCCTTTGCATTCTTAGCTGGCCGGCCCTGCCCCGGTCGGCTTGCGCCGGCCGGAGCATCTAGTCTTTGCTGTTAGCCTGCCGTCTGGCCGACGGCTGCTTCCGCGGCCGCGATCTCGGAAGCGCGGCGAGCAATGTCGGCGCCGATCGGCGGGCCTTTGAAGCGGCGCGATTCGATGCCGAACCACAGAACCACCAGCAGAACGATCAGGCCGATGGCATAGTTGATCAGGATGTCGAAGGGCGGCTGGATGCCGGCATACATCAGCACCAGAACGCCAAGCACCGTGATGACGGCGAACGGCTTGGACCAGATGCCGAGGCGGAACGGGCCGAATTCGGTCCAGCTCTTGCCCTCGGCAAGCAGGCCGGCGGCCACGGGCATGGCGTAGGACACGTAGAGGAACAATGCACAGCCGGCCGCCAGTGCGGCAAAAGCCGGCGAGTACAATGTCGCTGCGACTGCGAGCACCGCTCCGAGCCAGATCGCCGCCACGGGCGTGCGCCATGTCGGGCTGACGGTTTTCCACACCGACGAACCGGGCAGGCCGCCGTCACGCGCGAAGGCAAAGATCATGCGCGAGGTCGACGTCAGTCCGGCGAGCGCGCAGATGAAGTTCGCCAGCACGATCGCGATGGCAATGATGCTCTTCAGCAGGAATGGCGCCGGCAGATTGTTGAAGAGATTGAACCAGGCATTGGCGCCATCCTTGGCCGTCGCTGCCAGATCGGGGCTGGCCAGTACGAACGAAACGGCCATGACGAAGCCGAACACCAGCGACCACAGAACCGAATGGATCATGCCGCGCGGCACCGCCACGCGGGCATTGTGGGTCTCTTCGGACGTGTGGGCCGAAGCGTCGAAGCCGGTGATGGTGTAGAGTGGGTAGAGCAGGCCGATCAGGAAGGCGACGAGTGCCGTCCGTGCGGTCGGAACGTAGCCTGCGCCTGGATCACCGGTGTTGTTGACGAAGGTGGTGAGCCGCGAGAAATCCCAGCTTGCGCCCCAGATCAGGAACATCGCGGTCAACACGACGGCGACGACCAGAATGAGGTAGCCCGAGAAATCCGTCAGCATGGTGGTGAGCCTGATACCGAAATGGTTGATCAGCGCCTGCGCGACCGTGATGATCACAACGCCGATCACCTGCTCCTGATAGCCCCACGCGGAGACGTCGTTACCGAACACGCCGGACCAGACAAGGTCCTTGAACAGCGCGTAGACGCCGACATTGACCGAGGCGACGACGAAGACCAGGCCGAGCAAGTTGATCCAGGCCGTGGCCCAGCCCCAGCCGCGCCCGCCGAGAATTGACGACCAGTGGTAGAGACCGCCGGCCGTCGGATAGGCCGAGCCGATCTGGCCAAGGGACGCGGCAACGACAAGTGCAAAGACGCCGCCGATGACCCAGCCGACAGTCGCCTCGAAGCCGCTGCCGGTCGCCATGGCCAGCGGGAAGGACGTGATGCCGCCCGCCAGAATGCAAATGATCGAAAAGGAAATAGCGAAGTTCGAGAAGCCGCTCATGCGGCGAGCCAACTCCTGGGCATAGCCCATGCTATGGAGGGTTTTTACATCCTCCGATCTTTCAGCGTCTGATTTGTCCGGTCCTGCCATTTTCGTCCCCTGTTTTTCTAGCTGGCCGATTGAACTGACTTTCCCACTGCGTGTCGCCGGGAACCCTTGGCCTCCTCGGGTTCCAGGTCAGAAAAAATGCCTGTGAGCAGATCCGCCCATTTCCGCTGCCCGGTCTCGCCGGAGATCTCGTCGTTGCGGATTTCGATCATTGCGCAGGCAAGGCCGCGCGAGCGTGCATGGCGCTCCAAAGTGAAATAGACGCGGTCGGCCGGCGAATAGGGCTCGTTGATGCCGACAGTGACGCCGGAGAGCCGCTGCAGCGCCGCTATGAGCGGCGACGCCAGCCGGCGGTCGTCATCGTGGATGATGCCGATATGCCAGGGCCGGTTCTTGCCCTTGTAGACCGGGGTGAAGGAGTGCACCGACACCAGCCGGGTCTCCTGCCCACGCGCCTGCCGGTCGTCGATGATCGATGCGATCGTGTCGTGGAACGGCCGCCACGACAAAGCGATGCGCTCGGCGCGCTCACTGTCCGACAGGCCGGCATTGCCCGGAATGGCCGTCGTCTCGCTGACCGGCGGCACCAGGTCCGGTGCGTCGAGCGGACGGTTGCAGTCGATTATCAGGCGCGAGATGCGGGTTTCGATGAGCGTCGCATCGAGGGCGGTCGCGATGCGGCGGGCCACCGGCAGCGCGCCGGGGTCCCAGGCGATGTGGCGGGAGAGATCTTCGGCCGGCAGGCCAAGCGTGCCGAATTCGGATGGCAGGATGTTGGAAGCGTGGTCGCAGGTCAGCACTAAAGGGCTGGACCCGCCGGGGTTCGTCACCCCTATGGTATCAGACGATGCAAGGCTGGCGGGCCGTGCTCTCTCCATAATCTGCCGTCCCCTGGGGAGCGCTGTATCTTATGTTACGTATTTTGCCTCATTGCGTCCCTGTGGATGATTTCATACAGTTTGTCCGGCTTTGTCAAACGCGATTTCGGGGAAGCGGTCTGGACGGGCTCAGGGGTGGGGAAAACGATGATTTCCAGCATTGCCGAACTGATTTCGGACCGCATCGGCACGATGCCGGCCGGCGAGCGCCGCGCCGCGCAAACGCTGATTGCAAACTATCCGCTGATCGGGTTGAAGACGGTCGCCGAGTTCTCGACCGCCGCCGGCGTATCGTCGCCGACAATCCTGCGCTTTGTCTCGAGGCTGGGGTTCCAGAACTATCCCGAATTCCAGTCGGCGCTGCAGGACGAACTGGCGGCGCAATTGCAGTCGCCGGCATCGCGCACGCTCAATCCGGCCTCGCCAGGCAGCAGTGCCGTGTCGCCAATGCTGGAGGCGACGCTGGACAATATGCGCGAGACCTTCAGGCATCTCTCCGACAGGCAGCTTGCCGACATCGCCGCAAGGCTCGCCGAACGGCGCGGCAAGACATTCCTGATCGGCGGCCGCTTCACCGATCCGTTGGCGCGCTACATGGCCGCCCACCTCGCCATCATCCAGCCCGATGTTTATCACCTCGCCGGCCAGGAGAGCATCTGGCGCGACCGGCTGATCGACATGGGCAAGCGCGACGTGCTGGTGATCTTCGACATCAGGCGCTACCAGGACAGTCTGGTGCGCTTTGCCGAGACCGCGCATCAGCGCGGCGTGCAGATCGTGCTGTTCACCGACCAGTGGCTATCGCCGATCGCCCGCTTCGCCCGCCACGTCATTGCCGGACGCACCGCCGTGCCTTCGGCGTGGGACTCCTCCGCCGCTCTGTTCGTTGTCGCCGAGACGCTGATCGGCGCCGTCACGAGGCAGCTCGAGGCAGACAGCGCCAGGCGCATCCGCGACCTGGAAAGCCTGCGCTGACACGTTCAATCCCCGCCCCAGGTGCGCAAAATTACGCAGATTTAATGTGCATGGAAGCGGCAGAATTGCCATAAAGCCATGATATAGCGGCGGCTTCGCACATACCGGGTGCGTCGCTGCGCGTTTTTTTGCTTGGCGAAACCGGTAGACGTTTTGCCAACCGGAGTGTCGATGGTCGCCTGGAAACAGATCGTTTTTGCGCTTGTGATCCTGGTCGCGGCTGTCCTCGCCTGGGCGCGATTCTTCCCGGGCGCGCCGGAGGTTCTGGCACGCTGGGGCATCGACTGGACCTATGCTTCGGCGCCCGCCACAACCGGTGCGGTCGACACGACAAAACAGGCAGGCGGCCGCAACGCTGCCGGCCGCCCGGCAAATGTCGTCGCCTTGCCGGCGACCACCGCCACCATCAACGATCGCCTGCAGGCGATCGGCACCGGCCGCGCCAACGCCTCGGTGACGGTCAACCCATACAGCTCTGGGCGCCTCGTCGAATTTCTCGTCCAATCCGGCACCCGCGTCGAAAAGGGGCAGATCATCGCTGTTCTCGATTCCGAGACCGAGGTGATCTCGCAGGATCGTGCCAAGCTCGCCTTGCAGGATGCCCAGGACAAGCTCGAGCGGGTGAAATCATTGAGGGCCTCCAACGCCGCGACCCCGGTCGCCGTCGCCGATGCCCAAGTGGTGCTGGCCGGCGCCAAACTGGCGCTGCAGGATGCCGAACTCGCCTTGCAGCGTCGTTCGATCGTCGCCCCTATCGCCGGCACGGTCGGCATCCTGCCGATATCGGCCGGCAATTACGTCACCAGCCAGTCGGCGATCGCCACGCTTGACGACCGCTCCTCCATCCTGGTCGATTTCCTGGTGCCCGAGCGCTTCGCCGCCGCCGTCAAGGTCGGCGCGCAACTGTCGGCGACGCCGATCGCCAATCCGAGCAAGGCCTATACCGGCACTGTGTCGGCCATCGACAACCACATCGACGAAAAGAGCCGCACTCTGCTGGTCAAGGCTGCAATCGCCAATCCAGCGGATTCGCTGCGCGCCGGCATGTCGTTCGGCATCACCATGCGCTTCCCCGGCGACACCTACCCGGCCGTCAGCCCGCTGGCGATCCTGTGGGGTTCCGACGGCGCCTATGTCTGGCAGATCGAGGACGGCAAGGCCAGGCGCGTTCCCGTGCGCATCATCCAGCGCAACACCGAGACGGTGCTGATCGACGCCGAGATCGAGGATGGCGACATGGTTGTGACCGAGGGCACCCAGAGCGTCAGCGAAGGCGGTGCGGTCCGCATCGCCGGCCAGGATCAGCGGGCCGCGGACGCGGCCGAAGGCTCATGACCGCGCCTGTCAGCACCGCCAGCGAAACCGGCTTCACCGCTCTCTTCATCCGCAGGCCGGTCATGGCCTTCGTGCTGAACACGCTGATCGCAGTGGCCGGCCTTGCCGCTTTCTACGGCGTCGAAATCCGCGAACTGCCCGATGTTGACCGCGCCGTGGTCACCGTGTCGACGGCCTTCGAGGGTGCCGCCGCCGAAACCGTCGACCGTGAACTGACCGACACCATCGAGGGCGCGGTCGCCCGCGTCTCCGGCGTCAAGTCGATCTCGTCGACCTCTTCCTTCGGCCAGAGCCGCGTCACCATCGAGTTCAACGATGGCGTCGATTTGAACGTCGCCGCCTCCGACGTGCGCGACGCGGTCGGCCGTGTCGCCAACATGATACCGGAGACCGCCGACCCGCCGCGCATCATCAAGGCCGATGCCAATTCCGATGCCGTGATGCGACTGGCCGTAACCTCCGACACCATGTCGGTGCAGGACATGACGGTGATCGTCCAGGACCAGATCGAGGACGAACTGGCTGCCGTGCCTGGCGTCGCCGACGTTCAGGTCTATGGCGACCGCGACAAGATCTTCCGCATCGATGTCGACCAGAACAAGCTCGCCAGCCTCGGCTTCACTGTGGCCGATCTGAGGGCAGCGCTTGCCTCGGTCGCTTTCGATTCACCGGCCGGTTCGATCACCACCACCAACCAGGATCTCATCGTCCGCACCACGGCCGATGTGACGACGCCGGAAGAATTCGAAAACATCATCATCGGCGGCACGACGCGCATCCGCGACGTCGCCACCGTCACGCTCGGTCCCGACATCGGCCAGACCTCGTTGCGCTCCGACGGCAAGACCGGCATTGGCCTTGGCATCATCCGCCAGGCGGAATCGAACACGCTGGATATTTCCACCGGAGTGAAGGCAGCCGTCGCCAAGCTGCAGGAAAACCTGCCCAAGGGCATGTCGATCAAGATCACCAGCGACGACGCAGTCTTCGTCAACGGCGCCGTGCACGAGGTCGAGATCGCGCTCGGCCTGTCGATCTCCATGGTGCTGATCGTCATCTACATCTTCCTGCTCGACTGGCGCGCGACGCTGATCCCTGGTCTGTCAATGCCGGTCGCCATGATTGGCACCATCGCCGCCATCTATCTCGCCGGCTTCTCCATCAACATCCTGACGCTTCTGGCGCTGGTGCTGGCAACCGGCCTTGTCGTCGACGACGCCATCGTCGTCCTGGAAAACATCGTGCGACGGCGCAACGAAGGCATGGGGCCTCGTGCCGCCGCCGTGCTCGGCGCCCAAGAAGTGTTCTTCGCAGTCATCGCCACGACGCTGACGCTCGTTGCCGTTTTCGTGCCGATCTCCTTCCTGCCGGGACAGACCGGCGGCCTGTTTCGCGAATTCGGCTTCGTCCTCGCCATGTCGGTGCTGCTCTCCTGCGTGGTGGCGCTGACGCTGTGCCCGATGCTGGCCTCGCGCATGTTGACCGGCGCATCGCTCCACCATGAAGGCGGTCACGGCATTGGCGCGCGCGTCGGTGGCGCGCTGAACGCGGCCTACAAGCGCGCCCTGCATGCCTGCCTCGGTGCGCCGTGGATCGTGCTGCTGGTTGCGGTGCTGTTTGCGGGCGTCGCCTTCAGCCTGTTCGGCACCATCCGCCAGGAACTGACGCCGAGCGAGGACCGCGCCGTCGTGCTGTTGCGCATCAACGCGCCGCAAGGCGTCAGCCTCGATTACACCACGCAGCAGATGCAGAAGATCGAGCGGCTGATCCAGCCGCTGCGCGATTCCGGCGAGATCGTCTCGACCTTCGAAAACGCCGGCCAGAACGGCGCCTACAATTCCGGCTTCATGGTGATGACGCTGGCGCCGTGGGACGAGCGCACGCGCAGCCAGCAGGAGATCATGGCGCAGATAAGCCAGCTGACCCGGCAGGTGCCATCCGTGCGCATCTTCCCGGTGCAGGCCAATAGCCTCGGCATTCGCGGCGCCGGCAACGGCCTGCAATTCGCGCTGGTCGGCAACGACCGCAAGGCGCTCGGCGACGCGGCGGTGAAGATCATCGCCCGGATGCAGGCCGATCCGCGCTTCCAGACGCCGCGGCTTTCCATCGACCCGACGCAGCCGCAGCTGGCGGTGGCCATCGACCGCGAGCGCGCCTCCGATCTCGGCATCGACATATCGGGTCTCGCCAACACCTTGCAGGCGATGCTCGACGGCAACGATGTCGTCGATGTCTACATCGCCGACCGCAGCTATGGCGTGAAGCTGGTCTCGACCACCAACCCGATCAATGATCCGACCGATCTGGAAAACATCTTCCTGAAGACCGCCGACGGCCGCTTCGTGCCGATGTCGACCATCGCCACGCTGACCGAGCGCGCCGTGCCGCCGTCGCTGACCCGCGAACAGCAGCAGCCTTCGGTGGCGATCACCTCGAACCTGAACGGCAATTTCGCACTGGGTGACGCGCTCGGCGTTGCCGAGCAGATCGCCGCCCCGCTGCTGCCGCCGGGCAGCCGCGTCCTGCCGCTGGCCGAAGCCGCGACGCTCGGCGAGACCAACAGCGCCATGATCACCATTTTCGGCTTCGCGCTGGTCATCATCCTCCTGGTGCTCGCCGCCCAGTTCGAAAGCTTCGTCAGCGCCGTCATCATCATGGCGACGGTCCCCCTCGGCCTTGCCTGCGCAATCTTTGCGCTGCTTTTGTCAGGCACCAGCCTCAATGCCTACAGCCAGATTGGCCTCGTGCTTCTGGTCGGCGTCATGGCCAAGAACGGCATCCTCATCGTCGAATTCGCCAACCAACTGCGCGACCGCGGCCTCGGCGTGCGCCAGGCGATCGAGCAGGCCTCGATCATCCGCCTGCGGCCGGTGATGATGACGATGATCTGCACCATCCTCGGCGGGGTCCCGCTGGTGCTGGCCGCCGGCGCCGGTGCCGAAGCGCGCATCGCGCTCGGCTGGGTCATCGTCGGCGGGCTGGGTCTCGCCACCGTCTCGACGCTGTTCCTGACCCCGGTCGCCTACCTCCTGCTCGGCCGCTTCGTCACGCCGAAGGCGCATGAGGAAGCGAGGCTGAAGCGGGAGCTTGAGGAAGCGGCGTACGCCAATGTCGAGCCGGCGGAGTAGCTCCGCTTACCCTCCCCCTTGTGGGGAGGGTCGGACCGCAGGTCCGGGGTGGGGTGCAGCGCCAACTAACGTCGGTGCAGCGCTCCCGCGAATAACAGAGGTAGGAGCCAAGACCCCCACCCCCACGAAAGAGCAAAATTGCTCTTTCGTCGACCCTCCCCACAAGGGGGAGGGTAGAAAGTCACGGTGTCCGAACCGGATAGATAGGTAACAGAATGGACCGATAGCATGGGTGACAGTTTTCTTGTCCGCCGGAGGACCGGCGATGGTTTGGCGAGAGACTGGCATCATGGACGAGCGGCTACGGTTTGTTGTGGAGTGTCTTTCTGGGGATGAGA